>DATCKZ010000008.1:0-2162 GCA_036564175.1 Natronosporangium sp.
CCTTCGCGCCGTACCGGTAGCCGTCCACCGCGACCAGCACCTTGGGCTCGATCTGCTGCCAGCGGTCGACCACGCTGCGGGTGCCGAACTCCGGCGCGCAGGAGGAGAACGTCGCGCCCAGGCTCGCCGCGGCGAGCATCAGCACGAGGGTCTCCGGGATGTTCGGGGTGTACGCGGCCACCCGGTCGCCCTTGGCCACGCCCAGCCGGCGCAGCCCGGCCCGCACCCGGCGTACCTGCTCGCGCAGCTCGGACGCGGTCAGCGTGACCGGATCGCGGGTCTGCGAGTAGGCCAGCACGATGGGCTCGTCGTCGGCCACCCGCCCGCTCGCCCCGCCGGCCACCTCCCCGGAGCCGGCAACCCCAGGCATCCGCAGCACGTGTTCGGCGTAGTTGAGGCGCGCGCCAGGAAACCAGCGGGCGCCGGGCATCTCCCGGCCGGCGAGGGTGGTGGTCGGCGGGCTGGCGGCGATGACGTCGAAGTACTCCCAGATGGATGACCAGAACCCGGCCAGGTCGTCCACCGACCACTGCCACAGCTGGTGCCAGCTGGCGAAGCGCAGCCCGCGCTCGCGCTCCAGCCAGCGCAGATAGTCACCAATGCGTGACCGTTCCAGCACATCCGGCGGCGGTGTCCACAGCACGTCGGTCACGGTCGGCATAGCCGCACGCTACTACTGGCTCGGTGCGGCAAACCAGGCGTGCCCGGCAAGGTCAGAACCGGTACGGTGCCCGAATGCGACATCTATGGAGTCTGCTCGCTGGCGTGGTGGTCGCGCCGCTGACCTGGTGCCTGGTCGCGTTGGGACAGAACGGTTCGCAGGAGAAGGTCGGCGAGTGGGTCGAGGCCCGTCGCTGGGACACCGTCGACCTCATCGAGCCGGCCGTCTATCTCGCGGTCGCCGGCATCCTGCTCGGCCTGATCGCGACGCTACGTTTATCGCCGCTCGGCCCGCTGGTCGGCGGCCTGCTACTCATCGCCCCGTACGTGGGCCTGTTCATCGCACCGCTGGACGTACGCCGGGCGGTGCCGGACAACTGGGATGTGGTCGACCGGCAGCTGCCGCTGCTCGTCCCGCTGGACAACGGCACCCTGCCGCTGATCGGGGCGGTGCTGGTGATGGCGGTGTTCAGTGCCCAACGGTGGCGGCGCTGGCCGTCGGTCGCCACCGCGGCCGGCGCCGCGCCCAGCGGCACCGCCGAGCCGGCCGCGGTGCCGGGCGGGCCGGCCGGATCGGCCGCGCCTGCCGGATCGGCCACACCGGCCCAGCCGGCCGGGTCGGCCACAGCGGCCAAACCGGCCGAGACGACTGAACCAACCAAGCCGGCCGAACCAAGCAAGCCGGCCGAGACGGCCGAACCGGCCAAGGCGGCCTCCGGCGAGTCATCGCCTGCGGCGCCGGCCGATGAGCCGGCGACCGTGCCGGACACCGGCAAGGAGCCGGAGAAGGTGTCGGTCGGCGCGGAGTCGGTGGCGGAAGCCAGCGGCAAGGACAAGTCCACGGCCCGCGGTGACTCCTCCACCGAGTCGCCGTGGTCGGCTCCGCCAGGGCAGAGCCGATCCGAGAAGGGCTGACCACGCAGGGCTCGGCGCGCCGGATCCGGCGCGCCGGGCCTCGTCCGGGTCTCGATCCGTTCGGTTGAGCTCGCGGTTTGCCGGGGCGCGATACGTTGGGGTGGAACGACTCGAATACGGAGAGTCACATGCGCCACCTCGGCTCGATCATCCTGGCCCTGCTCCTGGCACCGGCCACGTGGGTCCTGACCGGCATCGGTCTGAGCAAGTTCGCCGAGGCCCGGGCCGACCCGAGCGGGCTGGACATCGACCTGGCCTTCGGGCTCGCCGCCATGCTCGGCGCCGGGCTCTGTTACGCGCTGCTGATCCTGCCGCGGGTGTCCCCGCTCGGGCTGGTGCTCGCCGGGTTGGGCTTCCTCGGCCTGGTGGTCTGGCGGGTGGTCGACCTGGACGGCTTCAACCAGGCGGTGCCCGCGGACGTCCTCGACGTACCGCTCGCCCTGCGCAACCCCGCCGAGGGCGTCGCGGCCCTGCTCGCCGTGCCCCTGCTCGGCACCCTGTTCAGCGCCCGGCGCTGGCGGCGGCACGACCACCCGCCGGCCGAGTACGCCGCGGCCGAGTACGCGACACCGGCGGCCCCGAGCTAC
>DATCKZ010000009.1:0-3075 GCA_036564175.1 Natronosporangium sp.
GAGCGGTGCTGGCCAACCCGGGCGGTTTCCTGCTCGGCGATGAAGGGCTGGTCGGGCGCGCCCGGGACATCGGCGCGGACGTGGCGGTCACCGCGGTGCGGCCCACCGGCAGCGCCGATCCGGCCCCGTGCGTGCAGCAACCCCCCGGCGGGGGTCAGGGCCTGGTGGACGGCTGCTTCCTGGACATCACCGGCGACGGTACGCCGCCCACCCGCAACGACCCGCAGTACCTGCGCTGGATCATGCAGATGTGGCTGGTGGACATGTACGTCCGCCGGCCGCACCAGCAGATGGCGTACGGGCAGCGGCTCGACTGTCCGCTGGTGCTCACGGTGCGCGGCACCGAGGAGCAGCAGGCGAACCGGTGCGACGCCCCGTACGAGGAGGGCGGCGACCACCCGTGCGTCGACCGGTACAACGAGATCCTGCTCACCGACGCCTCGACCGCGCCGGAGGACGCCGGCGCCGACCCGGGCAGCTACATGTACGACATGATGCACCCCGACGATCCGGTTCCCGGCTGCCCGGAGGGTGCGGAGCTCGCCGCCTACCTGGACCACGGCGGCGGCGACCGGATCGCGGTCGGCTTCCTGCTGCTGCTCGCGTTGCTGGTGCTCGCCACGTTCCTGGTGGTCGGGGTGCTGATCCCGATCATCGTCGGGCAGCTGATGGTGGCGATCCTCGCGGTCGCGCTGATCTTCGTGCTACCGGTGGCGCTGATCGGCGGCGGTGGCCGGCGGATCCTCTGGCGCTGGTTCGGGCTGCTGCTCGCCGCCGCCTTCATGATTATCGTGTCGCTGGTCGGGCTGGCGCTGATGCTCATCACCACCGAGCTGCTGCTCCAGAGCCACCAGCGGTTCTTCTTCATCAACCTGCTGATGGTCGGGCTCAGCTCGGTGCTGTTCCTGATCCTGCAGCGCCGGATGCTGAGCGGGGCGCTGGCCGGCGGCCGCGGGGTCGGTGGCGCGCTCAGCCGGATGAAAGTCGGCGGCGCCGGCGGCGGTGGGGACGGCGGCGACGCCGGCTGGAGCCGGGCGAGCGCGATCGGTTACGTACCGATCGACCGATATCAACGGGCCCGGCGGGACCGGGCCGCCACCTACCGGGCCACTGTCTACGCCAAGGAGGCGCAGGACAAGCTCGCCAACCGGGGCAAGTGGATCCGGCGGATCACCAGGCGGGCGGAGTGACCGATGCCGCGCCGCCAGTTCTGGATCATCGTGGCGGTCATCGCCGGCATTGGGCTACTCGTGCTGAACTGGCCGGACGGCGAGGACGATCCGGAGCCCGGCGGTGGCGCGCCGGCCGCGCAGCAGCCATCGGCACCGGCCGGCAGTCCCGCCGCCCCGGCGCCCGGCGGCGCGACGGCCGACCAGCCGGCGCCGGGCCCCGGATCGACGCCGACCGCCAGCCCAGCACCGGCGGCCGAACCGCCGCACGCCCCGAGCGGGGTGACCGAAGAGGAGCCGCTCGACCCGGCCGCCGCGGCCGGCGCCATCGCCGCCGCCGAGCAGTTCGCCGAGGTCTGGGCCACCCCGGACCCGCGCTGGCATGACCGGGTCACGGCGCTCACCACGCCGGCGCTCGCCGAGGCACTGGTCGACGCCGTCCCGCCGGATGTCCCGCGCCGGATCACCGGCGACGGTGAGGTCTACTTCGACGCTCCCGAGTGGGCGCGGATCGGGGTCCCCACCGCCGGCGGCACGGTCGTGGTCGACGTGGTGGTCGTGGATGGCAAGTGGCTGGTCTCGGCCGTGGACTGGTGGCCGGAATGAGGGTCGCGAGGCTGCTGCCCCGGCGCGCCCGCTCCGGCCGGACGCTGATTATCGTCGCCGTCGCCGCCGTCATGCTGTGCTGGTTCAGCAGCCTGGTGATGTTCTCGGTGGTGGGGGCGGTGACCGACAGCGCCGCCAACGACCCGTCGCTGATCGCCTGCCAGCAGCCGCTCGGGCAGGGGGACACCGCGGCGGCCGCCGCCCTCGACGAGGAGCAGCTCGGCAACGGCCGGATCATCGTGGAGGTCGGGGTGGCGATGGAGATCGCGCCGCGAGCGTGGGTGATCGCGGTCGCTACCGCGATGCAGGAGTCCGGCCTGCGCAACCTCGACCACGGCGACCGGGACTCGCTCGGGCTGTTCCAGCAACGGCCATCGCAAGGCTGGGGCTCGCCGGAACAGATCATGGACCCGGAGTACGCGAGCCGGAAGTTCTACGAGCGGCTGCTGGAGGTCCCCGGCTGGGAGCAGCTGCCGCTGACGGTCGCCGCACAGGCCGTACAGCGATCGGCCTATCCGGATGCGTACGCCAAACACGAGCCGCTCGCGGTGGCGGTGGTGAACCTGGTGGCCGGCGGCGCCGCCAGCGCCGCCGCGTTCGACGGCGAGCTGCGGTGCGCCGGGCTGGGCGAGATCACCGCGGCCGGCTGGACCCGGCCGGCGCCCGGCCCGATCTGGTCCGGCTTCCGCACCGCCGCCCGACCCGACCACTATGGAATCGACATCGGCGCACCCCGGGGAGCCGAGATCCGGGCCGCCGCCGACGGGGTAGTGACGCTGGTCGCCTGCAACGCCACCCGGAACGGCGCGCCGTACAGCTGCGACGTCGACGGTTCGCCGGCGGTGGCCGGCTGCGGGTGGTACGTGAACATCCGGCATGGCGACGTGGTGACCCGGTACTGCCACCAGCTCTCCCGGCCGATGGTGTCGGTCGGCGAGCAGGTCGCCGCCGGCCAGGTGATCGGGCTGGTCGGCTCCAGCGGCCGCAGCTCCGGCCCGCACCTGCACTTCGAGGTCGAGCTGCATCCGGTCGGCGGGGCCCGGGTGCAGACCGATCCGGTGGCGTTCATGGCGGCGCGGGGAGTCGGCTTCGAGTGCGGCGGAGTGCCGGCCGACTGCCAGCCGGTGTACGGCGACCGGGTGGTCGGCTAGGGATCGCTGGTCGTCGACCGATCGGGTATCGGGGACGGCTGGCTAGTGGAACCCCGGGGGGAAGGGGCTATCGTTGAGTGGCGGCCGGCGGCGTGACCTTGGCTACCTCGCGGAGTCCAACCGGGGAATCTCCAGACCCGCGGGGTGCA
>DATCKZ010000010.1:0-20451 GCA_036564175.1 Natronosporangium sp.
GGTTCAAGGCGTACCGGTGGATATCGCCGGTCGGCCGGACCCGGACCGCGCCGCCACGATGGGCGTTCCCGTCGGCGCTGGCGATGGCGTTCGTCTCCTGCTCGCAGTACGAGCACGGCTACTTCACCGCGTACCGCCGGCTCGCCGAGGAGGAGCCTGACCTGATCCTGCAACTGGGCGACTACCAGTACGAGTACCCCCGGACGGGTACCCCATCCCGGGCGGCAACCCGCGCGACCACGCCGGCCCGGAGACGGTGACGCTGGCCCACTACCGGCAACGGCACGCCCAGTACAAGACCGACCCGGACCTGCACGCGGCGCACGCGGTGGCGCCGTGGCTGTGGATCGCGGGAAGGGCGGTCGCGGGAAGGGCGACCGCCTCGGGGAAGGACGACCGCGAGAAGGGGCATCGTGGGGAAGGGTCAGCGCGGGCGCGGGATCGGCTGCTCCTCGGCCAGCCGGCGGGCCACGCCCAGGTCGGTGATGAGCACGTTCAACCAGCCGCCGCGCAACGCCGCCCGGATCGCCGCGTACTTGCGCCGGCCGCCAGCCACCGCCACCCGGCGGCTCACCTGGCGCAGCTGAGCGGCCGCGATGCCGAGTACCCGCTCGTCCAGTGTGGACGGCACCGGCTCCCCCCACTCGTCGAAGAACCTGAGGCAGATGTCGCCCACCGCGTTGGCTCGGCGCAGGCGCTCCTGCTCCTCCTGGGCGATGGCGTTGCCGCTGTCCGGGCGCAACGGGGACGGCTCGAGGCTGCCCACGCCGAGCAGCACCGTGGTCAGCCGCTCCCAGGCGGCCATCACCTCGGCGACCAGCCGGTCCGAGGCGAGGGTGGCCCGCGCGGACGAGGAGCCGACCAGCCCGGGCGCGGGCAGGAACAGCGGCCGCGCGCCGGTCAACTCGGCCAGCCGACCGGTCAGCCGGGTGGCTTGGACCTGCGCCATCGCGTCGCCCACACCGCCGATCACCTGGACCACCTCCTCGGCGACCCGGATCGGGCGGGGGCGCATCGCCTCCACGGTGGCCAGCAGGGTCGCGCTCCAGGAGGAGATGCCGATCCGGTCGCCACCGGTCAGCGTCGTCTCCAGGTAGACCGCCGCCGCCGCGCCCAGCGCCGGTATCACGTCCTCATCGCCGTCCCCGGCCGCGTCCACCACGACCACGTCGGCCATGCCGTACCGGCGCTCGATGGCCTCCTCCAGGTCGGTGTAGACGCCGGTCGGCGGCACCACCATGGTGCGCACGATGCCCATCTCCACGGCCTGCTTGAGCAGCCGGGACACCCGCGGCTGGGAGATGTGCAGCTGCGCGGCGATCTGGGGCTGGCGCAGCCCGCGCTCGTGGTACATCCGGGCCACCTTGGTCAGCAGCCGCAGCTGGTCGGGAGCGGGCGTGCGGATCGGCACCCGTCGCGACCCGGGCTCGCCTCCCTCGTCCGGGTACCCGTCGGTCGCCCCGCCAGCGGCCGCGGCATCTGCCCTGGCGCCCACCATCATTCGCCCTCCTCGCCCCCGTCCCCGTTTCCCACCCGTACCACCCCCGGGAGCGTCGGGCGGCCCCGGGACCGATCGCCACCGGGACCGGTCGGCCCGGAACGGTCGACCCGGAACCGGTTGAGCCGGAACCCGTCGAGCCGGAACCCAGTCGACCGCGGGTGCCGGCCCGACCCGGATCCGGGTCACGGTGACGTCGGTCGCTCCCTGCTGAGCTGACGATAGCCAGCGTCGCGGCGGCGCGGGGGCAGCCGCGGCGGGAAGCCACCGGGCGAAAGCCGGACAGAAGGCAGGGCGCGAGCCGACCCGCGAGCTAACCGGGGAGGAAGGAGAACCGGACCTGGCGCGTGCTGTTGTCCCCGTTCGGGTCTACCAGGCAGATCGACTGCCAGGTACCGAGCGCGATCCGGCCGTCGATCACCGGCAGCGTCGCGTACGGCGCCACGAAGGCCGGCACCAGGTGGTCCCGCCCGTGCCCGGGTGACCCGTGCCGGTGCCGCCACCGGTCGTCCGCGGGCAGCACCTGGTCCAGCGCGGTGACCAGGTCGTCGTCCGAGCCGGAGCCGGTCTCTATCAGCGCCAACCCGGCGGTGGCGTGCGGTACGAAGACGTGCAGCAGCCCGTCGCCCTTGTCCCGGGCGAACTGCTGGGCCTCGGCCGTGATATCGCGCACAGTCGGCCGCGAGCCGGTCCGTACGGTGATCGTTTCGGTCTGCATTCGCACAGGTTACTTTCGGGTACTGCCGCGTGGCGGGCACAACGGTGTGTCTGGGACCTCGACAAGATGACGGCGCGCGCCTGGAGAGGGCAGGATAGGGGGCAAGTACTCCTATCCAGAAGGGTCCGGACACCCCGGGCCCCGAGCCCGAGGGATGCGCCTGTGGCTACGGAACGCAAGCGCCCGGTAATCAGTGACGGTCTACCGAGCCAGCTTCCTGACATCGACCCCCAGGAGACCAGTGAATGGGTCGAGTCACTTGATGGTGTGATCGACGAACGGGGTGCCAAGCGCGCCCGGTACGTGATGCTGCGCCTGCTGGAGCGGGCCCGGGAGCGGCAGGTCGGTGTGCCGCCGCTGACCACCACCGACTACATCAACACCATCCCTCCGGAGCGGGAGCCGTGGTTCCCCGGCGACGAGCACATTGAGCGGCGGATCCGGGCGTACATCCGCTGGAACGCCGCCATCATGGTGCACCGCGCGCAGCGCCCGGACGTGGGCGTCGGCGGGCACATCTCCACCTACGCCTCGGCCGCCTCGCTGTACGAGGTCGGCATGAACCACTTCTTCCGTGGCAAGAACCACCCCGGCGGCGGTGACCAAGTCTTCTTCCAGGGACACGCGTCCCCCGGCATGTACGCCCGCGCGTACCTGGAAGGGCGGCTGACCGAGGAGCAGCTCGACGGCTTCCGGCAGGAGCTGTCGCACCGGCCGGGCGGCCTGCCGTCGTATCCCCATCCGCGCCTTATGCCCGACTTCTGGGAGTTTCCCACTGTCTCCATGGGGTTGGGCGGCATCAACGCGATCTACCAGGCCCGGTTCAACCGGTACCTGCACCACCGCGGCATCAAGGACACCAGCGACCAGCACGTATGGGCGTTCCTCGGCGACGGCGAGATGGACGAGGTGGAGTCGATCGGCGCGATCGGCATGGCCGCCCGCGAGGAGCTGGACAACCTCACCTTCGTGATCAACTGCAACCTGCAGCGGCTGGACGGTCCGGTACGCGGCAACGGCAAGATCATCCAGGAGCTGGAGGCGTTCTTCCGCGGCGCCGGATGGAACGTGATCAAGGTGATCTGGGGCCGGGAATGGGATCCGCTGCTCGCCGCGGACACCGACGGCGCCCTGGTCAACCTGATGAACATCACCCCGGACGGCGACTACCAGACCTACAAGGCCGAGTCCGGGGCGTACGTCCGGGAGCACTTCTTCGGCCGTGACCCGCGCACCCGCAAGCTGGTCGAGCACCTCAGCGACGAGGAGATCTGGAACCTCAAGCGGGGCGGGCACGACTACCGCAAGCTGTACGCGGCGTACAAGGCGGCGGTCGAGCACACCGGCCAGCCGACCGTGATCCTCGCCAAGACCATCAAGGGGTGGACGCTCGGGTCGCAGTTCGAGGGGCGCAACGCCACCCACCAGATGAAGAAGCTGACCCTGGACGATCTGAAGACCTTCCGGGACCGGCTCTACCTGGACATCCCCGACTCGGCGCTGGAGGCCGACCCGTACCTGCCGCCGTACTACAAGCCGGACGAGAACTCCGACGAGATGGAGTACCTGCACGAGCGGCGCAAGGCACTCGGCGGCTACCTGCCCCAGCGGCGGACCACCACCATCCCGCTGAAGCTGCCGCCGTCGTCCACATACGACCAGTTCAAGCGCGGCTCCGGCAAGCAGCCGGTGGCGACCACGATGGCGTTCGTCCGGCTGCTGAAGGATCTGATGAGGGACAAGAACATCGGCCACCGGTGGGTGCCGATCATCCCGGATGAGGCACGCACGTTCGGGATGGACTCGCTGTTCCCGACCGCGAAGATCTACTCGCCGCACGGGCAGAACTACACCCCGGTCGACCGGGAACTGTTCCTGTCGTACCGGGAGGCCACCACCGGCCAGATCCTGCACGAGGGGATCACCGAGGCCGGCTCGGTCGCGTCGTTCACCGCGGCCGGCACCTCGTACGCGACCCACGGCGAGCCGATGATCCCGATGTACATCTTCTACTCGATGTTCGGGTTCCAGCGCACCGGCGACGGGCTGTGGGCCGCCGCCGACCAGCTGGCCCGCGGGTTCCTGCTCGGCGCCACCGCCGGTCGCACCACGTTGAACGGTGAGGGGCTGCAGCACGAGGACGGGCACTCGCTGATCCTCGCCTCGACCAACCCGGCGGTGGTCGCGTACGACCCGGCGTTCGCGTACGAGATCGCGTACATCGTGGAGGACGGGCTGCGCCGGATGTACGGCGAGAAGCCCGAGAACATCTTCTACTACCTGACCGTCTACAACGAACCGGTGGTGCAGCCGCCGCAGCCGGACGGGCTGGACGTGGCCGGGCTGCTGCAGGGGCTCTACCGCTACCGGCCGGCCGGCGACCAGGCGGGGCCGCGGGCGCAGCTGCTCGCCTCCGGGACCGCCATGCAGTGGGCGCTGCGGGCGCAGGAGCTGCTCGCCCAGGACTGGGGGGTGGCGGCCGACGTGTGGTCGGCGACCTCCTGGACCGAGCTGCGCCGGGAGGCGATGGCCTGCGACGAGCACAACCTGCTGCACCCGGACGCCGAGCCGAAGACCCCGTACGTGACCCGGGTGCTCGGCGAGGCGCCCGGCCCGGTGGTGGCGGTGTCGGACTTCATCAAGGCGCTGCCGGACCTGATCTCCCGGTGGGTGCCGAACGACTGGCGTTCGCTGGGCACCGACGGGTTCGGGCTGTCCGACACCCGGGGCGCGCTGCGCCGGCACTTCCACGTGGACGCGGAGTCCATCGTGGTCGCCACGCTGCAGCAGCTGGCGCGACGCGGTGAGGTGCCGGCCTCGGTGCCGGCCGACGCCGCCCGCAAGTACGCCATCACCGACGTGACCGCCGCGGACGCCGGCAACACCGGCGGCGAATCGAGCACGTGACGGTCGGCAACTGGGCCGGCAACATCAGGTTCGCGGCGTCGCGACTGCACCAGCCGTCGTCAGTGGACGAGCTGCGGCGGCTGGTGGCGGCGGCGCCGCGGATCAAGGCGTTGGGGACCGGCCACTCGTTCAGCCGGATCGCCGACACCGCCGGCGAGCTGGTCTCGCTCGCCGGCCTGCCGGCGACCGTGGAGGTCGACCAGGAGCGCGGGACGGCCAAGGTGCCGGCCGGAATCCGGTACGGCGAGCTGGCCGGGCAACTGCACCAGGCCGGGTACGGGTTGCCGGGCATGGCGTCGCTGCCGCACATCTCGGTGGCCGGGGCGTGCGCCACCGCCACCCACGGCTCCGGTAACCGGGTCGGCAACCTGGCGACCGCGGTGTCCGCTGTGGAGCTGGTGACCGCGGACGGGTCGCTGGTGACGCTGACCCGCGACGATGACCGGTTCGCCGGCGCGGTGGTCGGGCTCGGCGCGCTCGGCGTGGTCACCAGCCTCACCCTCGACCTGGTGCCCGCCTTCGAGGTCGCGCAGTACGTCTACGACCAGCTGCCGTACGAGACGCTGCTCGAGCAGCCGGACGAGATCTTCGGCACCGCGTACAGCGTCAGCGTCTTCACCAGCTGGCGCCACCCGTACGCCGACCAGGTGTGGCTCAAGCACCGCGAGCCCTGGGATGCTCCGCAGCGGTGGCTGGGTGCCCGGCGTGCGGACGGTCCCCGGCACCCGATCGCCGGCATGCCGGCGGTGAACTGCACCGAGCAGCTCGGCGTGCCCGGGCCCTGGTATGCCCGGCTGCCGCACTTCCGGCTGGAGTTCACCCCGAGCAACGGCGAGGAGCTGCAGTCGGAGTACCTGATCCCGCGGGAGGCCACCGCCGAGGCGCTCACCGCGATCCACGGGATCCGGGACCGGATCGCGCCGGTGCTGCAGATCTGCGAGCTGCGCACGGTCGCCGCCGACGACCTGTGGCTGAGCATGAGCTACCAGCGGGACAGTACGGCGATCCACTTCACCTGGGTCGCCGACCCGGACGCGGTCGCGCCGGTGATCGCCGCGATCGAGGAACGGCTGGCCCCGTTCGACCCCCGACCGCACTGGGGCAAGCTGTTCTCCGTACCGCCGCAGGTGCTGGCCCAGCGCTATCCCCGGCTGCCGGACTTCGCGGCGCTGGTGCGCGAGTTCGACCCGACCGGCAAGTTCCGGAACGACTTCCTCGACCGCTACCTGCCGTAGCCTCCCGTCGATCTAGGAGAAGTCCAGCCCGTTTTGCCGGAAAGGTGAATTTCTCCTAGATCGGCGCGCGCTGGGCCTAATCCACATGCCCGCTGGGCCGTGTGCAAAGTAAGCTTTGCAAAGGAGTCTTTGCAAGCGTACGATCGGCGCATGACCACCCCGGAAGACCGCGAGATCGTGCTGGACGCGCGGGCGATGCGCGGGATCGCCCACCCGTTACGGGTCCGGCTGCTCGCCGAGCTGCGGATGCACGGGCCGTCGACCGCGACCCGGCTCGGTCAGCGGCTCGGCCAGTCCTCCGGCGCGACCAGCTACCACCTCCGGCAGCTGGCGGCGTACGGGTTCGTCGAGGAGGTGCCGCGCGACGGCGGCCGGGAGCGGTGGTGGCGGGCGATCCACCGGTCGACCCGGGTACGGATCGCCGAGCTCGACCCGGAGACCGCCGAGCTGACCGGTGGCTGGCTGCGGCACGTGGTGGAGTTCAACGCCGAGCAGGCGCTCCGGGCGGTCGACGAGTTCCCGGCCCTGCCGGCGCAGTGGCGGGGCGCGACCGCGTTCATGGACACCGTGCTGCGACTGGAGCCGGCCGAGGCGGAGCGGCTCAAGGGCGAGGTGATGGCCCTGCTCAACAGCTACCGCCAGAACCGGCCCGAAGCGATCGCCGACGCGCCGGCCGGGGCGGCGCCGGTGATGGCGGTGTTCCAGCTGTTCCGGCGGGCCGACGCGGACCCGGACGACGCGCTGGACGGCCAGTCATGACCGGCGGGCGGATGGCACTGGTCCGGCTGATCGCGGCGTACGCGGTCTCGATGACCGGGACCCGGGTGTCGGCGGTGGCGATCCCCTGGTTCGTGCTGGTGACCACCGGCAGCGCCACCCGCACCGGGCTGGTGCTGTTCGTCGAGATGGCGCCGTACGTGGTGGTGAAGGCGCTGGCCGGGCCGATGATCGACCGGCGCGGCCCGCGGCCGGTCAGCGTCTGGACCGACCTGGTCAGCACCGGGCTGGTCGCCGCTGTGCCGGCGCTCTACCTGCTGGGGGCGCTGCCCTACTGGCTGCTGCTGGTGCTGGTGGCGGCGATCGGCACCGCGCGGGGGCCGGGCGACGCGGCGAAGGCGGCGCTGGTGCCGCGGGTCGCCGAGACCGCCGGGGTCCGGCTGGAGCGGGCGACCGGCCTGGTGCAGACCGTCCAGCGGCTCGCCACCGCGGTCGGGCCGGCGCTCGCGGCGGCGCTGCTGGCGGTGGTAGAGCCGACCACCGCGCTGCTGGTCGACGCGGCCTCGTTCGCGCTCGCCGGGTTGCTGCTGGCGCCGGCGCTCCGGCGGCGGCACCCAGCGCCGATCCCGGCCAGCGCCGCGCCGGTCGACCCCGCGGCAGCCGAGGACGAGGCCGCCGACGAGTCCGAGCCGTACCTGCGGCGGCTGCGGGCCGGCGCGTCGTTCATGCACCGCGACCGGCTGCTCCGGGCGATCGTCCTGATGGTAGGGATCACCAACCTGATCGACGCCGCTTTCATCGGCGTGCTGCTGCCGGTCTGGGCCCGCGAGAGCGGGCGGGGGGTCACCGGGTTCGGGATCCTGCTCACCGTCATCAGCGGCGCGGCGGTCGCCGGCTCGCTGCTCGCGGCCGGGTTCGCCCACCGGCTCCCCTACCGGCTCACCTACTTCGTCTGCTTCTCGCTCGGCGGCCCACCGCTCTACTTCGTGCTCGCCGGCGGCCCGCCGCTGCCCGCGATCATCGCGGTCTACACGGTCTGCGGGCTGCTGACCGGGCTCGTCAACCCGATCCTGAGCACCGTGATGCTGCGCCGGATCCCGGCCAACCTGACCGGCCGGGTGCTGGCGATGGTGCAGGCGGTGGCGTGGGTCGGCATCCCGCTGGGTGGGCTGGTCGGCGGCGCGCTCACCGAGTCGATCGGCATCACCGCCGCCCTGCTCGCCTGCGGTGGCTACTACCTGGTCGTGATCGCCGTGATCGGCGCCGAGCGCGGCTGGCGGGAGATGGACCGCGCACCGGCACCGGCCGCGCCGGCTCGGGTCACCACGGCCTCCTGACCTCACCACGCTGGCGGCGACCGGGCCGTCCGTTACGATCAGGTTCGGTAGGGCCAAGGGTTGGGTGGTGACGCTTGCGGATCGCGTTATTCATCACCTGCGTGAACGACCTGGCCTTCCCGGACACCGGCAAGGCGGTGGTGACGATCCTGGAGCGGCTCGGCCACACCGTCGAGTTCCCCACCGACCAGACCTGCTGCGGCCAGATGCACGCCAACACCGGCTACCGGACCGAGGCGCTGCCGCTGATCCGGAACTTCGCCCGGACGTTCGCACCGTACGAGGCGATCGTCGCGCCTTCCGGCTCGTGTGTCGCGATGGTGCGGGACGCGTATCCGCGGCTGCTCCCGGACGACGAGTCGGTGGCGGCGGTCGCCGGCCGGGTCTACGAGCTCTCCGAGCTGCTGGTCGACGTGCTCGGGGTGACCGATGTCGGGGCCAGCTTCCCGCACCGGGTCACCTATCACCCGACCTGCCACGGCCTGCGGACGCTGCGGCTGGCCGACAAGCCGCAGCGGCTGCTGGCGGCGGTACGCGGGATCGAGCTGGTCCCGCTGCCCGAGGCCGACCAGTGCTGTGGCTTCGGCGGCACGTTCGCGCTGAAGAACGACGCGGTCTCCGGGGCGATGCTCGCCGACAAGTGCGCGGCAGTGGCCAGCACCGGAGCCTCCTATGTGGCGGCTGCCGACAACTCCTGCCTGGCCCACATCGGCGGTGGGCTGGCCCGCCGGGGCGGCGTGCAGGCCATCCACTACGCCGAGATCCTGGCGGCGACATGACCGGCTACGGCACGGGCCAGATCGCCGCCGCCCAGCCGTTCCCGGCCGCGGCGAAGCCGGCGCTCGCCGACCAGCAGCTGCGCGCCAACCTCGGCCGGGCCACCCGGACCATCCGCGACAAGCGCGCCCGGGTGGTCGGCGAACTGCCGGATTGGCAGGCATTGCGGGCCGCTGGCGCCGCGCTCAAGGACGATGTGCTGGCCCGGCTGCCGGAGCTGCTGGAACAATTCGAGGCCGCCGCCATCGCCGCCGGCGCGACCGTCCACTGGGCACGCGACGCCCGCGAGGCGTGCGCCATCATCACCGAGCTGGTACGCGAAACCGGGGCCGACGAGGTCGTCAAGGTCAAGTCGATGGCCACCCAGGAGATCGGGCTCAACGATGCGCTGGCCGCCGCCGGCATCACCGCGGTCGAGACCGACCTCGCCGAGCTGATCGTGCAGCTCGCCGATGACACGCCCTCGCACATCCTGGTGCCGGCGATCCACTACAACCGGGGCCAGATCCGCGACATCTTCAAGCGGGAGATGGGCGACGCGCCGGCCGGGCTCACCGACCAGCCGGCGGCGCTCGCCGAGGCGGCCCGGCTGCACCTGCGCCGCCGGTTCCTGGCCAGCCGGGTGGCCATCTCCGGGGCGAACTTCGCGGTCGCCGAGACCGGCACGCTGGTGGTGGTGGAGTCCGAAGGCAACGGCCGGATGTGCCTGACCCTGCCGGAGACCCTGATTTCGGTGGTCGGGATCGAGAAGCTGGTGCCGACCTTCGCCGACCTGGAAGTCTTCCTGCAACTGCTGCCACGGTCGTCCACAGGCGAGCGGATGAACCCGTACACCTCGATGTGGACCGGCGTGACCCCGGGCGACGGGCCGCAGCAGGTGCACATCGTGCTGCTCGACAACGGCCGCACCGCGACGCTCGCCGACCAGGTCGGTCGGCAGGCGCTGCGGTGCATCCGGTGCTCGGCCTGCCTGAACGTGTGCCCGGTCTACGAGCGGGTGGGCGGCCACGCGTACGGGTCTGTCTATCCTGGACCGATCGGGGCGATCCTGTCGCCGCAGCTGACCGGCCCCGCGGCCACCGCCAACCGCACGCTGCCGTACGCGTCGAGTCTGTGCGGCGCCTGCTACGACGTCTGCCCGGTGGCGATCAACATCCCGGAGGTGCTGGTCCACCTGCGGCAGGCCGGAGTGGACGCCAAGCGGGGCCGGCCGTCGGCCGAGCGCGCGGCGATGCGTACCCTCGGCTGGGTGATGCGCCGGCCGCGGCGGTACGCGGCGGCCCTGCGAGCCGCCGGCGTCGCGGCCGCGCCGCTGCGCCTGGTTGCCCGGCGCCGGACGGTCCGACGGCTGCCGTGGCCGCTGTCAAAGTGGACCAAGCACCGGGACGCGCCGCTGCCGCCGGGCCGGACCTTCCGGGAGTGGTGGGCACGTGAGCGCTCGTGACGAGATCCTCGCCCGGGTGCGGTCGGCGCTGGCCGGCGCGCCGGCACCGCCGCCGGTCAGCCGGGACTACCGGCGGACCGGTACGGCCGACCGAGCGGAGCTGGTGGCGCGGTTCGCCGACCGGGTGGCAGACTATCGGGCCGACGTGCACCGAGTGCCGGCGGCCGAGCTCGCCGAGGCGGTGGCCCGCACGCTCACCCGTACCGCCACCCTGGTGGTCCCGGCCGATCTGCCGCCGGCATGGCTGGCCGGCTATCGGGGCCCGGTGCGCCGGGAGGAGGCGCCGATACCGGTGACCGAGCTGGACGCGCCCGGGGTCAGCGTGCTGACCGGCTGCGCGGTGGCGATCGCCGAGACCGGCACGATCGTGCTCGACGCCGGCCCGGCGCAGGGCCGGCGGGCGCTGACGCTGGTGCCCGACCACCACGTCTGCGTGGTCCGGGCCGACCAGATCGCGGCCACCGTGCCGGAGGCGCTGGCCCGGCTGGCCGACCCGACCCGGCCGCTGACCTTCATCTCCGGCCCGTCCGCCACCAGTGATATCGAGCTGGACCGCGTCGAAGGCGTCCACGGCCCCCGCACCCTCGACGTCATCATCACCGAGTAGCCGGCGCTACCCGGACCTTGCCGGAGCGGAGCGTGCAAAGATCTTCAGATGGAGTCGTACGTCGAGCGGCCGCCCGTGCCGGGGTTGGCCGGCGTGGTGCGGACCGTGTGGGTCCAGCGCACCGGCGCGGAGGCGTACGTGCAGCGGCACCTGCCGACCGGCGGGGTCGAGATCCACTTTCCGATCGGTGGCCCGCCACAGCTGGTCGGCCCGCTGACCGGGCCGGCGGTGGAGGTCATCCCGCCGCACACCACCCTGGTCGGCGTCCGGTTCCTGCCCGGCGCGGCGCCGCCGCTCGGCGCGAGCCTCGATGACCTGGTGGACCAGCGGATCGGCCTGGCCGATCTGTGGGGAAGTCTGGTCGACCGGCTGGCCGAGGCGATGGCCCGGGCCGAAACCCCGGAGCGGGCGCTCATGTTCTTGCAGGCCCACCTACTGCGGGAGTTCCGCGGCACCGCGAGGGTCGACCGGCTGGTGGGCGAGGCGGTCCGGGCGCTGATGCCGTGGCACCCGGTCAACATCGACGCGCTCGCCGGTCACCTGGGCCTCTCCGCCAGCCAGCTGCGGCGCCGGTGCCTGCATACGGTCGGGCTGACCCCCAAGGTCCTGCAGCGGACGCTGCGGTTCCAGGGGTTCCTCGCGCTGGCGCAGGCCGGTGCCGCGGCGTCGGATCGGCGCGGTGCCGACGGCGTGGCGGGTCTGGCGGTCGACGTGGGGTACGCCGACCAGGCGCACCTGAGCCGGGAGTGTCTCCGGCTGACCGGCCGCACCCCGCGCCAGCTGCTGGGCGGCGAGCTCGACCGGTGCGCCTGCGGGCACGACCACTCCGCCTCGTACCAGCCGTTCCTGGCCAGACGGAGTGCCCCACCGCTGCTGCGCCTGTGAAACCCTGCGCGATTCGTTCAAGACCGGCGGCCGGGCCGGCCATAGCGTCGAGCCATGACAGAGCTGGCCGAGTTCGGGGCCGGGTTCAGCGGCGAGGTCTACCGACCCGGCTCACCGGGTTACGACGCGATCCGCCGGCCAGCCCGGCCGGCGTACCCGGAGGCGACGCCGCGGCTGGTGGCGGTGTGCCACTCGGTGTCCGACGTCGTCGAGGTGATCCGGTACGCGACCGCGACCGGCGACCGGGTGGCGCCGCGCGGCGGCGGGCACTGCTTCGCGGGCCGCTCGTCCACCGACGGGATCGTGCTGGACCTGTCCGGCCTCGATGGGATCAGCGTCGCCGGTGACGGGACCGCGACCGCCGGCGCCGGCGTCCGGTTAGGACAGCTGTACCCGGCGCTGCACGCGTACCGGCGCACCCTACCCGCCGGCTGCGGACCGACGGTCGGGATCGCCGGGCTCACCCTGGGCGGCGGGATCGGTCTGCTCGGGCGCGCCTACGGACTGACCTGTGACCGGCTGGTCGGGGCGCAGGTCGTGCTCGCCGACGGGCGGGTCGTCGACTGCGACCAGCACCGCGAACCCGAGCTGTTCTGGGGATTACGCGGGGCCGGTGGCGGCCAGTTCGGTGTGGTCACCGAGCTGCGGTTCGACACCGTGCCGGAGCCGATCACCACCCGGATCGAAGCACATTGGACCGGCGTACCGCTCGACGACCTGGTCGCGGCCTGGCAGGCCTGGGCACCGGCCGCCCCGGACCAGCTCACGGTCAACCTCACGCTGGTCTCCGACCCCGGCGCTCCGGTGCGGGCCAGCCTGTTCGGCGCCGCAATCGGCCCCGAGGCACCGGCCCGGCAACTGCTCGCCGAGCTCACCGACCTGGCCGGCGTCCCGGACACCAGCCAGCTGCGACCCGGCCTGCCGGTCCCCGAACTCAAGCGCAGCTTCGCCGACGACCCAACCGGTACGACCGACCGCCCGCCCCGGATCAGGTCGGAGTGCTTCGCCCAGCCGATGACCGACCGCACCATCGCGTCGCTGCTCGCTCAGCTCGGCGAGCCGCGAGCCACCGGCCGGCGGCAGCTCACGTTCACCGCGCTCGGCGGCGCCTACGCCCGGGTGCCCGAGGACGCCACCGCGTTCGCCCACCGCGAGGTTCGATTCCTGCTCGAGCACATCGCCGAGCCGGGTGACCGGTGGGTCGACCGGTCCTGGGCGACCGCGCACACCGACGGGGCGGGGCGGGTCTACCCCAACTTCCCCGACCCGGCGCTCGACGACTGGGCCAGCGCCTACCACGCGGGCAACTACCCGCGGCTGGTCGAGGTCAAGCGTGCCTACGACCCGCACCGGTGCTTCGACTTCCCGCAGGCGATCCGCTAACCAACCACAAAGGACTGATATGAGCAAGGTGATCTGCGGCCTGTCCGTCTCGGTCGACGGCTTCATCACCGGCCACGATCCGGGCCCGGGCCGAGGGCTCGGCGACGCCGGGTTCCTGTTCAACTGGTACTTCGACGGCGACACGCCGAGCGAAGTGTTCGACGGGTTCCGGCTCAGCCCAGCCAGTGCCCGCGTCTTCGACGCGCTCGCGTCCCGAGTCGGCGCGATGGTCTGCGGGCGCAACACCTACGACGACTCCGAGGGGTTCGGCGGCGGCAGCCCGCACCCGACCGCGCCGCTGATCGTCCTCAGTCACCGGCCGGTGCCGGGCATCGAAACCTTCGACCGCCAGACCCTGGTCACGACCGGGATCGAAGCCGCGGTGGCGGCGGCCAAGCAGGCGGCCGGGGGCGCCGACGTCGGCCTCCAGGGCGGCGGGGTGGTGACCGCCGCGCTGCAGGCCGGCCTCGTCGACGAGCTGATCCTGCACCAGATTCCGGTCCTGCTCGGCCGCGGCCGCCGCTACTTCCAAGCGCTCCCTGCACACGTCCGGCTCCACCCCATCGACGTGGTGCCGGCGCCGGGCGTCACCCACCTGCACTACCAAGTGGTCCGACAAGGAGCGACCCATGCTTGACCCCGAGGTCCGCCGCGTGCTCAGCGGCACCCCGATCGCGCACCTCGCCACCGTCCACCCGGACGGGTCGCCGCACACCGTGCCGGTGTGGATCGGCGTCAGCGGCGAGCGGATCGTCTTCCCCACCGGCCCGGGCTCGCGCAAGGCCCGCAACCTGCGCCGCGACCCGCGGGTGGCGCTGTCGATCGCGCCCGCCGACGACCCGTTCACGCCGGTGATCGTCCGGGGCCGGGTGGTCGAGTGGCTCGACGGCGACCCGGCCTGGGAGATCATCGACCAGCTCTCCGAGAAGTACGTCGGCGCGCCCTACCCGCGGGAGCAAGAGCGGGTGGTGGCCGTGATCGAGCCGGAGCGGCAGCGGGTCGGGCTCAGCGAGTAGCCGCCAGCTCGGCCAGGTCCTGCTCGGTCAGCGTGATCCCGGCCGCCGCGATGTTCTCTTCCAGGTGGGCCAATGCGCCGGTACCCGGGATGAGGCAGGTCACCGGGGAGGTCGCGAGCAGCCAGGCCAGCGCGATCTGCGCCGTGGTGGCTTGGTGCCGCTCGGCCACGCCGGCCAGCTTGGTCTGGTCCAGCGGTCGCTCGCCGCCGCCGAGCGGGAAGAACGGCACGTACGCCACGCCCAGCGCGGCGCACTTGGCCAGCAGCTGGGCGTCCGCGCGGTGATGGACGTGGAAATGGTTCTGGACTACCGCGACCGGCGCGATCGACCGCGCCTCGTCGAACTGCGCCTCGGTCACGTTGCTGACCCCGAGATGCGCGATCAGCCCCTCCTCGCGCAGGCCGGCGAGCACCTCGAACCGCTTCCCGATCGGCTGGTCGCTCGGCGGCGCGATCCCGCCGACCCGTAGGTACACCAGATCCAACCGATCCACCCCGAGCCGGCGCAGGTCCTCCTCCACCAGGCCCCGCAGCTGGCCGGGCTCCGCCTCGTGGCCGGGCAGGCCGGTCTCGTCCAGCATCGGACCGACCTTGGTCGCGATCAGCAACTCCTCCGGGTACGGCGAGAGCGCCTCCCGGATCAGCTCGTGGGAGGACACCCCACGGTAGCTGTAGAAGCCAGCGGTGTCGATGTGGTTCACGCCCAGCGCCACCGCTCGACGCAGCACCGCCATCCCGGCTTCGGGCGACCGCGGCGGCCCGCCAGACTCACCCACCGGCAGCCGCATCGCGCCGAATCCCATCCGATGGATCTTCCGTTCCCCGCCAATCAGGATGCTGCCGCTCGCCGCGGCTGTCAGTTCGGTCGTCATGGCGGAAGCGTGGCACCGGCCGATCAGCCCAGCCAGCTCGTGACAACAAGCTGCCAACCGCGGCAGCTGCCAAACTTGGTGGATGGCCGACGATCGGGTCCTGAAGGTCCGCGGCGAGCGGGAGCTGGCGGTGCGCGCCGCACACCTGCTCGCCGACCCCCGCACCGAGTTCGCCTGCGCGGCCCGCGATCTGAACACCTGGTCCTGGCCGCAGGTCCGGGACGGGGTCGCCCAGCAGATGCGCGATCGGATGCTGGCCGGGGTGGTGGTCCGCAAGCTCTACACGTCCGCCGCGCTCGCCGATGAGCAGCAGCGCCGGCATCTGCAGGAGCTGGAGCGGTACGGGGCGCAGGTCCGGATCAGCGCCGCGGAGCTGCCGCACGAGCTGATCGTCGCCGACTGGCGGGCGATGGTCCTGGCCGGGCCGATGGTCGGCGGCGACCGCGAGTTCACGGTGACCACCTCGCCGTCGCTGCTCGACGGGATGCGGACGTTCTTCGAAGCGACCTGGCAGATGGCCGTCCCGCTCGCCGACTACCTGCGGCAGGACCTGCCGCACCTGGACGCCGAGGGTCGGCGGGTGCTGCGGGCGCTCGCCGACGGCCTCACCGACCAGGCGGCGGCGCGGCAGATCGGCGTCTCGGTCCGCACCTACCGGCGGCGGGTGGCCGAGCTGATGCGGTCGCTGGCGTCGGCCTCCCGGTTCCAGGCCGGGGTACGCGCCGGCGAGCTCGGCCTGGTCGGTGGCAGGCGACCGCCGACGCCCGACCAGCTCGGCCGCGCCCAGTGACCGTACGGAAGCCCACCTCGGCTCGCCAAACTCGCTGGTCAAGTACCCAGAGGCAGGTCCGGCAGGACGACCGTCGGTTTTCTGCTACACCTCCAGCAGGGCTGCGGCCTTTCGGCACGTGGTGGATGCCTGTACTGTCGATGACACAGTGTTCGCAGTTGTGTACAAGGAGTTCAGATGGCACAGCGCGGACGTTCCTCGGAATCGACGTGATCCCAGGGACCAGCCCACCAAACCGACTGCGTGCGTCGGACAACACCCAGACCGGGAGGCCCGGACCGAGCAACTAGCCTGGGGCAGGCCACAGTATCGATACGCGTCGAGCCGGCTGGTGCAGTGGATGCCACTAGTCCGGTTCTATGTCGAGGTACAGACGGATCGCGGCGCCGACTCGGTCTAGTTCGACCGGGGCCAGCCGGCCACGGCGCCGCCGGAGCTTCCCACGCGGCACTGTATGCAGCCCGGTTACGTTGACCCACGATCGCTCTCGGCCGGTAAGACCAACCTCGGGCGGAAGCTCGATATGCGTTGATGGCGGCCCGGGCGTACCGGTTATCTCGGCAACGGTGATCGCCCCCAACCGAGCGAGGAGGACGTTGGTGGTGAGAACCAGGGCGGGCCAGGCGCCGACCGGTGACGGGAACTGGACGTCCCACACCTCTCCGCGCAGCGGAGTCACCGCTCGCTCTCACGCTCGGCGATCGTGTCCACGGCGACCTGGTCGCCGATCGCGGTCACGTCGCTGAGCGGCACCGGCGCACCACGATAGAAGTCGTCGTAGTCCTGAGCGAGTGCCCGCTCCCGCGCCCGCCGATGGAGGAGACGGAGTCCTTCCCGAACCGCGGCGGAGCGGTTGGGAAGCCCGAGCACGGCCGCGTCTTCGTCGACCTGGCGAGCGACGTCGGCAGGAACACGTGCCTGGATCACTGTCATAGAATCCGTCATACAAAACGTCGTACCGCCGCGGCGGGCGCCTCGGACCGTACGAACGGCCTGTGGCAGCGTGGTGGCCATGGTGCGGGCGTCTCGGAGCACGCCGCCGACCCGGCCGGCGGTGCTGATCGCGGCGACCCATAGCGGCGCTGGCAAGACCACCGCCACCGCGGTCGTGCTCCGGGCGCTGCGCCGCCGCGGGCTGGCCGTCCAGCCGTTCAAGCTCGGGCCGGACTTCATCGACCCGATGTACCACGCCGAGGCGACCGGCACCCCGTCGATCAACCTCGACCTGTGGCTGATGGGCGCGGCCGGGGTGCGCCGCAGCTTCCGGCGCTGGAGCAGACCCGCCGATATCTCGGTGATCGAGGCGATGGGCGCGCTCTACGACGGCGCGGACGGCACCGAGCGCGGCAGCGCCGCGCACCTCGCCAAGGTTCTTGACGTCCCGGTGATCGTGGTGCTCGATGTGTGGGGCATGACCCGCACCGCCGGGGCGATCCTGGCCGGGCTGGCCGGCTTCGACCCGGACCTCCGGATCGCCGGCTACCTGCTCAACCGGGTCGGCAGCGACAAGCACGCCCAGCTGGTCATCGACGCGCTGCCGAAGCAGCACCGCGAGCTGGTGCTCGGCGCCATCCCGCACCGCCCGGAGCTCGCGATCCCGGAGCGCCACCTCGGGCTGCTCACCGTGGCCGAGAACCCGACCAGCGCGGCCGCCCGGGACGAGGCGTTCCAGCAGGCGGCCGAACGGCTCGACGTCGACCGGCTGTGCCGGCTCGCCGGGGTGGGCACCCAGCGGCCGGCCCGTCCACCGAAGCGCCGGCGCACCACCGCCCCGACGGCCCGGCTCGCGGTGGCCCGTGACCCGGCGTTCTGCTTCTACTACCGGGAGAACCTGCTGCTGCTCCGGGACGCCGGGTTCGAGCTGGTCGAGTTCCGGCCGACCGCCGACCGGCGGCTGCCGGCCGGGGTCGACGCCGTCTACCTCGGTGGCGGCTACCCGGAGAGCTTCGCCGCCGAGCTGGCGGCCAACCGGTCGCTCGCCGCCGAGCTGCGCGACCGCGCCGCCGCCGGGATGCCGGTGTACGCCGAATGTGGCGGCCTGATCTACCTCGGCCGCTCGTTGACCGTCCACACCGGTCAGCGGCACCGGATGGCCGGGGTGCTCCCGCTCGATGTGGTGATGGACCCGGCGCACCTGGCGATCCGGTACGTCACGGTGCGCACCCGCCGCCGATCACCGCTGGGCGGGCCGGCGACCACCGCCCGGGGCCAGGAGTTCCACCAGTCCCGGATCGTCCGGGCCGACCTCGAGCCCGACCTGTACGAGGTGACCACCAGCGACGGCCAGCGCTACCGCGACGGCTACCTCCACCGGAACGTGGTGGCGAGCTACCTCCACCTGCACTTCGGGTCCAACCGGGCGATCGTCTCCAACCTGCTTGCGGCGGCTCGGTCAGCGGCCTGACGCCGACTCGGCGGCGATCACCTCGGCGATCCGGGTCAGCCAGTGCCGGTCGTTGGCCTGCGATGCCGGGCTGGCCGCCGGATCGAGGATGCTCCGCATGAACTCGGCCACGTCGTCCAGCCGCCGCTCGCTCCGGTAGTAGCGCAGCCGGGTCGGGTCCGGCTCGACCTCGCCGTACCCCTGCCGGAACAGCGCCGCCCGATCCGGGTTCACCGGATGGTCGCCGAAGTCGCCGCTGTAGACGAACATCAGGTCCCGTTCGCGTGGCGCGAGCATCGGCGCGTCCCAGTCCACCACGTGCAGCGGGCCGTCGCCGTCGGCGAGCAGGTTGCCGGGGTGGATGTCCGCGTGGCAGATCACCAGTGGCGCCCCGGTCACCCGGGCGGCCAGCTCGTCGACCTCCGCTGACAGTCGCAGCAGCGGCTCGGCGTACCGCTGCCAGAAGTCGGCCAGCCGGTCGCTCGCCGCAGCCGCCGCCCCGAGCGTGCGCAGCCGCTCGCCGGCGCTGGACCGGAAGGTCTCGACCGGCAGCAGCTCGGCGATCTCCGGGCTCGGCCGCACCGCGTGCAGCCGGCCCAGGAACTCACCGTACTCGATCCATTGCCGGTCGGTGAGCCCCCGCTCCCACAGCCCCGCGCCGTCGTGGAACGGGTAGAGCAGCAACCGGTACTCGCCGAACCGGTGGCCGGGGCCGCCGGCCGGCCGGTCGAGCGGCGCCACCACCTGCGCGATGCCCTGCGCCCGCAGGTAGGCCGGCAGCCGGACCGCCGCCGGCGCGAACTCGCCCCGCCGCAGCTTCAGGAAGTACCGGTCCCCGCCGGCGGTGTCGACCCGGTAGGCCCAGGCCTGGCCGTCCAGCCCGACCGGCAGGAACGCCAGCCCGGCGACCTCGATCCCCCAGCCGGCCGCCACCGCGGCAGCCAGCGCCCGCTCGTCCAGGTCCGGCCGGTCGATCATGGCCGCAGCCTGGCAGGCGGCCCACCCAGTTGGCAACCGGAAATCCCGCTGGGGATATCCCGCGCGGCCCGGAAACCGGCCTGCGTAGGCTTGGGGTCGTGACGGTACGGGTACGATTTGCGCCTTCTCCGACTGGCATGTTCCACGTGGGCAGCGCCCGGGTGGCCCTGCAGAACTGGGTCTTCGCCAAGCAGCGCGGCGGCACGCTGGTGCTGCGGATCGAAGACACCGACGCTTCCCGTAACCGTCCGGAATGGACTGACGGGATCATCTCCGCGCTGGCCTGGCTCGGGATCGGCCCGGATGAGTACGAGGGGCCGTACTACCAGTCGTCGTATACGAAGGAGCATCGAGCCGCGGCCGAGCAGCTCGCCGCCGCCGGCAAGGCGTACTACTGCGACTGCACCCGGGAGGCGATCCAGGCTCGCGGCTCGGAGCGCGGCTACGACGGCTACTGCCGCGACCGCGGGCTCGGCCCGGGTGAGGGGCGGGCGCTCCGGTTCCGGACCCCGGACCAGGGCGAGACCAAGGTGGTCGACCTGATCCGGGGCGAGCCGACCTTCGACAACGCGCTGCTGGAGGACTTCGTCATCGCCCGCGGCGATGGTTCCGCGCTGTTCCTGTTGGCCAACGTGGTCGACGACGCGAGCATGGGGATCACCCACGTGATCCGCGGCGAGGACCATCTCGCCAACACCCCGAAGCAGCAGCTGCTGTGGCAGGCGCTCGGCCTCACCCCGCCGACCTGGGCGCACCTGCCGCTGATCGTCAACGAGCGGCGGCAGAAGCTGTCCAAGCGGCGGGACAAGGTGGCGCTGGAGTCGTACCGGGACGAGGGCTACCTCGCCGACGCCATGCGCAACTACCTCATGCTGCTGGGGTGGGCGCCCTCCGGTGACCGGGAG
>DATCKZ010000011.1:0-17137 GCA_036564175.1 Natronosporangium sp.
GGTGTCAGCGGTACGGTGTTGAACCGCTGGCTGGTCCGGATCGGCTGGTCGAGCACTTCGACCGTGGCGATGGTCGCCAGCTGGCCGAGGTCGGCGGCGCCGGCCAACACCGTACGGTTCCGCAACAGCTCGGGATCGAGCGGCCCCGCGTACTCCCGGATCGTGCGTGGCCCGACGAAGGCCGCACCGTAGGCGAGCAGAAGCGCATCCGAGTACCCGTCGTCCTGCTTCCACAGCCGATCGGACATGGTGAACCCGGTCGGTTCGGAGGCGTGGAAGTAGAGGTCGCGGATGGCCAGGTCGTCCTCGGTGAGCGTGTAGTGCAGCGAGTCCGGCACCCGGCCGTCCTCGTAGGGCGTGAGCACGTTGACGTACGGGGTCTCGGGCGTGCCGGTGACCCGGATGGTCACCGGTGCCTGGGTCAGCTGCTCGCGCAGCTCGCGCGCTTCCTGGATGGGCAGGAACGCGAACCGGATCCCGAGCTCCGGAGGCGGCCCGCTGAAATCTGGTTGGTTTACCAGCGTCGGGATCTGGCAGCCCGAGTCGGAGGTGGGGTAGGCGAGCACCGCGGCGGCTCCGGCCTCCCGCACCGCCAGGAGGTCAAAGACATTGATATTGCAGCCTTTGATCGGCTCGTACTCCAGCAGCGCCAGCTTGCCGGTGAGGTCCTGCCCGGCCAGGTCCTCCGGCCGGCCCCGACCGGCGTCGGCCAGCACCAGCTCCTCGGTGCCGTCGAACGGGATGTAGTCGCGATACCCGGTCATCGCGCCGCCGCTGCGGTAGCTCGGCTCGCAGGGCTCGCCCGCCTCGCAGACGCCCGGGGCCAGGCCGAACGGGGCGGTGGCGACGTGCAGCTCCCGCTGCTGCGGGCCGAGCACGGTCATGTCCAAGCCGTCGTCGCCGGTGTACCACTGGCTGACGAACCGGAACTCGCCCACTGTGACCGGTTCAGTCGGGGTCGCCCACAGCTTCCGCCACGCCCCGCCGGTGGTGAGGTCTGCAAGGATGAACCCGCCGAACCGCGCACCGCCGGCGGCGGTCCGCTCGTACCAGGAGATCCAGTTGTTGCTCAGCGGCTCGCTCGGCTGGGGCGTGTCGAACGTGACCTGGGTGGCGGTGCGGGCATCGAGGACGATCTCGGTGTCGCCGTCGACCACCACCTCCGGGTTGAGCAGCCAGGCGAGGTTCCGCCGGGTCTCGTCGTCGAGCCAGTTCACCACCTGGGCGACACTGTAGATCCCCTTTGGCAGCCGGACTTCGAGCACGCCCTCGCCGACCTGGGTCATCTCGGTGATGAACCCCGTTTGCCCGGCGACGTCGATGACCTGCGCGCCGCCGACGTTCACCGGCTGGCCGTCGCGGCCGATAGTTTGGATGGTCAGCGTTACCTTGGGTGGCTCCCGCACCAGCCCGACCGGGGTGGTCAGCCGGGTACCGGTGGCCGGATCGCTGGCCACCAGTGCGCCGGTGTACCAGCCGGCGCCGATGCCGGCTACATCCAGTGTGACCGGTACGGCCGCCTCGCCGCCCGCGGGCACGGTCACGGTGGCCGGGGCGGTCAGCGCGCCGGCCGGCACCGCCTCACCCGCGGTGGTGGCTAGGCTGGCCGCCAGGGTCAGGGTCACCGGCTGGTCCGAAACGTTGGTGTAGGTCAATTGCTTGGTGATCGGAGCCGGCTGCGGCTCACCCTCGTGCGGCAGCGGCACGTTCCGGAAGTCCAGGCTCGCCGTGGTGGCGAACACCTCCTGGGTGGCCGCCCGGGCCACGTCCAGCCGACCCGCACCCTGCTGGTAGACGGTGAGACCGGCGTCGAACGCCGTCGACATCAGCGCCGCCTTCAACTGCGCCGCTGTCCAGTCCGGATACCGCTGGGCCAGGATCGCCGCCGCGCCGGAGACGTGCGGCGTGGCCATCGAGGTCCCGTTCGCCCCGATGTACCACTCATCCACGATCTGGTTGGGGTCCATCGCGGTGCCGGCGGCCCGGGCGGCGACGATCCCCACTCCGGGAGCGGCGATCTCCGGCTTGAGTGCCAGGTCACCCCATCGCGGACCCCGAGAGGAGAAGTCGGCCAGCCCATCGGACTTGTTCGTGGCGGCTACCGCGAGGGCCGCATCCGCGACCGCTGGCGACGAGACGGTCAGGTTACCGCTGGCGCCCGAGTTGCCGGCGGCGATCACGAACAGCGCGCCGGTGGTGGCGGTCAGGTTGTTCACCGCCTGGCTGAGCGGGTCGGTCCCGTCGGTGGGACCCGAACCGAGGCTCATCGACACGATGTCGGCGCCCATCTGCTGGGTCGCCCACTCCATCCCGGCGATGATCGACGAGTGTGGACACCTGCCACCGTCGGTGCAGACCTTGCCGCTGATCAGGGTCGCCCCGGGCGCGATTCCGGTGTAGCGACCGTCCGAGGCGGTACCGGTGCCAGCGATGGTCGACGCCACGTGAGTGCCGTGGCCGAACCCGTCCCGCGGCGGCTCACCCTCCACAAACGACTCGGCTGCCACCACTCGGTCGGCCAGGTCCGGATGATCGAGGTCAACCCCGGTGTCCAGTACCGCCACCGACACGCCCGAGCCGTCGTAGCCGGACGCCCACGCCTGCGGCGCCCCAATCAGCGGCGCGCTCTCGTCCAGCAGCAGCTCCGCGGTGCGGTCCAGCCACACCCGCGGCCGCTCCGAGGCCGAGCGCCGGTCGGCGGCTACGCCCAGCTCCTGCCAGAACTGCGCCGCCTGGTCCTTGGCGACGCTCACCCCGGCGGCGTTGAGGCTGGCCAGCCCGACCACGTCGGTGGTGGCCGGCAGCCGGTCGGCCCGGCGCGCCAGCTCCGCCGCCGTCGGTGGTGCGACACCCCGGAACGCCTCGGCCGCGGACCGCGGGTAGCTGATGATCACCGGCAACGCGTCCGACTCCGCGTCCGCGTACCCCTGCTCCACCAGCGACGAGACGTTGAACAGCTCCCGATCCACCAGCCCGGCGGACAACGCCGCCCGGACGTCGCTCGGGATCACATACACCCCGTCCGGGCTGAGCTCCGACACGAACGTCGGCGGCGGCCCCTCCGGCCGCGCCGCCGGCGCGACGTCCACTTGGTACGGACCGTCCGGCCCGTGCGCGGTCAGGGTCACCCGGTCGCCGGTGATCAGCGTGACCTCGTGCACCTCCGGCTCCTGGCCCGGCGCTGAAACCAGCTCGTCGAACGAGGACTGCCCGGCGGCCGGCGGCTCGGGTACGGCCGGGTCGGCGGGCCGGTCCGGCGCGGCGTTCGCCGGCGGGACGGCCAGCGTGGACATCGCGACCGCCGTCACCGACATGAGGACGAGGCTTACTCGTCGCTTGGGTCTCACTTCGCTCCTCCTTGGACCGCCGGGTGACGCTGGCCGCTCCTGCCCGGTGGGGGTGTCGAGCGGTTGCCGATCCGGGTGGGCTCACAGCGGTACGTAGCCACTGCCTGACCGGCCGGGGGCATGGTCGCCGGTCGCCTCGGCGGTTTGGTCGTCGTCTTCGTCCCTGGTTCCGGTGCGAGCCGGGGTTTCGGAGGAGTCGGGGGTGGCCGGCGGCCCCACCCGGGAACGGGTCTCGTCCGGGGGTGGGTCGGGCTGGCTCATCGGCGGTTCCTCCGCAGACTCGGCACGCACGTTGGTGGCCCGAGTCTCGGACCTGCCGGGCCGGCTCGAAACAGGCCAAGCTTTCTAATCTTTATCCGGTCGCGGCCCGCCACGGGTCGGCCCGCGGCCGGTCACCGGTCGGCGGCGGCTCGCTCGTCGGCCAGCAGGCCGGCCTCGATGGCGGCCACCGCGGCCGCGGTCCGGGTGGCGGCACCGAGCTTGCGCATCGCCGAGTGGAGCTGGAGCGCCACCGTGCTCGGCGACCGGGACAGCGCGCTCGCGATCTCCCGGTTGGTGCGGCCGGCCGCGACCAGCCGCACCACCTCCAGCTCGCGCGGCGAGAGCTGGTTGCCGTAGCCGCGCCGGCCGCGCCGCCACTCCCGGCGGACCGCCACCCCGTGCTCCCGCAACCGTTGCTGCACCCGCTGCGCGTCATGCCGGGCGCCCAGCCGGGACAGCTCCTGGAAGGCGGCGGTCAGCCGATCCACCCCGGCCTCGCGGCGGCCGGCGGCGAGCAGGCACCGGCCCTGGTCTTCCCGGGCCAGCAAGGCGTCGTACGGCCGGGGCAGCCGCTGCCAGGCCGCGGCCGCCCGGCCGAAGGCGTCGGCCGCCCGCTCCGGGCCGTCGGCCGCCTCCCGCAGGATCGCCCGGCACAGCGCCAGCCCGGCCCGGGGGGCCGGCGCGTCCCGCCCTTTGAGCGCCCGCGCGTACGCCGAAACCAGCCGGCCGGCATCGTCGGGCTGCCCGGCCCCGACCAGCGCGCGCACCCGTACCGGGATCGACTCCGCGACCTGCAACCAGCGGCCGGTACGCTCGGCCAGCCGGACCTCTTCGTCGGTCAGCCGCAGCGCCTCGGTCACGTCGCCGGCGGCCAGCCGGAGCCGGGCCAGCCCGGCGGTGGCGGTCGTCGGGGTGTCGAACACCTCCCGGTCCTGCACCTCGGCGACCACCTTGCGAAGCTGCTCGGTCGCCGCCTCCGGTGGGCCGGTGGCGGCCTTCAGCAGGGCGCCGATCTCGCGGGCCTCCAGCCGGGCGTCCGGATGGACGGAGTCCTGCCCGGCCAGCTCCGCCACCCGGTCGGCGAGCCCGGCCCAGTTGCCGGTGAACCAGTCCAGGTGGGCCTGGCCGGCCAGGATGCAGCCGACCATCCAGGTGAACTGGTCCGCCTCGGCGAGCCGGAGCGAGTCCGCGAGCCGCCGGCCGGACTCCTGGTAGCGGCCCCAGGCCAGCCCGTAGACCCCGGCGTTCATGAGCCCGATCGCCAGGTAGAGCCGCTCCTGCAAGGTGGGCGCGGTGGCCGGCAGCTGCGCCAGCAGCGACCAGCCAGCCGGCTCGCCGAGCAGCACCAGCGCACTGCCCCGGTTGGACAGCAACGCGAGCCGGTCGGTCGGGGGCAGGTCGGCGAGGTCGATGTCCGCCGCCCGCCGCAGCCACTTCAGGTGCTCCCGCGCCGGCACCCGCCCGAGTGGCCAGCCGAGCACGGCCAGCGCCCGGGCCGCCTCGACCGGCTTGGTCGCCAGCAGCAGTGGCACCGCCTTCGCCAGCTCGGCCCGGCCGGCCTCGTACTCCCGCAGCCGCACCAGCAACCCGCCGATCCGGCCGCGAATCGTCCCTTCCTCGGCCGGCTCGAGCCGGTTCGTGGCGAGCAGCCGCTGGAGCCGTTCGAGCACGTCCCGCTCCAGCCGGACGTCCCGGTGGTACAGCGTGATCTCGGCGAGCCGGCGGGTCAGCCGTACCTCGTCGGCGGCTGCCGGGTCGGCACCGGCGAGTACGTCGTGCAGCAGGCCGGCGGCTGCCGGGTAGTCGTTGGCGGCGATCGCCGCCTCGGCGGCCTGCTCGGCGTACCGGCACCACTTGCCGGTCTCGCCGGCCTCCCGGAAGTGGCGTACCAACTGGGTCACCGGCGAGGCGGCGAGCCGTTCCAGCGCCTCGCCGGCTCGCTGGTGCAACCGGCGCCGCTCCGGTCCGGGGATCGCCTCGTACACCGCCTTGCGTACCAGCGCGTGCCGGAACCCCAGCCGACCCGGCTCGTCCTCGACCAGCAGGCCGCGCGACACCGCCTCCGCCAAGGCTTCCCCGGCGGGCGGCCCGGCCAAACCGGCGACCTGGCAGACCGTGCCGTCCTCGGCCGCCACCAGCACCGCCGCCGCTCGCACCGCCCGGGCCGCGTCCGGGCTCAGCCGATCCAGCCGCTCCAGCACCGAGTCCCGGACGGTCGGCGGCACGTGCAACTCACCCAGCTCGCGCCGCATCCACTCGCCGTCCTGCCGGATCAGGTCGGCGCGCTCCACCATCAGCCGCACCGACTCCTCCACCGCCAGCGGCACCCCGCCGGTCGCCTCGTGCATGAAGGTGGCGAACGCGTCCGACAGCGGCTGACCGTCCAGCATGGACGACACTACCGACGCGGTGCCGGCCACGTCGAGCGCGGTGAGGGTGACCCGCTCCAGCCGGCCGCCAGCCGGTGGCCGGGCGGTCAGCCGCCGCAGCAGCGAGCCGCTCGCCACCTCCTCCGGCCGGTAGGTCACCACCAGCCCCAGCGGCAGGTCGTGCCGGCCGGAGCTGAGCGACAGCAGGAACTCCAGAGTGGCGTCGTCGGCCCAGTGCGCGTCGTCGACCACCAGCAACCCGACGTCCAGCGCCCCGAGCAGCTCGACCAGCGCCCGGAACAACCGGTGCCGGGCCACCGTCGGGTCGGTCACCGGCTCCAGCGCCGGCGGCAGGTCCGCCGCCCACTCCGGCAGCAGCGGCCGGAACACCCCGGCCAGCGCGCTCAACCGCAGCCCGGCGACGCTGGGCCGGGCCCGGCGCAAGGCATCCACGATCGGGCCGAGGCTCGGCGCCGACCGGTACGGCGGGCAGGTCGCCACCAGCGCGGTCGGCCGGCCGGCCGGCTCGGTCGCCAGGACTTCCCGCACCAGCCGGCTCTTGCCGATCCCGGCCTCACCCTCCACCAGCACCAGCGCGGGGACGCTCGCCAGCGCCCGCCGGACCACGGCCACCTCCCGCTCCCGGCCGACGAACGCGGGTGCGTGCACCGCCGCCGACTCGACCGGCCGACCTTTCAGCGGCATCCGGACCGCCACGGCACCCACCTCCCGTGGACGGGCCACCCGGCCCATCCGAGGTGCAGGCATGCTAACAAGATCGGCTGGCCGGGCCGGTGATCCAGATCACACCACTGGCTGGCCGACACGGCGGTGCCGGCCCGGGCGGAGCACCGGGCCGGCACCTGGATCGTCAGGTCAGGAGGCTACGAAGGCGCCCCCGGAAGGCCGGGCGTGGCCGTCCCGCAACTGGAACGCGTCGTAGGTCACCACCTCGACCCGGTTCCCCTCGACGTCCCACGCCTCGACCTTCAGGCTCACCTGCTGCCAGTCGTGGCCGCGGGCCGGCGGGTGCACCAGCTTCACCCGGAACTTGCCGTCACCCTCGTTGCGCACCTGCGCCGGCACCCACCGATCACCGCCGTCATAGCTGGCCCACAGCTTCAGGCCGGCGATCGCAGGCGACGGCAACGGCGACGGGTGGTGGTAGGCGTACACATCGAACCAGTGCGCACCCGGCGCCTTCACCGTGTTGTCCAGCGCCAGGCTCTCGCCCAGGTCGTAGCTGACGAACACCGCCGGCGTCGGCGCGCACGGATCGTCATGCAACCGCAAGACGTCCCGGACCGGGCAGGTGTAGCCGTACGGCTTGGCGCCCTCCTCGGTCGGCGGCCCGGACTCGAACGTCCACGCCGCCTCGGTCCGCGAGTACCCCGCCTCGCCGGGGTCGACCTCCAGCTCCACCCGGTAGCTGCCCGGCTCTTCCGGCAGCTGGAACACCCGGATGTGCTCGAACCCGTCCAACGCCGACGACGGGAGCTCCACGCCATCGCGATAGAGCCGGTAGGTGGACTCGCGAGCCGCGTCATAGGTGTTGTCGAGCTGGGCCGCCGGGTCGCCGGTGACCAGGTTGTTCACGAGCACCATGACGTTCCCTTCCCGGCACAGCGCGCAGACGGTGTTGCCGACTCCCCAGATGCCCACGATCGAACGGTCGGGGTCGATCAGCTCATACACGCCGGGCCGTGCCACCAGCGCCCCGGGCGTCATCGGAACGGTGTTGAACCGCTGGTGGACGTGGACCGGTCGATCGAGTACCTCGATCGTCCGCGAGACGGCATGCTGGCCGAGCCCCACCGCACCCGCCGTAACCTGGTGGATCCGGAGGACCTCCGGGTCCAGCCCGACGTACTCCCGCCGGCTGCGTGGGCCGATGAAAGCGCCACCGGACGCGAGTTCCAGGCTGGGCAGGTACATGTCTTCCTGCTTCCAGAGGGTGGAGCTGTCGAAGAACGCGCTCGGCTCGGACGCGTGGAAGTCGAGGTCGTAGGTGGCAAGGTTCTCCTCGGTGTAGGTGTAGTGCAGGGACTCCGGTACCCGACCCTCCTCATAGGTCTTGAGCACGTAGGTGTACGGCGTCTCCGGCGTGCCGGTCACCCGGATGGTCAACGGGCCATCGGTCAGCTGCGCCCGGAGTTCCCGGCCCTCCGCGATCGGCAGGAACGCGAACCGGATCCCGATCGGCCGGGCCGGGCCGGTTAACTGTGGTTGGTCCACGACGGTCGGGATCTGGCAGTTCGAATCCTCGGTCGGGAACGCCAGCACGGCAGCTGCTCCGGCGTCCCGGACCGCCTCGAGCTGCTCGATGTTGATGCCGCATGTGGGGAGTGGCTCGTACTCCAGCAGCGCGAGCTTGCCGGTCAGGTCCTGCCCGGCCAGATCCTCGGGTCGGGCCCGCCCCGCGTCGGCCAGCGTCAGCTCCTCGGTGCCGTCGAACGGGATGTAGTCCCGGTGCCAGTAGCGAATGCCACCGCTGCCGTAGGTCGGCACACAGGAGTCGTCCAGCTGGCAGTCGTTCTGACCCCAGGTCAGGGCGAACGGTCCGGTGGCGACGGACAGCTCGCGCTGCTGCGGCCCGAGCACGGTCATGTCCACGCCGTCCTTGCCGGTGAGCCACTGGCTGATGAACCGGAACTCACCAATGGTGACCGGCTCGGTCGGGGTGGCCCACAGCTTCCGCCACGCCCCGCCGATCGCCAGGTCCAGCACAACGGCTGCGGCGAACCACTGACCGCTGGCGTCGGTGCGCTCATACCAGGAGTGCCAGTCGTTGCTCAGCGGCTCGCTCGGCAGCGGCGTGTCGAAGGTGACCTGGGTGGCGGTGCGGGCGTCGAGGATGATCTCGGTGTCGCCGTCGACCACCACCTCCGGGTTGAACAGCCAGGCGAAATTCCGCCGGGTCTCCTCGTCGATCCAGTTCGCCGCCTGGGCGACGCTGTAGACGCCCTCCGGCAGCCGCACCTCGATCACACCGTCGTCGACCTGAGATATCTCGGTGATAAACCCTGTCGACCCGGCGACGTCGACCACGCTGGTGCCGACCGCGGTCGCCGGCAGGCCGTCGCGGCCGATGGTGCGGATGGTCAGGGTGGCCTTCGGTGGCTCCCGCACCAGCCCAACCGGAGTCCGCAGACTGGTGCCGGTAGTGGGATCGCTGGCCACCAGCGCGCCGGCGTACCAGCCGGCGCCGAGCCCCGCCACATCCAGGGTCACCGGCACGGTAGCCTCGCCGCCCGCGGGCACGGTCACCGTGGCCGGGGCGGTCAGCGCGCCAGCCGGCACGGCCTCGCCTGCGGTGGTCGCCAGGCTAGCGGTCAACGTCAGGGTGACCGGCTGGTCGGAGACGTTGGTGTAGGTGACCTGCTTGGTGATCGGAGCCGGCTCAGGCTCACCCTCGTGCGGCAGCGGCACGTTCCGGAAGTCGACATTGGGCGTGGTGGCGAACACCTGCTGGGTAACCGCCCGGGCAACGTCCGCGCGACCAGCACCCTGCTGGTAGACCGTGTGCCCGGCGTCGAACGCGGTCGACATCAGCGCCGCCTTCAACTGCGCCGCGGTCCAGTCCGGGAACCGCTGGGCCAGGATCGCCGCCGCACCTGACACGTGTGGCGTCGCCATCGACGTACCATTCGCGCTCACGTAGAAGTCGTCGATCGGCGTCGCAACGCCTCCCATGTCGGTGCCGGCAGCCCGCGCGGCGATGATCTCCACCCCAGGGGCGGCAATGTCCGGCTTGAGTGCCAGGTCCCCCCACCGCGGACCACGGGAGGAGAAGCCGGCCAGCCGGTCGGACTTGTCGGTGGCTGCCACGGTCAGCGCCGCATCCGCCGCACCGGGGGCCGCGACCGACCTGTCTGCGCCGTGGTTGCCGGCGGCGATCACGAACAGCGCACCGGTGGTGGCGGTCAGGTTGTTCACCGCCATGCTGAGCGGGTCGGTGCCGTTGGTGGGCCCGCCGCCCAGGCTCATCGACACGATGTCAGCGCCCATCTGCTGGGTCGCCCACTCCATTCCCGCGATGATCGCTGAGCTGCTGCAGCCGCCCTCATCGCTGCAGACCCGGGCGGTGACCAGATCCGCTCCCGGCGCCACGCCCGTGTAGCGCCCGTCGGAGGCGGCACCGGTGCCGGCGATCGTCGACGCCACGTGGGTGCCGTGGCCGTGGTGGTCCTGCGGTGGCAGGCCATCCACAAACGACTCGGTCGCCACCAGCCGGTCCACCAGGTCCGGGTGGTTCAGGTCCACACCCGAGTCCAGCACCGCCACGGTCACACCCGAGCCGTCGTAGCCGGCCGCCCAGGCCTGCGGCGCCCCGATCAGCGGAGCACTCTGGTCCAGCAGCAGCTCGGACTTGCTGTCCAGCCACACCCGTGGCCGCTCCGAGGCCGACCGCCGGTCGGAGGCGACACCCAGCTCCTGCCAGAACTCGGCTGCCTGGTCCTTCGCGACGCTGACCCCCGCACCGTTGACGCTGGCCAACCCGACCGCGTCGCTGGTGGCGGGGAGCCGGTCGGCCCGGTGCGCCAGCTCCGCGGCCGACGGCCCCGGCAACCCCCGCAACGCAGCGGCCGCCGGCCGCGGATAGGCCACGATCACCGGCAGCGCGTCCGACTCGGCGTCCGCGTACCCCTGCTCCACCAGCGATGAAACGTTGAACAGTTCCCAGTCCACCAGGTCGGCGTACAACGCCTCCTGCACATCACTGGGAATCACATACACGCCGTCCGGGCCCACCTGGGACAGGAACGTGGGCGGCGGACCATCGGGCCGGCTGGCCGGCTCCACGTCCACGTCGTACGGTCCGTCCTCGCCATGCGCGGTCAGCGTCACCCGGTCACCGGTGATCAGCGTGACCTCGTGCACCTCCGGCGCCAGCCCTGGCACCGGACCGTCACCCAACAGCTCCTCGATCCGCGATGCCGCATCGGTGGGCGTGGTGGCGGTGCCGTCCGGTTCGGCGCCGGCGGGGTGCGGCACCGACAATGTGGATAATGCTACCGCCGCTACGGATATCAATCCGAGCGCTGCGCGTCGCCGGTGGTTCATCGCTGTTCTCCTCGCACTCGTTGGGGGCGGAGCCACACCGCTGCCGCGCGATGGCGCGTCGAGCGGTGGGCTCGGGGGGTGGTTGACATGAGGTGTCCTCCTCTGGTCTGGCCGGGCTCTTGACCGATCGGGTGATGCGAGCCCGCGCTCACAGCGGCACGTAGCCGCGGCGCGACCGGTCGCCGGTTTCGCGCTCGGGGGAGCCTCCGCCTCGCTTGTCCGCGGCGCCAGCGGGACGCCGTCTGCTGGAAGAGTCCGACTCCGCCTCCGGCGACCCGGGCTGCGGGCCGGTCGCGTCCGGATGTTCCGTCCGAGGACCGGTCGGGTCCGGCGGCGGGTCGTCAGTCGGCTCGCCCATCGGCGGTCCTCCACGTCGGCGTCACGGTGGTGACCCCGAGTCTCGGACGTAGCCGGCCGGTTGAGACTGGGAAGAGTGCCTAATGTTTACTCGGCGGTGGTCCGGTCACCGAGGGTGGGTTGCTCGTCGAGTCGGGTCTGTCGACCAGCCCGGCCTCGACCGCCGCGACCGCCAACCCGGTCCGGGTGGTGACGCCCAGCTTGCGCATCGCGGAGTTGACCTGCCACGCCACCGTCTTCGGGGACCGGGACAGGATCTCGGCGATCTCCCGGTTGGTGCGGCCGGTCGCCAGCACCCGCACCACCTCCAGCTCCCGCGGCGAGAGCTGGTTGCCGTAGCCGCGCCGGCCGCGCCGCCACTCCCGGCGCACCTCCACGCCGTGGGCGCGCAGCCGCTCCGCCACCCGCTCGGCGTCGTGCCTGGCACCTAGCCGGGACAGCTCGTGGAACACCTGCGTCAGCAGGGTGATGGCTGCCTCGTCGTCGCGGCCGGCAGCGAGCAGGCAGCGGCCCTGGTCCTCCCGGGCGAGCAAGGCATCGTACGGGCGCGGCAGCCGCTCCCACGCCGCAGCGGCCCGGCCGAACGCGCCGGCCGCCCGGAGCGGCCCGGCGGTCGCCTCCAGCAGCGTGGCCCGGCAGGTGGCGAGTGCGGCCCGAGGGCCGGGGGCGTCGCGGCCGCTGATCCCCTTGCCGAACGCCGAGACGAGCCGGGCGGCCTCGTCGGCCTGGCCGACCGACACCAGCGCCCGGGTCCGCACCCGCACCGGTTCGGCGGCCTGCAACCAGATGCCGGTAGCCGCGGCCATCCGCGCTGTCTCCTCGGTGAGCCGGAGCGCCTCCGCTGGGTCGCCCGCCTCCAGCCGCATCCGGGCCAACCGGGCCGCCGACATGAGCGGGCGGTCGAGGACGTCGCGCCGCCGCGCCTCCTCGGCCAGCGCCCGCAGCTCGTCTGCCACGCCCCGGCGGGGCCCGCAGTCGGCCCGCAGCACGGCGGCGATGTCGCGGGCCTCGAGCTGGGCATCCGGATGCAGATCGTCCCGCTCGGTCAGCGCCGCTACCCGGTCGAGCAGGCCGGCCCAGGCTCCGGTGAACCAGTCCAGGCGGGCCTGGAGGACCAGGATGTAGTCCAGCAACCAGCCAAATCCGTCCACTTCAGCCAGTTCGCGGGCTCGGGCCAGCCGGTGCCGCGACTCGTCGAAGCGACCCCAGCTCATTGCGAAGGCTCCAATGTTGATGTTCGAGACCGCGACGCAGAGCCGTTCCTGCAGCGTCGGTGCCGCGTCGGGCAGCTCCGCCGCGAGCGACCAGCCGGACTGGTCTCCGAGCTGCAGCAGGGCGCTGACCCGGTTGAACAGCAGCGCCAGCCGCTCGGCCGCTGGGATGCCGCTGACGTCGAGTTCCGCCGCGCGCCGGAGCCATCGCAGGTAGGTGGAGGCGGGCAGGCCGCCGCCGGGCCAACCCAGCCGGGCCAGGACCCGCGCGGTCTCAAGCGGGCGGTCGGCCAGCAAGGGTAGTGCCCGCTCCAGCTCGGCCCGACCGGCCGGGAAGTCCCGCAGCACCATGAGGAGCCAGCCCAGCCGGCTACGGAGCTCCCCCTCCTCGGCGGGGGCGAGCCGGCCCGAGGCCAGCAGTCGCCGCAGCCTGCCGACCAGCTCCCGCTCCAGCCGGATGTCGCGGTAGAACCGCGTGACCTCGGCGAGCCGGCGGGTGAGCCGGATCTCGTCGGCCGGCGCCGGGTCGGCACCGGCGAGCGCGTCGTGGAGCAGGCATGCCGCGGTGCGGTAGTCGGTCGACTCGATCGCCAGCTCCGCCGCCTGTTCGGCGTATCGGCACCACCGGACGGTGTCGTTGGCCTCCCGGAAGTGGCGCACCAACTGGGTCACCGGCGGTGCCGCGAGCTGCTCCAGCACCTCCCCGGCGCGCAGGTGCAGCCGGCGGCGCTCGGGTCCGGGGATCGCCTCGTACACCGCCTTGCGCACGAGCGCGTGGCGGAATCCCAGCCAGCGGTGATCCTCTTCGATGAGCAGCCCGCGGGCGACCGCCTCGGACAGCGCCGCCCCGGCCGGCGGCCCGGCCAGCCCGGCCACCTCGCTGATGGTGCGGTCGGCCGCCTCGGCCAGCACCGCCGCCGCCCGGACCGCCCGCGCCGCGTCGGAGCTGAGCCGCTCCAGCCGCTCCAGCACCGAGTCCCGTACCGTCGGGGGCACGTGCAGCTCAACCAACTCGCGACGCATCCACTCGCCGTCCTGGCGGACCAGGTCGGCGCGGTCGATCATCAGCCGCACCGACTCCTCCACCGCCAGCGGCACTCCCCCGGTGGTCTCCTGCAGGAACCGGGCGAACGCCTCGGAGACCGGCTGGTTGTCCAACATGGATGACACCACCGAGGCGGTCGCGGCGACGTCCAGCCCGCCCAGGGTCACCCGTTCCAGCCGTCCGCCGGCCGGCGGGCGAGCGGCCAGCCGCCGCAGCAGCGACCCCGCGGACACCTCTTCCGGCCGGTAGGTCACCACCAGGTCCAGCGTGACGTCCCGTTGGCCGGAGGTCAGCAGCAGTAGGAACTCCAGGGTGGCGTCGTCGGCCCAGTGCGCGTCGTCGACCACCAGCAGCTCAACGCCGAGTGCACCGAGCAGCTCGAGCAGCGCCCGGAACAGCCGGTGCCGGGCCACAGTGGCGTCGGCGACCGGCTCCGGGGGCGGTGGCAGGCTGACGGCCCACTCCGGAAACAGCGGCCGCAGCACCCCGGCGAGCGCGCTCAACCGCAGTCCGGCCAGGGTGGACCGGGCTCGCCGCAAGGCATCCATCACCGGGCCCAGCGTCAACGACTCCCGGTACGGCGGGCAGGTCGCCACCAGCGACGTACGCCGACCGGCCGGGCCGGACGCGAGCGCTTCCCGCACCAGCCGGCTCTTTCCGATCCCGGCCTCGCCCTCCACCAGTACCAGCGCCGGGGTGGCGGCCAGCGCCCGGCGGATCGCCTCCGCCTCCCGCTCCCGGCCGACGAACACCGGCGCGCGCACCGCCGCCGACTCGACCGGCCGGCGCTCCAACGGTAAGGAGACAGCCACGGCACCTCCCTCCCGTGGGACGGCCCGTTCCGTCCCGGGTCACCGGTGCACGCATGCTAACAAGATCCGCAGGCCAGGCCGGTGATCCAGATCACAGTGGTCGATGCGCCGGCGCGACGGCCGGGCCGGAACCGGCGACCGGGCCCAAGTTGATCCGCGGCCTACTGGCGGAACAGGTGGATAATGATCCGGCCGGAAGGGAGGCCGGGTTGACCGTCAAGGATCTGGGATGGGCGGACCAGACACGGATCCGCTGCCTGTACGACCTCACCCCACGCCTACCGTCGCGACCCACCCGCGCGCTGGTCGACGCGTTCGACTTCGGCCGGTTCCGGTTGCACGTGGACGCCTCGGCCCAGCTGCTGCCCACCATCGCCGATACCGTGACCCTGCCGGCCGCCCGGCTGGGCGCCACCCTCGGCGGCCGGCAGCTGGAGTTCAGCTGCGACCTCACCGTGCTGGTGCTGGTCACCCCCAGGCGCGATCCGGTGCTGCTGCTGGATGTGACGATGCCGGACCGCACCGGGGTCGACGACGTGGTGCAGCTCCTGGCCGCCACCTGCTTCGAGCGGGCTTCCATCACCATCAATGACCAGCCGCTGCTGCGGTGGGTCGCCGACCGGCTCGGCCTCGCCGAGCCGCCACGGTTCGGGCGCAACGTCCATCACTGCGTCTTCCCGGGCGAGCCGTTGCGGGGGCAGATCCTCCCGACCAGCATCGGTGAGCTGACGCCGGCGGTGACTGACATCATCTACCGCGGCACGGTCGCCGCCGGCGCCGCCGACGGTGGCGGCCGGCTCGGCGTCTGGGTGCCGAAGGCGCTGGTCAACCCGGGCGAAACCCTGGTCGCGCACGGCCGGGGCGTCTCGCTGATCGCCGGCTGGGGGCCGGCGGTGCAGAACATCCTGACCATCACCGCGGCGATGCTGGTCTCCGCGCTCAGCGTGCTGCAGCGAGTCCGGGAGCTCGCGTACGCCGCGCTCGCCATCAACCAGAACGAGGTGCCGCACTCCACCGCGGCCGCCCGCGCCCTGGTGGCGAGGCTGTCCACGAGCATGAATGAGCTGCAGCTCGACCTGAGCTTCGGGGTCGAGGCCTGTATGGACAGTGTGCTGGTACCGGAGCTGGTGGTCGACAGCTACCAGCAGTCGTTGCGGCAGATCAACGACGTCGGGGAAGCACTCGCCAACACCTCCCGGATGGTGGAGCGGCTGGCGGCGGTGATCGGCGCTCGGGCTGCTGTGCTGGAGACCGCCATGCAGGACGAGCAGGAGCGCAAGAGCCGGGTGTTCAACGCGATCCTGGCGATCGGCTCACTGATCGCCCTCCCGCCGAGCCTGCTGCTCGCCTTCTTCGGAGTCGCCAGCCCGGATGTCGACCCGACTCGTTCGATCACCGACCTCGGCCGGTACTGGCTGGCGTACGCGTTGGCGTGGCTGCCGTTCGCCGCGCTGCTGCTGGTCGGGTTCATCCTGCGCCGCCGGATCCGGGAACGGTCGCCGCTGTTCGACGATCCCGAAGCGGCGGTCCGCGGCTCGGCGCCGACCGCCCGGCCGCCGCGACAACCGGCGCCACCGGGGGAGTCGGATCCGGCCACGCCGGTCCCGGCGGCGGTGGAAGCCAGTAACCCATGAGCAAGCGGGTCGCGGTCTCCGCCCACCGCGGCGGCGGAGAGGACCATCCCCGCGGAACCTGGGAGGCGTACCAGAGCGCGCTCGACATCGGCGCCGAGTATGTCGAGTTCGACGTCCGGAAGCTGCGCGACGGCACGCTGGTCTGCTTCCACGACCCCCGGACCAGCCGGGACGGCCCGGCGCTGGCCACGCTGAGCTACCGGGAGCTGTGCGACGCGGTCGGGTACGAGGTGCCGACCGTGCCGGCGGTACTGAAGCTGCTCGCCGGCCGGGCGATCGGCCACGTCGACCTGAAGGAGACCGGTTACGAGCCGGAGGTGGTGCGGCTGGTGCTGGCCGCGCTCGGCCCGGGCGGGTTCGTGGTGACCTCGCTGGAGGACGAGTCGATCGCCCGGGTCAGCACCGAGTTTCCAGAGGTCCGGACCGCGCTCTCGCTCGGCCGCGGCCGGGCGGAGCTGTCGGCCTGGCAGCTGCCGTTCACCCGGCTGCGCGAGCTGCTGCCGCTGCGCCGGATCCGGGCCTGCGGCGCGCAGTGGGTGGCGGTGGACAAGAACGTCGCCCGTCGCGGGGTGCTCTGGCAATGCGCCCGGCACGGGATCGGCGCGATGGTGTGGACAGTCGATGAGCCGGAGCTCATCGACCGGTTCCTCACCGACTCCAGAGTGGACGTCCTGGTCACCAACCGGCCCCGGTTCGCCCTGGATCGCCGCCGCCAGCTCAGCTAGACCGTCACGGCGGGGCGCCGGCCGCGACCACCGCGGCGGTGGGCAGCGCGGCGCGCCGGCAACCGGTACGGGACTCGGGTTCCGGCATGGATGCCCACATCCTTCACTCGCAGCGGCGGACCGCCACGATCTGCTCGCCGCAGGTCATCCGGTGCTTCCCCGCCCAGGTCGGACATGAAGCGTTCCAACAACCAGTCGGTACGGAACGACGCACCCGCCTATCAACGTTCGTTGAATCGTTCCATCAGTGGTGATGGATGCTGGGAGCGTTCCCCCGACCAGCCGATCCGGTCCTCGGCCGGCCGGCCGGTT
>DATCKZ010000012.1:0-120558 GCA_036564175.1 Natronosporangium sp.
GCGAACCGGTCCAGCTGGGCGGCGGCGAGGAACCCGACGTCGATCCGGCCCGCCTGCAGCCAGTAGTTGAAGATCTCCGGCACGCTCACCACCGTGGTCGCGGTCGTCGCCAGCTCACCGTCCCCGATGGACAGCGGGAGCGTGCGGGGGCGGGCGCCGATCGCCCCGGATTCGTAGATCAGCGACAGGTTCGGGGCGTGCAGCCGGCGGGCCAGGTTGGCGGCGGTGCTGGGCTCGCCGATCCCGACGAAGCAGGAGGTGTGGCCGGCCAGCGCCCGGGCGGCGGCGACCGTCATCATCTCCTCGGCGGTCCACGGCAGGGAGCTCATCCGGTCAGCTCCTTGAGCCACGCCGTGAACGCGTCCCGATCCCGGCTGATCGCGTCCCACCGCCGGTAGTAGTCGTTGTCGCGGTCGTAGTAGTCCTGCGCGTACGACGGATGGGCGCCGTGCGGCACCACCGCCACCGCGGTGACCACCCACGACGGCAGCACCACCGCGCCGGGCCGCGGGTCCAGCACGTCCACCACTTCCTCCACCGTGACCAGTGACCGGCGGGCGGCGAACACCGCCTCTTTCTGGACGCCGGTGATCCCCCAGAACTGGATGTTGCCCTCCCGGTCGGCCCGTTGCGCGTGGATGATCGCGACGTCCGGCCGGAGCGCCGCCACCGCGGTCAGCCGCTCGCCGGTGAACGGGCAGGTGATCGGCGCGAGCGTGCTGGTGTGCTGGACCAGGTCGGTGCCGGCGTAGCCGCGCAGCACCCCGAACGGCAGGTTGGCCGCGCCGGCCGCGTACCGGTTGGCCATCCCGGCGTGGCTGTGCTCGTCGAGTTCGAGCGGTGCCGGCCAGCCGTGCTCGACCGCGTCCCGCAGCCGGTGCAGTGACCCGACTCCCGGGTTGCCGCCCCACGAGAACACCAGCTTCCGGGCGCAGCCGGCACCGATCAGCTGGTCGTAGACGATGTCCGGGGTCATCCGTACCAGCTCCAGGTCGCGCCGCCGCTGCCGGATGATCTCGTGGCCGGCCGCGACCGGGATCAGGTGGGTGAAGCCCTCGAGCGCCACGGTGTCTCCGTCGTGCACCAGCTCGGCGATGCCGTCGGCCAGCGTGACCAGCTGCGCCATCCACCCCTCCGCTGCGCTCTGTTCGCGGCGTCCCGATCCGTGCGCACTGCGAACGGACGTTCTCTTCCCGAACGATACGTTTCGGCGCCATCGCCAGTCAAGGTCTTGACGGGCCTCCCGGCAGGCTCTACGTTCACGAAGAGAACGATCGTGCGAATGTCGAACATCCCCGGCACATCGTCTTCCCTAGGTGGAGGGAGCGAACGATCATGCATCGCAGACTCGCCGCAACATTGTTTTCGACCGCCTTACTCGTCGCTGTCGCCGGCTGCGGCGACGACGGCGGCGACGGCGGCGACGATCAACCGACCGGACCGGCCGGCCGGGACCAGGTGACGGTCGGGCTGATCCCGATCGTGGACGTGGCGCCGCTGTTCCTCGGCATCGAGCAAGGGTTCTTCGAGGACCGCAACATCGACGTGACCACCGACTTCGCCGCTGGCGGCGCGGAGATCATCCCCGGCGTGCAGAGCGGCACCTACGACTTCGGCTTCAGTAACGTGATCTCGCTGATGCTCGCGCAGGCCAGCGGGATCGAGCTCAAGGTGGTGGCGAACGGCAACAACTCCACCGGGGTGGACGGGGAAGACTTCGGCAGCCTGATGGTGCCGGTGGACAGCCCGGTGCAGTCCGCCGCCGAGCTCGGCGACGCCACGATCGCGATCAACACCCTCAACAACATCTCCGACCCGGTGGTGCGGGAGTCGGTCCGGAAGGCCGGCGGTGACCCGGCCGGGATCGAGTTCGTCGGCGTGCCGTTCCCGGAGATGGAGGCGGCACTCGCCAACGGCGACGCGGATGCGGTGTTCGTGGTGGAACCGTTCCAGACCATCATCCGGAACAACGGGGTCGGCCGGAGCGTCGCCTCCAGTTGGGTGGACGCCGCGCCGGACCTGACCGTGGCGGCCTACTTCACCTCGACCGCGATGATCGACGAGAACCCGGATCTGGTGCAGCGGTTCACCGAGGCGATGACCGAGGCGCTCGCGTTCGCGAACGAGAACGAGGAAGCGGTCCGGAACGTCATCACCACCTACACCGACATGCAGCCCCAGCTCGCCAGCGAGATCACGTTGCCGGCCTGGCCGCCGGAGATCAACCGGGCCTCGTCGGAGCGGCTCGCCCAGCTCGCCATCCAGGACGGGCTGCTCGCCGAACCACCCGATCTGGACGCGCTGTACCCGTGAGCGAACGCCTCCACCGGTTGCTGCTCGGCCTGGCCGGGCTCGCCGGCTTCGGGCTGCTGCTGGAGGCGCTGCCCCGGTGGGGCGTAGTCTCCGACCGCTACCTGCCACCGACCAGCCGGATCCTCGGCGAGCTGTTCGAGCGGGCCCGGCACCGTCCACTCTGGGATGCCGTGTTCAACACCCTCGGCACCTGGGCGATCGGGCTGGTCGTGGCGGTCGCGGCGGCGGTAGTGCTGGGGATGGTGATCGGGACGGTGCCGTTGCTACGGGCGTTTACCGCCTCCACCATCGAATTCCTGCGCCCGATCCCGTCGGTGGCGTGGATTTCGGCCGCGATCGTCCTCTACGGACCAGTCAAGATGGGCACCCTGCTGATCGTCGTGTACGCCGCGTTCTGGCAGATGCTGGTGCAGGTGCTGCACGGGGTGGCCGATGTGGACCCGGTGGCCCGGGACACCGCCCGGTCGTACCGGCTCGGGCCGTTGGCGCGGATCCGGTGGGTGACCCTGCCCACCGCGCTGCCGTACCTCGCCACCGGGCTGCGGCTGGCCGCTACCGTGGCGCTGATCCTCACCGTCACCGGCGAGCTGTTCGTCGGCACGCCCGGCCTTGGTGCGGACATCCTGCGCGCCTCGAGCAGCGGCGCGACCGCCGGGGTGTACGCGCTGGTGGTGGTCACCGGCCTGCTCGGGGTGGCGGCGAACCTGCTGTTCCGGACGGTCGAGCGGCGGGCGCTGTCGTGGCACCCGTCAGTCCGTACGGAGGTGCCGGCGTGAGGGTGCTCGGGTGGCTGCTGTGGCGGCTGGTGTTGATCTTCGCGTTGCCGGCGGTGCTGGTCGCGCTGTGGTGGCAGCTCAGCGCGGACAGCAGCCACTTCCTGTTCCGGCCGTTGTCGGAGATCTGGGAAGCGTTCCGGGAAACCTGGGACCGGCAGCGGCTGGTCGAGGACGTGCTGCCGAGCCTGAACCGGCTGGCCCGCGGCTACGCGCTGTCGCTGGTGCTCGGGATCGGGCTCGGGGTGCTGGTCGGGTCCAGCCGGACGCTGCGGTCGCTGCTCGAGCCGGTGCTGGAGTTCCTGCGGGCGATCCCGCCGCCGGTGCTGATCCCGCTGATCGCTCTGTTCGCCGGGCTCGGTGACGCCCGCCGAGTGGTGATCATCATCGCGGGATGCGTCTGGCCGATCCTGCTCAACACCGTCGAGGGGGTGCGGGCGGTCGACGAGGTGCTCGCTGACACCTGTCGCTCGTACCGGATCCGCGGCGGCCGCCGGCTCTACCACCTGGTGCTGCGGTCGGCCAGCCCGCAGATCATGACCGGCGCCCGGCAGGCGCTGGCGATCGGCATCATCCTGATGGTCATCGGCGAGCTGCAGGGCACCCAGGACGGGATCGGCCACACCATCGAGCAGTTCCAGACCAGCTTCCAGTACGCGCAGATGTGGAGCGGAGTGATCCTGCTGGGGTTGCTCGGCGTGGCGCTGTCGCTGCTGTTCCGGCTGGCCGACCAGTGGGTACTGCGGTGGTACCACGGCTTGCGGGCGACCGAGAAGGAGAGATAGTGCTCGAGGTACGCGGTCTCCACAAGGTCTACGACAGCCACGGCCGGCGGGTCGAGGCGATCGGCGAGCTCACGTTCGCGGTCGAGGACGGCCAGTTCGCCTGCGTGGTCGGCCCCTCCGGGTGTGGCAAGACCACGCTGCTGCGGTGCATCGCCGGGCTGCTGCCGGCGACCGCCGGCGAGGTGTGGGTGGAGGGCAGCCGGGTCACCGGGCCGCCGCCGGGGCTGGCGGTGGTGTTCCAGGAGTACGGCCGGAGCCTGTTCCCGTGGCTGCGGGTGCGCGACAACGTCGAGCTGCCGCTGCGGGCGGCCCGGATGCCGCGGGCGAAACGGCGCGACCTGGCGAACTGGGCGCTGGCCGCGGTCGGGCTGGAAGACGCGCACCGCGCCTACCCCTGGCAGCTCTCCGGTGGGATGCAGCAGCGGGTCGCGATCGCGCGGGCGATCGCCTACCAGCCGCGGGTGCTGCTGATGGACGAGCCGTTCGCAGCCGTCGACGCCCAGACCCGGGCCGACCTGGAGGACCTGATCCGGTCGGTGTGGCAACGGCTCGGGGTGACGCTGCTGTTCGTCACCCACGACATCGACGAGGCGGTCTACCTCGGAGAGCGGGTGATCGTGCTGTCCGCGGCCCCCACCCACATCAAGGAAGACCTGCCGATCGACCTGCCGGCCGAACGCGACCAGCTGACCACCCGCGGCGATCCCCGGTTCACCGAGCTACGCGCCCAGATCTATTCGCTGATTCAGAAGTCCAAGCAAGCTTCACCAGCGCCGTCGAAGGAGTTGTCATGACCATTATCGAACCCAAGGTCTGGGAAGGTCAGATCTACAGTGGTGGCTGGACCAGCGCGCGCGGTGGCACCGCCGCGATCGTGGAGCCGGCGACCGGCGCCGAGCTGGGCACGGTCGGGGTGGCGAACGCCGAGGACGTCGCCCGGGCGTGCGAAGTGGCCGCGGCGGCCCAGCGGGAGTGGGCCGCGACCCCGTTCCTGGCCCGGGCGGCGGTGCTGCGCAAGGCCGGGACCTTGATCGAGGAACAGGCCGAGGAGCTGCACCGGTGGATGATCCGGGAGACCGGGTCGGTGCAGGGGATGGCCGGGTTCGCCACCCACGTCGCCAGCCAGGAGTGCTTCGAGGCGGCGGCGCTGGCGTCCCGCCCGGCCGGCGAGATCCTGCCCACCGAGCAGCCCCGGCTGAGCTTGCTGAAGCGCACGCCGGTCGGGGTGGTCGGGGTGATCTCCCCGTTCAACGCGCCGCTGATCCTGTCCTCCCGGTCGGTCGCCCCGGCGCTCGCGCTGGGCAACGCGGTGGTGCTCAAGCCGGATCCGCGCACCCCGGTGTCGGGTGGGTTCATCCTGGCCCGGGTGTTCGAGGAGGCAGGGCTACCGGAAGGGCTGCTGCACGTGCTGCCCGGTGGCGCGGAGGCCGGCGAGGCGCTGGTGCGTGACCCGCACACCCGGGTGATCTCGTTCACCGGGTCGACCGCGGTCGGCCGGCGGATCGCCGCTGTCGGGGCCGAGCACCTCAAGCGGGTGCACCTGGAGCTCGGTGGCAACTCGGCGTTGCTGGTGCTGGACGATGTGGACGTCGACCAGGTGGTGTCGGCCGGCGCCTGGGGCAGCTTCCTCCATCAGGGACAGATCTGCATGACCACCGGCCGGCACATCGTGCACGAGTCGATCGCCGACGAGTATGTGGCGGCACTGGCCAGCCATGCCGAGCAGCTGCCGGTCGGTGACCCGGCGACCGGTGAGGTGGCGCTCGGGCCGCTGATCGACACGAAGCAGCGGGACAAGGTGCACCGGCTGGTCACCAGCACAGTGGAGAGTGGTGCCCAGCTCGCCGCCGGCGGCACCTACGACCAACTGTTCTACCGGCCGACCGTGCTCGACCAGGTGGCCACCGACGCGCCGGCCTACCACGAGGAGGTGTTCGGCCCGGTGGCGCCGGTGATCCGGTTCCGGACCGTGGAGGAGGCGGTGGCGCTTGCCGCCGACACCAGCTATGGCTTGTCGCTGGGGATCCTGACCCGGGACGCGATGCGCGGGCTGGCGCTCGCCGAGCAGATCCCGACCGGGATCGTGCACATCAACGACCAGACCGTCAACGACGAGGCGGTTGCGCCGTTCGGCGGGGTGCTCGAGTCCGGCACCGGCGCCCGGTTCGGTGGGCTCGCCAACCACGACGCGTTCACCGACCAGCGCTGGATCACCATGCGCGGCGAGGTTCCGGCGTACCCGTTCTGATGCGTACTCAGGTCGCGATCCTCGGCGCCGGCCCGGCCGGCCTGGTGCTTGCGCATCTGCTGCACCTGCGCGGCATCGACTCGGTGGTGCTGGAGCGGCACACCCGCGAGTACGTGGAGCGCCGGATCCGGGCCGGGGTGCTGGAGCACGGCACGGTGTCGCTGCTGCGCGAGGCCGGGCTGGCCGACCGGCTGCTCCGGGAGCGGATGGTCCACCATGGCCTGGAGCTGCTGTTCGACGGGGTCGGGCACCGGATCGACCTGACCGGGTTGGCCGGCCGGGAGATCACCATCTACGGCCAGCACGAGCTGGTCAAGGACCTGATCGCCGCCCGGCTGGCGACCGGCCGGCCGTTACTGTTCTCGGCGCCGGCAGTCGGCCTCGCCGACCTCGACGGCAAGCCGGTGGTTTACTTCACACAGGACGGTCGGGAACGGGAGCTCCGGGCCGATCTGGTCGCCGGCTGCGACGGGTTCCACGGGGTGAGCCGGGAGGCCTGCCCGGCGGAGACGTTCAGCCGCGACTATCCGTACGCCTGGCTCGGTGTACTGGCGGAAGCGCCGCCGTCCTCGCCGGAGCTGATCTACGCCTACCATGACCGCGGATTCGCGCTGCACAGCATGCGGACGCCCGCGATCACCCGGCTCTACCTGCAGGTGGCGCCGGATGAGCAGCTGGCCGCCTGGCCGGACGAGCGGATCTGGGCCGAGCTGCGGACCCGGCTGGCCCGCGACGACCCGGACTGGCGACTCGCCGACGGGCCGATCCTGGAGAAAGGGATCACCGCCCTGCGCAGCGTGGTCACCGAGCCGATGCGGTACGGTCGGCTGTTCCTCGCCGGCGACGCGGCGCACATCGTGCCGGCGACCGGTGCCAAGGGGCTGAACCTGGCGGTGGCCGACGTGTCGGTGTTGGCCGCCGCGATCGGCGCCTACTACCAGACCGGGTCGGAGGCGCTGCTCGACGCGTACTCCGCGATCTGCCTGCGGCGGGTGTGGCGGGTGCAGCACTTCTCGTGGTGGATGACCTCGATGCTGCACCGCCCACCCGACGGCGACCCGTTCACGATCCGGCTGCAGCGCTCGCAGCTGCGGTACGTAACCAGCTCGACCGCGGCGGCCACCTCATTCGCGGAGAACTACGTCGGCCTGCCGCTCGACCAACCTGACGACTCGTTGAGAGGGGATTGAACGATGCGCGACACGCCACCGTTCCGCGCCGACCACGTCGGCAGTCTGCTGCGCCCGCCCCGTCTGCTGCAGGCGCGGGCGGACGCGGCCGCCGGCAAGCTGGCGCCGGAGCAGCTCAAGGAGGTGGAGGACGAGGCGATCCGGGAGGTGGTCCGGGCGCAGCGGGAGGTCGGGCTGAAGACGGCCACCGACGGCGAGTTCCGCCGGACCTCCTGGCACATGGACTTCATCTACCAGCTCGGTGGGGTGGCCCAGTCCGACGACAAGATCAAAGTGCAGTTCAAGAACGCCGACGGCACGATCGAGTTCGAGACCCCGGCGCTGGTGGTGAACGCGCCGATCACGCTGCCTAAGACGATCTTCGCCGAGGCGTTCCAGTTCCTGCAGTCGGTGGTGGCGCCGGACCAGACCCCGAAGCTGACCATCCCGTCCCCGAGCATGGTCCACTACCGGGGCGGCCGGGCGGCCATCGACCCGAACGTGTACCCGGACGAGGAGCAGTTCTGGGCCGACCTGTCGGCGGCGTACGCCCGGCAGGTCCGGGGGGTGTACGAGCTCGGCTGCCGCTACCTGCAGCTCGACGACACCTCGCTGGCTTACCTCAACGACCCGGCGCAGCGGGAGCTGCTGGCCAGCCGGGGCGACGACGCCGAGCACCAGCACCTGCGCTACATCAAGCAGATCAACGCGGCGCTCGCCGACCGGCCGGCCGACCTGGCCGTCACCACCCACATGTGCCGGGGCAACTTCCGGTCGTCGTGGGCGGCCGAGGGCGGGTACGACTTCGTGGCCGAGGCGCTGTTCACCGAACTCGCGGTGGACGGGTTCTTCCTGGAGTACGACACCGAGCGGGCCGGCGGGTTCGCGCCGTTGCGGTTCGTGCCGCCCGGCAAGCAGGTGGTGCTCGGGCTGGTCACCACCAAGTCGGGCCGGCTGGAATCGAAAGACGACCTGAAGCGCCGGATCGACGAAGCCGCCCGGTATGTCCCGCTGGAGCAGCTGTGCCTGTCCCCGCAATGCGGGTTCTCGTCAACGGTGGAAGGTAATGTGCTCAGCTACGACGAGCAGATGGCCAAGCTGGCGCTGATCGTCGAGACGGCAGCGGAAGTCTGGGGTTGAGGAGTCTGGACTGATCTGATGGCTGAAACGTTTTGACTTGAATCGACCCGGACGCCGGCTTGACGACGCCCCGTCGAGCGCGCGCCGCGCGCCCTTGGCGGGGCGTCTGACGTCGTAGCGAGCGGTGGTAACAACTCCACAACGGCGGTTGACCTGGCTGAAACCTAGCTGTAGCGTGAGCCTGATCACCGAAAACTATCGGCTGGTCTCCGAAAGTTTCAGTCTGCCAAGCACATCAATCCGGCTCCGTGAAGGGACGGTACGGAGATGAAGCGAACGTGGTTACGGGGAGGGGTCGCGCTCGGCGCTGCAGTGGCGATGCTGCTCACGTCAGCCTGTAGCGACGACGGCGACGGGAGCGACCGCACTGAGGCGCAGTTCTGGCACATCCAGACCGGCGAGGGCGAGCTGCCGCCGGTGTTCACCCAGATCGTCGAGGACTTCAACGCGGCAAATCCCGACGTCAGGATCGTTGAGGAGCCGATCACCAACGACGACTTCAAGTCGACCCTCGCAACCCAGATGCAGGCCGGAGACCCGCCGGACATTTTCCACACCTGGGGCGGCGGCGTGCTCGAGCAGTACGTGAACGCCGGGCTGGTCAAGGACCTGACCGATGAGATGCCCGAGGTGATCGCGCAGATCGACCCGGCCATCCTGGCGCCCTACACGATCAACGGCCGGGTCTACGGCCTGCCGTTCGACACCGGCATGATCGGGATCTGGTACAACCGGGAGCTGTTCGAGCAGGCTGGGCTGGACCCGGACAACCCGCCCACCACGTGGGAGGACTTCCTCGACGCGGTCCAGACCCTCAAGGAAGCGGGGATCACCCCGATCGCGCAGGCCGGACAGGCCCCGTGGACGCTGCACTACTGGTTCTCGTACCTGTCGCTGCGGATCATGGGCGTGGACGGTTACCGGCAAGCCCGCGACAACAAGTCGTTCCAGGAGCCCGGCTTCCTCCAGGCCGCGCAGGAGTTCAAGCGGCTGATCGACATGGAGCCGTTCCAGGACGGGTACCTGACCATGGCCTACGGCGGCGAAGGTAGCGGGCCCGCGGTGATGGGCTCCGGCCAGGCAGCCATGGAGCTGATGGGCCAGTGGGGCCAGACCGTGCAGGAGGACTCCTCCGGCCAGGTGCTGGGCGATGAGGTCATCGGCTGGTTCCCGTTCCCGGCGGTCGAGGGTGGCGCTGGCTCGATCACCGACATCTACGGTGGTGGCAACGGCCACGCTATCGCGGCCGACGCCCCGGACTTCGTGGTGGACTTTCTGGAGTACTTCATGACCGAGGGCTACCCGCAGATCCTGCAGGTCAACCCCGGCATCCCGGTGTTCAGCGACATGGAGATTCCGGAGGAGGAGCAGAACCTCCGGACGATCGCCGAGGCGGTCTCCAACGCTACCGAGGTGCAGCTGTACTTCGACCAGGATCTGCCGGTCACGGTCGGCAACCAGGTCAACGCGGCGTGCGCGGCGATCGCGGACGGTTCGATGACCCCGGAGGAGGCCGTCCAGTCGATGCACGACACGTTCCAGGCCGAACCCGATTTCTCGGTCAACGACTGAGGTCTCGTGGTGAGTGAGAACTACCAGCAAGGGGCACCGGGCGCCACCGCCGGCTCGGCGGTGGCCCCGGGGCCCCGCCCCGGCCCCGGGCCGTCCGATGACGTGCCGGCGCACGCTCGAGCGGCCCAACCCCGACGCCGTCCCCGGCGGCGCGGCCCCGGCCCGCTGACCATCTTCCTGTTCCTGCTGCCCGGGCTGGTGCTCTTCACGGCATTGGTGTTGCTCCCGGTGTTGATGGCGGGCTACTTCAGCGTCTGGACCTGGAACGGGCTCGGCGGTTTCCCGCCCGGGTCGAACACCTCGTTCTTCTCCGGCTTCGACAACTTCAGCCGGGCGCTCAGCGACGACGTGTTTCGCGGCGACCTGTGGCGTGCGTTTGTCCTGGTGGCGTTGTCGATCGGTGTGCAGCTGCCGTTCTCGCTTGCGCTGGCGCTGCTGCTGCACCAGCGCTTCCCGGGCCGGACGGTGTTCCGGCTGATCTTCTTCGCTCCGTACATCCTCTCCGAGGTGATCACCGGCGTGCTGTTCCGGGTCGTGCTCCGGCAGGACGGTGGGCTGCTGAACGAGCTGCTCGAGGCGATCGGGCTGGGCACGTTGGTGCCGACCAGCGGCTGGCTCGGCACCAAGGAGATCCTGCTGCTCGTCGCGTTCCTGGTGATCAGCTGGAAATACTTCGGGTTCCACATGATCATCTATATGGCCGGACGCCAGAACATCCCCCGGGAGCTGACCGAGGCGGCGACCACCGACGGGGCTACCGCCTGGCAGGTGTTCCGGCATGTAACGCTGCCGCTGATGGGGCCGACGATCCGGGTCACCATCTTCCTCTCCATCATCGGGGTCATCCAGCTGTTCGACATGATCTTCGTGCTGACCGCGCCCAACTTCGGCGGACCGGGGCGCGCGGCCGAGACCATGGCGGTCACCATGTACCGGCACGGGCTGGCCGGACCCGAGGTCGGGTACGCCAGCGCGATCAGTGTGCTGATGTTCTTGATCTGCCTGGTGTTCGCCCTCCTCTACGTCCAGTTCGTCATGCGGCGGGACATCGAGGGCGCGGTCACCACTGTGGGGGGTCGCTGATGAGTGAGGTCACCCGCGGTCGCGGCACCGCCCAGCAGACCACCGTCCGGCGTTCGCCGGTCGACGGGCTCTCCGGTCCGCCCGCCCGCGACGCTGCGGCTGGCACCGCGCCGCCACCACCATCGCCGAAGCGCCCGCACTGGCGCCGGCGGCGGCAGATCGGGTTGTTCGCGATCGCCTCAGTCGTCGCCCTGGTGATCTTGATTCCGGTCCTGTTCGGCATCATCAGCGGGTTCAAGGATCCGTTCCAGATGCAGAACAACCCGCTCGGGCTGCCGTCGCCGTGGAACTGGCAGAACTACACCGGAATCCTCACCGACAGCGTGTTCTGGCGGAGCACCCTGAACAGCGTGTTCATCGGCGTGGCCACGGTGGTGATCGTGGTGGGCGCCTCGGCACTGGCGGCGTTCGTCTTCGCCCGGTACTCGTTCCGCGGCCGCGAGGTCCTGTTCATGTACTTCGCCGCCGGGCTGATGTTCCCGTTCGCGGTGGCGGTCCTGCCGCTGTTCATCCTGCTGAGGGAAAGCGACATGATCGGCAGCCCGTGGGGGATCATCCTGCCGCAGGCGGCGTTCGGGCTGCCATTGACGATTATCATCCTCCGGACGTTCTTCCGCAGCATCCCGGCCGAAATCGAGGAGTCGGCGATTTTGGACGGGTGCAGCACGTTCGGCGTGTTCTGGCGGATCATGCTGCCGATGGCCCGACCCGCCTTGGCGGTGGTGTCGGTGCTCACGCTGGTGACCAGCTGGAACAACTTCTTCCTCCCGCTGCTGGTGCTGGTCAGCGAGCGGGACTGGTGGACGCTGCCGCTCGGCGTGCAGCAGTTCTCCTCGCAGTTCGGGCAGGACACCGCGCTCGTGCTGGCCTACACCATGCTCGCCTCGGTGCCGGCGCTGGCGTTCTTCTTCCTGGCCGAGCGGCAGATCGTCGCCGGCATCGCCCCCACGGTCGGCAGCAAGGGATGACCCCCCGGTAGCTGGTTCCTCGGTCGGGCGGTCCGGCGACCGCCCGACCGAGGAACCACACCGAAAGGGGTCAGCCGGACTGGGCTGGGAGCGCTACCGTAAGCCAGTGCAGTTTCGGATCCTCGGGCCGGTCGAGATCGAGGTTGCCAACCGAGTCATCTCGCTCTCCAGGCGTCGGGAGCGCTGCCTGCTGGGTGTGCTGTTGCTCGAAGCCAACCGCCCGGTATCGATCGACCGCCTGGTCGAGCTGCTGTGGGGGGGACTACCCGCCAAAGCGGATCCGCGGTGCGGTGCAAGGGCACGTCTCGCGGCTCCGGGCGGCGTTCGCGGACGCCGGGGTGATCGACGCCGCGCGGCTGCACTTCGCCGGCGACGGCTACCAGCTGGTGGTGGATCCGGAGCTGGTCGACGCCCACCAGTTCCGGACGCGGTGCGCCAGCGCCAGCGAGATCGACGACCCGGTGGAGCGGATGGCCCAGCTGCGGGTGGCGCTGGACCTGTGGCGGGGCCCGGCGCTGGCCGACGCGGTCGACGGCTGGGCACGGGAGCGGCTCTGCGCCGAACTTGAGGAACAACGGTTGGCCGCGTTCGAGGAGTACGCGGCAATCGGCCTGGACCTGCAACGAGAACGGGAGATCCTGCCCGAGCTGGCCCGGATGTCGAATGCCCATCCCGGCCGAGAGAGCTTGGTCGGCCTCTACATGCGGGCGCTCCACCGCACCGGCCGGCGGGCGGACGCGCTCGACGTCTACGCCCGGGCTCGCAACTTCCTCGCCGACGAGCTGGGGATCGATCCCGGGCCGGCGCTCCGCCAGCTGCACCAGGCGATCCTCCGTGATGACGACGCGCCGGCCAGCTCGTCCGACCAGGCGGCGCCGCCGCCGGCTGACCAATCGGCGGCGGTGGTCCCGCGGCAGCTGCCGCTAGCGGTCGGCAGCTTCACCGGTCGGCAGGCACAGCTCGATGAGATCCTGGCGGCGGTGGCGACCGCCGAGGCGGAGCCGCCGGCGGCCCCGATCCTCACCATCAGCGGTACGGCCGGCGTGGGAAAGACCGCGCTGGCGGTGCACGCGGGACATCGGCTCGCCGATCGCTACCCGGACGGCCAGCTGTTCATCGACTTGCACGGGTTCACCCAGGGAGTGCCGCCGGTGGAGCCCGGCGACGCATTGGACCGGATGCTGCGGGCGATGAACATCCCGGGGGAGCGGATCCCGAACGGGCTGGAGGATCGGGCCGCGCTGTGGCGGAGCGTCCTCGCCGGCCGGCGAGTGTTGATCGTCCTGGACAACGCCGCGACGGAGGCGCAGGTCACGCCGCTGCTGCCGGGTGCCGCCGGGTGCCTGGCGCTGGTGACCAGCCGGCGGCGGATCGCCGGTCTGGACGCGACATATTCGATCATCCTGGATGTCCTGTCACCGGCCGACGCGTTGACCCTGTTCACGCGGGTCGCTGGCCGGGAGCGATGCGGATCGGCGCCGACCGAGGTCTTGACCGAGGCGATCGAGTTGTGCAGCCGGCTGCCGCTAGCGCTCCGGATCGCCGCCGCCCGGCTCCGGTCGCATCCATCGTGGAGCGTGGCCGGGCTGGTGGACCGGCTGCGGAACCGGGATCAGCGGTTGGCCGAGTTGGCGGACAGTTCCCGTGGGGTCGCGGCCGCACTCGACCTGTCGTACCGGTCGCTTCCGGAGCCAGCGCAGCAGCTGTACCGACTGCTCGGTGTCCATCCCGGTCCTGATCTCGACGCATTCGCCGCGGCGGCGCTGGCCGGCACGACCGGTGCGGTCGCCAGGCGGCGGTTGGACCAGCTGCTCGATGTCCACCTGCTGCTCGAACCAACGCCCGGCCGGTACCGGTTTCACGATCTGGTCCGGGCCCACGCCCAGGCAGTGGCGGGCGAGCACCGCGAGGTTGACCGGAACGCTGCGCTGACCCGGCTGCTGGACTACTACCGGCACGTGGCGGCGACCGCGGCCGACCACGCCTATCCGCATGATCGCGGGCTACGGCCACCGATCGCGCCGACCTTTCGGGAGGCCCCGGACCTGTCCGGCCCGACCTCGGCGCTGCGCTGGCTCGACGCGGAGCTACCGAACCTGGCGGCTGTCGCGGAGTTCGCGGCCAGCCAGGGTCGGCTCGAGCATGCCTGGCAGCTGCCCACCATCCTGCATCGTCACCTGCGGGTACGCGGGCACCTCAAGCTGGCCGAAACCATGCACGATCAGGGCTTGGCCGCCGCTCGAGCGGACGGCAGCCTAGTGGGCGAGGCCGCCGCGCACCGGTGCCTCGGCCACATCAAGCTGCTGCTCGGCCGGAACGAGGAGGCGCTCGCGGAGTTCCAGCAAGCATCCACGATGGCCGGTGCGCTCGGCGACCGGGCCACCCGCGCCGATGCCTTGAACGGTGCGGGCTACATCTACCTCCGGCAAGGCAAGTATCGGCTGGCGCAGGAGCAGTTTCAGCGAGTGCTGAGTGACCTGGCGCCGGACGACCACGCCTGGGCGACCAACGCACAGCGGGGCCTCGCGTTCATCCACCGGACGAACCGGCGCTACGACGAGGCGCTTACGCACTTCGGTCGGGCGCTGGAAAGCGCCCGGGCGGCGGGGAACCGGTTCGGGGAGATCGCCGTCCAGCTCGACATCGCGCTCGTCAACCGGATGGCCGGCCGGATCGCGGTGGCGCTCGATCAGCTGGAGCGAGCGCTGGTGGTGGCCAGGGCGGTCGGCTACGCCGACGGCCAACTCGATGCCCTCCTCCACCTCGGCGACACCCGCCTGATGCGCGCCGAGTACCAGCAGGCGGCGAGCCACTTCGAGGAAGCGCTGGCGCTCGCCCGAGCGATGGGCGCTGGCGGCTCGGAGTTCGAGGCGCTGCAGGGCTGGGGTCGGGTGCACCAGCTCACCGGCCAGCCGGCCCGAGCGGTCGTCTCCCACCAGCAGGCGCTCGCGCTCGCGACGAGGACTGGGCAACCCGACGCACTGGTGCGAGCGCTGGACGGCCTGGCGTACGCTCGCCGCGACCTCGGTCAACCCGAGCTGGCTCGCCGGCTGTGGGAGCGGGCGCTCGCCATCCTCACGGACCTCGGCCTTGAGCAGGCCAGCGACGAGATCGCCACGGTGGCCGCGATTCGTGCCCAGCTGCGCGCGCTGACTGAATCCCCCGACCGGGTGGAGCTGGCGACCAGCCGTTAGCCGGTCGGGGTCAGGGACAGGTCGGTGGACTGCGCAGGCACCGCCGCCGGGGTGGTGGTCCGGGCGCGGGTCGCGTAGAGCTGGTGGAGCGCGGCCAGCCACACCAGGCAGGAACCCAACAGGTGGAACCAGACCAGCAGCTCCGGCAGGCCGGTGAAGTACTGCACGAGCCCGACCGCCCCTTGGCCGAGGATCGCCGCCACCAGCCAGGCCGCCGCCCGGCTCGCCGGTCGCGGTGCGGCCACCGCCCGGAACCCGAACCAGCCGGCGACCGCCAACCCGAGCAGCAGGAACGCCAGGTCCGCGTGGGCCTGCGAGATCTGCTCCGGGTCCAGGCCGTTGCGCGGCACCGCCGCGTCGCCGGCGTGCGGGCCGCTGCCGGTGACCAGCGTCCCTACCGCCAGCAGTGCCACCGCCACCACCGCGGTCAGCCAGGCCAGCCAGCGCAGCGGCGGGGGCACCGTGACGGTGATCGGGCCGTCCGGCTCGTCGACCCGCCGCCAGAACGCGTACGCGACCGAGATCACCACGATCGAGAGCAGGTAGTGCCCGCCCACCGCCGATGGGTTCAGGTCGGTCCAGACCACCAGCCCGCCGAGCAGCCCTTGCGCGCCGATCCCGGCGAGCACCCCGCCGGCCAGCCACACCAGCGACCGGCGCCGCGGCTCCAGCAGCAGCGCGGTCACCAGCCCGGCCAGGGCGATCACCCCGAGCACCCCGGTCAGCGTGCGGTTCCCGTACTCGATCAAACCGTGGATACCCATCTCGGAGGTGGCGGTCCACGACTCGTCGGTGCACCTGGGCCAGGTCGGGCAGCCCAGCCCGGACTCGGTCAGCCGGACCGCACCGCCGGTCAGCACGATCCCGACATTGGCGATCAGCGAGGTGAGCGCGAGCCGACGGACCAAGGCCGGTGAAACGGTCACGCGGCCGATCGTACGCGTGTGGTTCGGCTCACTCTGACCCGAGTTTGCCGACCCCCGGTTGCACCGCTCGGAGGAAATACGTCACACTTGTGTAGTGAAAAACGCGGGGACGCTTGCTGCGCCTGACCGGCCCGGAGGCTCGGTCGCGGACGGGCGTACCCGGGACCGGGTGACCCAGCTGCTGCTGGCGCTGGGCTCCGCCACCGCCGCCGAGCTCGGCGCTGAGCTCGGGCTCAGCCCGGCCGCGATCCGCCGGCATCTGGACGCGATGCTCGCTGACGGCCTGGTCGAGCCTATCGAGCCGGCCCGGCACCGGCCACGCCGCCGGGGCCGGCCGGCGAAGGCGTTCCGGTTGACCGACGCGGCTCGGGAGGCGCTACCGCACACGTACGACGGGATCGCCACCGCGGCGCTGCGGTGGATCGCCCGGCGCGGCGGCCCGGAGGAGGTCGCGGCGTTCGCCGCCGAGCAGGTAGCGGCGCTCGAAGAGCGCTGCCGGGCCGCCATGGAGGGGGCCGGCGACGACCCGCTGGCGCGGGCCGAGGCACTCGCCAGCGCGCTGACCGCCGAGGGGTACGCTGCCGGCGCGTCCACGATCGCCTCGGGCGGCCAGCTCTGCCAGCACCACTGCCCGGTGGCGCACGTCGCCGCCGAGTTCCCGCAGCTGTGCGAGGCCGAGACCGCGGTGATTTCGCGGCTGGTCGGCACGCACGTGCAGCGGCTCGCCACCATCGCGCACGGCGACGGGGTGTGCACCACGCACATCCCGCGCCCGGACCGAGTAAGGATGAGGACAGGGACAGGATCATGACAGACCAGCTCGCACCGCCCGTCATCACGCAGGACGAGACCCTAGCCGCGCTGTCGAAATACCAGTACGGCTGGGCCGACCCGGACGTGGCTGGCGCGTCCGCGCAGCGCGGACTCAACGAGGCGGTGGTGCGCGACATCTCGGCGAAGAAGCAGGAGCCGGAGTGGATGCTCGACCTCCGCCTGAAAGGGCTGCGGCTGTTCAATCGCAAGCCGCTGCCCACCTGGGGTGCCGACCTGTCCGACATTGACTTCGACAACATTAAATACTTCGTACGCTCGACCGAGAAGCAGGCGGCCAGCTGGGACGAGCTGCCGGAGGACATCCGGCGGACGTACGACAAGCTGGGGATCCCGGAGGCCGAGAAGCAGCGGCTGATCGCCGGCGTCGCCGCGCAGTACGAGTCCGAAGTGGTCTACCACAAGATCCGGGAGGACCTCGAGCAGCAGGGGGTGATCTTCCTCGACACCGACACCGGGCTCAAGGAGCACGAGGACCTGTTCAAGGAGTACTTCGGCACCGTGATCCCGGTCGGGGACAACAAGTTCGCCGCGCTCAACACCGCGGTCTGGTCGGGCGGCTCGTTCATCTACGTGCCGCCGGGGGTGCACGTCGAGATCCCGCTGCAGGCCTACTTCCGGATCAACACCGAGAACATGGGCCAGTTCGAGCGGACCCTCATCATCGTCGACGAGGGCGCGTACGTCCACTATGTCGAGGGCTGTACCGCGCCGATCTACTCGTCCGACTCGCTGCACAGCGCGGTCGTCGAGATCATCGTGAAGAAGCACGCCCGCTGCCGCTACACCACCATCCAGAACTGGTCGAACAACGTCTACAACCTGGTGACCAAGCGGGCGGTGGCGCACGAGGGCGCCACCATGGAGTGGATCGACGGCAACATCGGCTCCAAGGTGACCATGAAGTACCCGTCGGTGTTCATGGTCGGCGAGCACGCCAAGGGCGAGGTGCTGTCGGTGGCGATGGCCGGCGAGGGCCAGCACCAGGACGCCGGGGCGAAGATGACCCACGCGGCGCCGAACACCTCCAGCACGATCATCTCCAAGTCGATCGCCCGGGGCGGCGGCCGCACCTCCTACCGTGGCCTGGTGGAGGTGCAGGAGGGCGCGTCCGGCAGCAAGAGCACGGTGAAGTGTGACGCGCTGCTGGTCGACACGATCTCCCGCAGCGACACCTACCCGTACGTCGACATCCGCGAGGACGACGTGGCGATGGGGCACGAGGCCACGGTCTCGAAGGTGAGCGAGGACCAGCTGTTCTACCTGATGAGCCGAGGGCTCACCGAGGACGAGGCGATGGCGATGATCGTGCGCGGGTTCATCGAGCCGATCGCCAAGGAACTGCCGATGGAGTACGCGCTGGAGCTGAACCGGCTGATCGAGCTGCAGATGGAAGGAGCCGTGGGGTGACCCCGAACGTCGCGCAGGCCGTCGAGACGGTCGCCAGCCACCTGCACCCGGTGGGGTCGTTCGAGGTCGAGGATCACCCGGTGCCGACCGGCCGGGAGGAGGTCTGGCGGTTCACCCCGATCCGCCGGCTCAACCCGCTGCTCACCGGTGGACCGTCGGACGGCCACCTGGCCTGGAAGTACGACCCGCCGGCCGGGGTGACCGTCCGCACGCTGTCCACCGAGGAGGCGATCCGGGCCGGCACCGCGACCCCGCTGGACCGGCCGGCCGCGCTCGCGGTGGCGCACGGCGGCGGGGCGGTCCTGATCGACATCGCCGCCGAGACCGTGCTGGCCGAGCCGCTGACCATCCAGCTGACCGGCGAGGACCCGGAGCGGATCGTCTGGGGTCACCTGCTGCTGCGGGTCGGCCCGTACGCGAAGGCGGCGGTGGTGTTCGAGCACACCGGCGCCGCCCGCTACGCCTCGTCGCTGTCGGTGCAGGTCGGCGAGGGTGCCCAGCTCGACCTGGTCTCGCTGCAGCTGTGGGACGACACCACCCTGCACACCGGACAGATCAGCTCCCGGGTCGGCCGGGACGCCCGGCTCCGGTCGTTCCAGGCCAGCCTCGGCGGGGACGTGGTCCGGCTGGTGGAGACCGCCGAGTTCGAGGGGCCCGGCGCCGAGGTGGAGCTGACCGGGGTCTACTTCGTCTCCGGGCGACCGGAAGCCGCCGCCGGGCAGTCGGCCGCCTCCGGGCAGCCGGCCCCGGCCGCCGCCCGCCGGCCGGCCGGCGGCCAGCACATCGAGCACCGGCTGTTCATCGACCACAACGCCCCGGAGACCCGTAGCCAGGTGGACTACCGGGGCGCGCTGCAGGGGGCCGGGGCGCACTCGGTGTGGGTTGGCGACGTGCTGATCCGGAAGGTGGCCGAGGGGATCGACACCTACGAGAGCAACCGGAACCTGGTGCTCACCGACGGCTGCCGGGCCGACTCGGTGCCGAACCTGGAGATCGAGACTGGCGAGATCCGGGGGGCCGGCCACGCCTCGGCGACCGGCCGGTTCGACGACGAGCAGGTGTTCTACCTGATGTCCCGGGGGATCCCGGAGCTGGAGGCGCGCAAGCTGGTGGTCCGGGGGTTCTTCGCCGAGCTGCTCGGGCGAGTGCCGGTGGAGCCGGTCCGGGACCGGCTGGGCGACGCGATCGAGGCCCGGTTGACGGAGGCGGGCGCCTGATGATCCGGGTCTGCTCCACTGAGGACGTCCCGAAGGGCACCGCGATCAGCGCCGACATCGACGGCCTCCAGATCGCGATCGTGCACGCCGAGGACGACAACTTCTACGCCATCTACGACGAGTGCTCGCACGAGGCGATCGCGCTGTCCGAAGGGGAGATCGACGGCTGCACGGTGGAGTGCTGGCTGCACGGTTCCCGGTTCGACCTGCGCACCGGTGAGCCGACCGGCCTGCCGGCCACCCAACCCGTACCGGTCTATCCCGTCGAGGTCCACGACGGCGACATCTACGTAACTATCGACAATGGAGAGCGTCAGTGAGTGTGCTGGAGATCCGTGACCTGCACGTGTCGGTGCGGCTGCCCGAGGGCGAGGCCCACCCGATCCTGTCGGGTGTCGACCTGACCGTCAAGGCGGGCGAGACCCACGCCATCATGGGGCCGAACGGCTCGGGTAGGTCCACACTGGCCTACTCGGTCGCCGGCCACCCGAAGTACGAAGTGACCGGCGGCTCGGTGACCCTCGACGGGCAGGACGTGCTGTCGATGTCGGTCGACGAGCGGGCCCGGGCCGGGCTGTTCCTGGCCATGCAGTACCCGGTCGAGGTGCCCGGGGTGAGCGTGGCCAACTTCCTGCGGACCGCCAAGACCGCGATCGACGGCGAGGCGCCGAAGCTGCGCACCTGGGGGAACGAGCTCAAGTCGGCGATGGAGCGGCTCGGGATGGACCCGGCGTTCGCGCAGCGCAACGTCAACGAGGGGTTCTCCGGCGGCGAGAAGAAGCGGCACGAGATCGTACAGCTGGAGCTGCTCAAGCCCGCGATCGCGATCCTCGACGAGACCGACTCCGGGCTGGACATCGACGCGCTGAAGGTGGTCAGCCAGGGGATCAACCGGGTCCGGGAGACCGGCCAGACCGGGGTACTGCTGATCACCCACTACACCCGGATCCTGCGGTACGTGAAGCCGGACTTCGTGCACGTCTTCGTCGGCGGCCGGATCGTCGAGGAGGGCGGCCCGGAGCTGGCCGAACGGCTCGAGAACGAGGGCTACGAGCGCTACCTCGCCGGCGCCGACCCGGCCGCGGCCTAGGAGGGACCATGACCACCACCGCTCCGGCGCTCGACGTCGAGGCGATCCGCGCCGACTTCCCGATCCTGGCCCGGCAGGTGAACGGGCACCCGCTGGTCTACCTCGACTCCGGTGCCACCTCCCAGAAGCCGCGACCGGTGCTGGACGCGCTGGCCGAGCACTACGCCCGCCACAACGCCAACGTCGCCCGGTCCGTGCACACGGTCGGTACCGAGGCGACCGAGGCGTACGAGGGGGCGCGGGCGAAGGTCGCGGCGTTCATCGGCGCCGGCAGCCCGGACGAGGTGGTGTTCACCAAGAACGTCACCGAGGCGATCAACCTGGTGGCGTACGCGTTCCTGGCGACCACGACCGGTGGCGGTGATCCCCGGTTCCGGCTCGGCCCCGGCGACCGGATCGTGGTCTCCGAAATGGAGCACCACTCCAACCTCGTACCCTGGCAGCTGCTCTGCGAGCGGACCGGCGCGACCCTGCGCTGGTTCGGGGTGACCGACGACGGTTACCTCGACCTGTCCAACCTGGATGAGCTGATCGACGAGCGGACCAAGCTGGTCTCGCTCGCCCACGTCTCGAACGTGCTCGGCACGATCAACGAGTCCCGGCTGCCGCAGATCGTGGCGCGGGCCCGGCAGGTCGGCGCGCTGGTGATGCTCGACAGCGCCCAGGCGGTGCCGAAGCTGCCGGTCGACGTCGGCGCGCTGGGGGTGGACTTCATCGGGTTCACCGGCCACAAGATGTGCGGTCCGACCGGGATCGGCGTGCTGTGGGGGAGAAGCGAGCTGCTGGCGGCGATGCCACCGTTCCTCGGCGGCGGCTCGATGATCGAGACGGTGGACATGACCGGCTCCACCTACCTGCCGGCGCCGGCGAAGTTCGAGGCGGGTACGCCGCCGATCGCCGAGGCGATCGGGCTCGGCGCCGCGGTTGACTACCTGTCCAGGATCGGCATGCCCGCGATCCACGCCTACGAGCAGCGGCTCACCGGGTACGCGCTGGCGGCGCTGGCGACCGTCCCGGGGCTGCGGGTGTACGGCCCGACCAACCCGGCCGACCGGGGCGGGCTGGTCTCGTTCGACCTGCCCGGGATCCACCCGCACGACGTCGGCCAGGTGCTCGACTCGCTCGGGGTCGAAGTGCGGGTCGGCCACCACTGCGCCCGGCCGCTCTGCGTGCGGTTCGGGGTGGCCGCGCTCACCCGGGCGTCGTTCTACCTGTACAACACCGAGGCCGAGGTGGATGCGCTGGTCCAGGGACTAACCCAGGTGCGGAAGGTGTTCGACTGACCATGCAGCTCGATGAGCTCTACCAGGAGATCATCCTGGACCACTGGAAGCACCCGCGCGGCCGCGGCCTGCGGGAGCCGTACGGCGCCGAGTCCCGGCAGGTCAACCCGACCTGCGGGGATGAGGTGACGCTGCGGGTACGGCTGGCCGGCGACACGGTCGCCGATGTGTCGTACGAAGGACTGGGCTGCTCGATCAGCCAGGCCTCCGCGAGCGTGCTCTACGAGCTCCTGCACGGCAAGCCGCTGGCCGAGGCGATGTCGGTGCACCAGAGCTTCACCGAGCTGATGGGCTCGCGCGGCCAACTCGAGCCGGACGAGGAGCTGCTCGGGGACGGGATCGCGTTCGCCGGAGTGGCCAAGTACCCGGCCCGGGTCAAGTGTGCGCTGCTGCCGTGGATGGCGTTCAAGGACGCGGCCGGCCGGGCGGCTACCGTGGAGGACGATGGAGGTGCATCAGCATGAGTGAGACCACCGCGAAGGCGTCGGTGGCCGACGTCGAAGAGGCGCTGAAGGACGTCGTCGACCCCGAGCTCGGCATCAACGTGGTCGACCTCGGCCTGGTCTACGGCATCCACGTCGACGATGACAACGTGGCGACCATCGATATGACGCTGACCTCGGCGGCCTGCCCGTTGACCGACGTGATCGAGGACCAGACCCGCGGCGCGCTGCTGACCGGCCCGGGCGGTGGGATCGTCTCCGACTTCCGGATCAACTGGGTGTGGATGCCGCCATGGGGTCCGGACAAGATCACCGACGAAGGTCGCGAGCAGCTGCGCGCGCTCGGCTTCAACGTCTGAACCGGCGTGCCGCTACCGCCCCCGCGGGCGCTGCTGCTCGACTTCGGCGGCGTGATCGCTGACGGCCCGATCGACCCCGACTGGGACCTGGTGGTGGTCGAGACGATCGCCGAGGTGCTCGCCGCGGCCGGAGCACCACCGCTGCCGCCGGAGCGGATCCGGGCCTCGCTCGCCGCCGAGCGCACCGAGTCGGAGCGGTTCTGGCTCGCCGAGGCGCCGACCCAGCCGGACCACGCCTCGTTCTGGGGCGAGCTGGTCGCCGGGGACTGGCCGGCGCCGGCCCGGGCGGCCGTGATCGCGCAGGCGCCCGCCCTGTCGTACCGATACATGGACGCCTGGCTGCGCGACTGGCAGCCGCGCCCCGGCATGCCCGAACTGCTCGCCGACGCCGAGGCGCACGGGTTGCCGGTGGCGATCGTCAGCAACACCCTGTGCGGTGAGCCGCATCGCCAGTTCCTCGACCGGGTCGGGCTCACCGGCCGGTTCGCCGTCCAGCTCTACAGCGACGAGCACGGGATCCGGAAGCCGAACCCGGCCTTCGCCAGGCGAGCGGTGACCGCGCTCGGCGTACCTGCGGAAGCCTGCTGGTTCGTGGGCGACACGCTCAGCCGGGACATCCTGGTGGCAAGGCGGGCCGGGCTGGGCGCTGCGATCCTGATGCGGTCGCTGCGGGCGGAGCCGGATCCGGGGCTGGCCGCGGTGGTCCAGCCGGACGCGGTCGTCGCCGACCCGGTGGAGCTGCACGCCTTGCTCAAAGTCCACCGGGTCGACAGCCCGGTCGCCGACAGCCGGTGAGCCAGGCTACCGGTTCGGGGCGTCGGCCCTCGCGCGCCGGCGCAGCAGCAGCGCCACCGAGATGGTGGTGAGGCCGACCAGGATCGCGACCGTGTTCGGGACGACGATCGCCAGGTCCGATCTGGCCATGCCGTAGGCGATCCAGAGCGCGAACCCCGGCAGCAGCACCGCGAAGAAGGCGATCGAGACGTCCTCCGACGACTTCCGACGCCACATCTGCCGGATCTGCAGGAGCGGGGAAACCGCCATCAGCAGGCCCCAGCAGGCGGCAGCGATCCCCAGCACGGTGACAGTCATGAGCAACCTCGCTCGCGGGTAAGGCGCTCGGGCGGGCGGGCCGCGTCTATCGCGAGGCGCACCGGGTGGGAGGAGTGGCCGCTGGCCGGCGATAGGGAGCGCAAACGCGACCGATCCCCATGGTACTGCGCCCGGAGCTGCACAGATCTCTCTCCGCGATCATGGAGTTTTCGCCGACCCGCCGCGCGACCCGCCGAATGCCCATGATCGCGCGGGAGGGGCGCGGGAAGGGGCGGGTGTGATTACGTCGTGTTGCGCTCCGGTAGCCCTGTGTATATAGCATGATATGCCCCATGCGTACGAAATGCGTGATCGCGGCTGCCGGGGCGGTGGCGCTGCTGCTGGCCGGGTGCGGGGGCGAGTCCGACGAGGCGAGCCGGCCAGCCGGCGGTGAGCAACAGCCGCCGGCCGAGACACCGGTGAGTGAGCGCCCGACCATCCTGACCGTGGCCGCCGCCGGCGACCTGCTGGTCCACGAGCAGCTCACCGAGCAAGCGGCCGAGGACGCCGCCGCGAGCGGCCAGCCGGGCCACGACTTCAGCCAGGTGCTGGCCGGGATCGCGCCGGTGGTGGAGGCGGCCGACCTGGCGATCTGCCATTTGGAGCAGCCGCTCGCCGAGCCGTCCGGGCCGTTTACCGGCTGGCCTCTGTTCAGCGCCCCACCGCAGCTGGCCGACGCGGCCGCCGCGGCCGGCTTCGACACCTGCTCCACCGCCTCCAACCACTCGCTGGACACCGAGTTCGCCGGCATTGTCCGGACCCTGGACAACCTGGACCGGGTCGGGATCGCCCACCACGGCACCGCCCGCGACGAGTACGAGGCGCAGACCCCGAACATCGTGGACGTCCGAGGCGTGCCGGTCGCGCAGCTGTCGTACACCACCAGCTTCAACGGCCTGCAGCTGCCGGAGGACAAGCCGTGGGCGGCGAACGCGCTGGACCCGCAGCGGATCCTGGCCGACGCCCAGCAGGCCCGGGAAGCCGGCGCGGAGATCGTCATCCTGTCGCTGCACTGGGGCACCGAGTACCAGGTGGACCCGGACCCGGACCAGCTGGCGCTCGCCGAGCAGCTGCTCGCCAGCCCGGACGTCGACCTGATCGTCGGCCACCACGTGCACGTGGTGCAGCCGTTCGAGAAGATCGGCGACGAGTGGGTCGCCTACGGCATGGGCAACTTGACCGCCCGGTTCCCGGACGGCTCGCCGGAGAACACCCAGGATGCGGTCGTACCGACGTTCACGTTCCAGGAGGTCCAACCCGGACAGTGGCGGGTGGTCGAGGTGTCGGCGGTGGCGACCTGGATGGAGTACTACCCGCAGGCCCGGGTGGTGAACCTGCCGGCGGCGCTCAGCGACCGCAACCTGCCCGACGACCAGCGCGACCGCTACCAGGCCGCGTTCGACCGGATCACCGAGTACGTCGACCAGCGCGGGGCGCTCGACGACGGGCTCACGCTGGTGCAGCCGGTCGACCACTGACCCGCTCAGGCCGATGGCCGGCTGGTTCTCGCAGCGCATCGTCGAAACCGGTCGGCTGCCGCTGTTCTGCTTCTTCGCCGGGATGCTGGTCGGGTTCGGGTTCATCCGGTTCTCGGTCCGGATGATCCGGGCGAACGTGCGCTGGTGGCCCGGGAACGTCACGCCGGGCGGGCTGCACGTCCACCACGTCGTGTTCGGTGTCGTGTTCATGATCCTGTCCGGGATCGCGATCCTCGCGATCCCGGACGAGCTGGTCGGCTGGCGGGCGATCGCGGCAACCTGGTTCGGGGTCGGCACCGCGCTGGTGCTCGACGAGTTCGCACTGATCCTGCACCTCGAGGATGTGTACTGGACCGAGCAGGGTCGGACCTCGATCGACGCGCTGTTCGCGGTGGTGGCGGTCACCGGGCTGCTCCTGCTCGGGGTGCACCCGTTCCTGGTCGAGGATTTCCAGCCGGTGGTCAACGGTGAGCCGGCGGCCTGGTGGTGGGCGATCCCGCCGTTGCTGCTGTCGCTCGGGTTCGCCGCCATCACCGTCCTGAAGGGGAAGATCTGGACCGGCCTGCTCGGGTTCTTCCTACCGCTGCTGCTGATCGTCGGCGCGATCCGGCTGGCCCGGCCGGCCTCTCCGTGGGCGCGTTGGCGGTACCGGCCGGGTCGCCGGCGCGGCGCCGAGAAGCTGGCCCGGGCCCGGCGCCGGGAGTTCCGGTTGCGGACCCCGGTGGTCCGCGCCAAGGATTGGTTCCAGGACCTGATCGCCGGCTCCCCCGACCGGTGAGCTGGACCGGTGAGCTGGACCGATTGTCTCGACCGGTGAGAAGGGTCGATCACCGCGGCCGATGATCCGGGCCGGTAGCCTCGGCATTCTAGACTTGCTCGTCATCGGTGGCGGAGGGGCGAGGGGGGCTTGCTGTGCCGGGACAGGTGACCGCGGCCGCACTCGGCCTGACCACGGCGGAGGTTGCGCAGCGGACCGCGGCCGGCCAGGTGAACACCGCGCCGGCTCGGGACACCCGGACGATCGGCCAGATCCTGCGGGCGAACCTGCTCACCCGGTTCAACGCGCTGATCGGCGCGCTCGCCGTGCTGATCCTGATCTTCGGCCACCCGGTGGACGCGCTGTTCGCCTGGGTGATCGTCTTCAACAGCGGGATCGGGGTGGTCCAGGAGATCCGCGCGAAGCGGACGCTGGACCGGCTGGCGGTGCTGGCCCGGGCGCCGGTCCGGGTCCGCCGGGACGGTCGGGAGCTGTCGATCCCGCCCGAGGACGTGGTGCTCGGTGACCTGATCCTGCTCGCGCCGGGTGACAAGATCCCGGTCGACGGCGAGGTGGCGATCGCCGAGGAGCTGGAGATCGACGAGTCGCTGCTCACCGGCGAGTCCGACCCGGTCGTCAAGGAGCCGGGGGAGCAGGTGCTGTCCGGCAGCTTCGTGGTCGCCGGCGCCGGTGCGTTCACCGCCACGAAGGTCGGCGCCGACGCGTACGCCGCCAAGCTGGTCGCCGAGGTGAGCGCGTTCAGCCTCGCCCAATCCGAGCTCTACCAGGGCATCAACCGGTTCCTGAAGTACCTCACCTGGATCATCGCGCCGGTCGGCGCGGTCCTGGTGGCCCGGCAGCTCACCAGCGACCAGTCGTTCCCGGACGCGGTGGTGAGCAGTGTCGCCGGGGTGGTGCCGATGATCCCGGAGGGGCTGGTGCTGATGACCAGCGTCGCCTTCGCGGTCGGGGTGATCCGGCTGGGCCGGCGCCGCTGCCTGGTGCAGGAGCTGCCGGCGGTGGAGATCCTCGCCCGGGTGGACACGCTCTGCCTGGACAAGACCGGCACGCTCACCGAGCCGGGGATGGTCCTGCAGGAGATCGAGTACGCGGACGGCGCGCCGGACGGGGTGGCCGGGGTGCTCGCCGCGATGGTCGCCGCCGACCCGAACCCGAACCAGACCATGCAGGCGATCGGGGCCGGGCTGCCGCCCCCGCCGGACCTGTCGGTGACCGAGACGATCCCGTTCTCGTCGGCCCGGAAGTACTCCGGGGTCGCGTTCGCGTCGGCCGGCAGCTGGCTGCTCGGCGCCGCCGACGTGCTGCTCGCGCCGGGCGACCCGATCCGGGCCCGGGCCGAGGCGCTCGCCGCCGACGGGCTGCGGGTGCTGGCGCTGGTGCAGGTGCCGTCGCTGGCGAGCGAGCAGCGGCGGGCGGTGGCGCTGGTGGTGCTGGCGCAGAAACTGCGCGCGGCCGCCGCCGACACACTGCGCTGGTTCGCCGAGCAAGACGTCGACGCGAAGGTGATCTCCGGGGACAACGCGGTGGCGGTCGGCGCGATCGCCCGGCAGCTCGGGCTGGCCGGGGCGGACCGGCCGGTGGACGCCCGGCAGCTGCCGGACGACCCGGCGCCGCTGGCCGAGGCGCTGGAGCGGCACAGCGTGTTCGGCCGGGTCACCCCGCACCAGAAGCGCTCGTTCGTCGGTGCCCTGCAATCCCGCGGTCACCTGGTCGCGATGACCGGGGACGGGGTCAACGACGTGCTCGCGCTCAAGGACGCCGACCTGGGGATCGCGATGGGCTCGGGCAGCGGCGCCAGCCGGGCGGTGGCGAAGGTGGTGCTGCTCGACGACGACTTCACGGTGCTGCCGGCGGTGCTCGGGGAGGGGCGCCGGGTGCTGGCGAACATCGAGCGGGTGGCGAACCTGTTCCTCACCAAGACCGTCTACTCGCTGGTGCTCGGGTTGTCGATCGCGATCGCCGGGCTGCCGTTCCTGATGCTGCCCAGGCACGGCACGCTCATCAACGCGGTGACGATCGGGATCCCGGCGTTCTTCCTGGCCCTCGCACCGTCCAACGAGCGGGCCCGGGGCGGGTTCGTGCCGCGGGTGCTGCGGTTCGCGATCCCGGCCGGGATCATCTGCGCGCTCGCCAGTTTCACCGCCTACCTGATCGCCCGGAGCCGGCCCGAGCTGGACACCACCGGCCAGCGGTCGGTCGCGACGATCACGCTGTTCCTGGTGGCGTTCTTCGTGCTGGTGCTGATCGCCCGGCCGCTGGCGCTCTGGAAGCTCGGCCTGCTGGCCGCGATGGCGACCGGGTTCGGGCTGGTGCTGGCGGTGCCGGCGGCCCGGGAGGTGGCGAGCCTGCAGGTGCCGGAGCCGTCGCTGGCGGCGGTGATCATCGCGCTCGCGGCCGGCGCCGCGGTGCTGCTGGTGGTGGTGCGGTCGCTGCTGGCCCGGTGGCTGCCCAGCCGGGACCGCTGACCGAGGTCCTAACCGAGGTTCTTCAGCGCTTCCCGGACCGACAGGGGCGCCAGCCGTGGTTGCTGGGAGGCCACGAACGCCCGGACCGCCGCCGGGTCGGTCTTCGCGTACTCCCGCAACGCCCAGCCGATCGCCTTGCGTACGAAGAAGTCCGGATGCCCGGCCTGCACCGCGCAGTAGCGGAACAACCGGGCGGCGTCGGTCGCCTCCTTGAACGTGAGCTGGTGCAGGATGGCAGTGCGGACCAGCCACCGGTCCTCGTCGGTGAGCCACGCGTCGGTGGTCGCGACCAGCTTCGGGTGCATCGCCACCAGCGGCCCCACCAGGTGCGCCGCGAGTGCGTCCACAGTGTCCCACCAGGCCTTCGTGACCAGCAGGTACCGGGCGGTCTCGATGAAGTCCGGGCCGCACAGCCGGGCGTGCCGGCGCAGCCAGCCGCACGCGAAGTACTGGTACTCCCGTTCCGGCCGTTGCCAGCAGGCCAGCGCCACCGCCGCCAGATCCGGCTCGGTCGGCCGGGCCAGCCCGGCCAGCACGGTCCGGGTGAGCGCCTTCTGGGTCGGGCTCGGAATGCCGAGGAATGGGAACTGGTTGCGCATGTACGCGGCCATCGGAACGGCGCGCTCCGGGTCCCGGGCACCCTCGTAGGCGCGGGTGAGCCGGTCCATGATCTCCTCGGCCAGCGGCGTGGATGTCGGCTCGGGCTGCGGCATGCTGCGATCATGCCACCATGACCGCCGGTAGCGTGTCGGGCATGAGCAGGTCACGACCGGTGGCCGGGGGCGGCCGGTGGGTGGAGGTGGACCCGGACCGGCTCGCCCGGTGGTTGGCCGGCTTCCGGGACCGGCACGGCGAGCTCGACGCGGCACCGGCCGACGGCGTGCTGGTGGTGACCGCCGCGGACGGGACGGTTGCCCGGCTGCACCCGCCGCCCGGGGCGCCCGCGGTCGATGGCCGGCCAGTCGATATCGGCGGGTCTGAGCTCGACCGGTTCATCGCCGCCGCCCGGGCGCCGCGCCGGCTCGGTCTGCTGCTGGCCCGCAAGGGCGCCGCCGCGGTCGGGGTCGCCGACGGCGGCAGGCTCACAACCTCCAAAGTTGACTCCTGGTACGTGCAGGGCCGGACCGCCGCCGGTGGCCAGTCGCAGCAACGGTTCGCGCGCCGGCGGGCCAACCAGGCCAGCGCCGCCGCCGGCAAGGCGGCCGACATCGTGGCCCGGCTGCTGCTGCCGGCCGCCAGCGAGCTGGCGGCGGTGGTCACCGGCGGCGACCGGCCAACCGTCGAGCAGATCCTCGCCGACCCGCGGCTCGCCCCGGTGCGGGCGCTGCGCAGCGACCGCCACCTGCCGGTGCCGACCCCGAACCTGGCGGTGCTGCGGGACGCGGTCGCGGCCGCCCGGGCGGTCGGGATCCACCTGGCCGAGTAGCCGTCAGTGGCTGAGTAGCCCGAGGTGGCCGTAGCCGTCAGCCGGCGGCGAAGGTGTCGCACCGGCGCGGGTCGCCGGTGGAATAGCCGGTCTGGAACCACTGCTGTCGCTGGGCCGAGCTGCCGTGGGTGAACGCCTCCGGGTTGACCTCGCCGGTGGTCCGCTGCTGGATCGCGTCGTCGCCGACCGCCGCGGCCGCCTGCAGCGCCTCCGCGATGGCCTGCTCGGTGACCGCCTCGAACAGCGGCTGGCCGCGCTGGTCGCGGGTGTCCGCCGCGCCGTTCGCCCAACTGCCGGCCAGACAGTCGGCTTGCAGCTCCATCAACACCGAGTACTGGTTGGCGTTGCCGGGGTCGCGCTGCTGCGCCCGCCGGACCTGGCTCTCGATCCCGAGCAGCGTCTGCACGTGGTGCCCGTACTCGTGGGCCAGCACGTACGCCTGGGCGAACTCGCCGTTGGCACCGAATCGCCGGGCCAGCTCGTCGTAGAACGTCAGGTCCAGGTAGACGTGCCGGTCGCCGGGGCAGTAGAACGGGCCGGCGCCGGAGCTGGCGAACCCGCAGGCGGTGTCGACCGACTCGGAGAAGTAGCGGGTGGTGGTCGGCTGGTACGGGGCGCCGAAGTACTCGGGCAGCGCGGTCTGCCAGTAGGCCTGGATCGAGTTGACGTAGAGCAGGTTGCGGCAGGCCGGGTCGTCGAACCGGTCCTGGTTCTCCACCGCGCACGCCTCAGCCAGGCTGCCGCCCGACTCGGACGGCTGGTCGCCCAGCCCGCCCAGGTCGTCGACGCCGGGCAGCACCCCGGTCGCGCTGCCGCCGAACAGTAGCCCGAGCAGGACCAGCACCGCCAGCCCGATCAGCCCGCCCTTGCCGCCCGGCAGCGGCAGCCCGGTGCCGCCACCGCGCCCGGTCGGCAGCGGGAAGCCGAGCCGGCCACCCCGGCCGCGCCGGTCGCGCAGGTCCTCGACCTGGCCGGGGTCGAGGTTGGCATCCTCGTTCAGCGACATCGGGCACTCCCATCTTGATCCAGATCATACGGCCTGGTTTGTCCGGTATATCAAGAAGCTGCTGGTTCGCCGGCCCGGCTGGAAACCGGTGGCGCCGGCTGGGCCGCCAGCTACACTTGCCCCCGTGCATCGCTGCGAAGGCTGACCCGCCCCGCACCGACCGGGACCCGTTCGAACGAGCCGGCCGGTGCTTCAGCTTGCCCCGGACCACAGCCTTCGAAACCCAGGAAGCGAGCACGAAGCGATGATCAACGCCACCGCCCTCGAACTCCGTGCGGGCAGCCGGATCTTGCTCTCGGGCGTCAACCTGCGGGTGCAGCCGGGCGACCGGATCGGGCTGGTCGGGCGCAACGGTGCCGGCAAGACCAGCACGCTGCGGGTGCTCGCCGGGGAGGCGGCGCCGTACGCGGGGACGGTCGAGCGCCGCGGGCCGCTCGGCTACCTACCGCAGGATCCGCGCACCGGCGACCTCGACGGGTTGGCCCGGGACCGGGTGCTCTCCGCCCGTGGCCTGGACACGCTGCTGACCGAGCTGCGGCGGCTGGAGACCCGGTTGACCGATCCGGCGGCGTTGCGCCGGTACGGGGCGCTGGAGGACCAGTTCGCCAGCCTCGGCGGGTATGCGGCCGAGGCGGAGGCGGCCCGGATCTGTGCCAACCTCGGCCTGCCCGACCGAGTGCTCAGCCAACCGCTCGGCACCCTCTCGGGTGGACAGCGGCGGCGGATCGAGCTGGCCCGGATCCTGTTCCGGGACACCGGTGCCACCGGCACGCTGCTGCTCGACGAGCCGACCAACCACCTCGACGCCGACTCGATCGGCTGGCTGCGTAGCTTCCTGGCCGGCCACACCGGCGGGCTGGTGGTCATCAGCCACAACACCGAGCTGCTGGCGGCGGTCGTCAACAAGGTCTGGTACCTCGACGCCGCCCGGGCCACCGTCGATCAGTACAACGTGGGCTGGCGCGCCTACCTCGAGCAGCGGGACGCCGACGAGCGGCGGCGCCGGCGGGAGCGGGCCAACGCCGAGCGGAAGGCCGGCGCGCTGCTGGCGCAGGCGGACAAGATGCGCGCCAAGGCGACCAAGGCGGTGGCGGCGAAGAACATGGCCCGCCGGGCCGAGCGGCTGCTGGCCAACGTCGCCGACGAGCGGCCACCCGAGAAGGTGGCGAAGGTGCGGTTCCCGGAGCCGGCCCCGTGCGGGAAGACCCCGCTGGTCGCGCGCGGGCTGTCCAAGTCGTACGGTTCGCTGGAGGTATTCCGAGACGTCGATGTAGCGATCGACCGCGGCTCCCGGGTCGCGATCCTCGGCCTCAACGGCGCCGGCAAGACCACCCTGCTGCGGATGCTCGCCGGCCAGCTGGCGCCGGACACCGGCCGGGTCGAGGCCGGGTACGGCTTGCGGATCGGTTATTACGCGCAGGAACACGAAACGCTTGACGTCAACAAGACCGTGCTTATGCACATGCAGATGGCCGCGCCCGAACATTCAGACGGGGACCTACGGAAGATTCTCGGTGCGTTCCTGTTCTCGGGCGAAGACGTCAACAAGCCAGCCGGCGTGCTCTCCGGTGGCGAAAAGACCCGGCTGGCGCTGGCCACGCTGGTCAGTTCGGGTGCGAATGTGTTGCTGCTGGACGAGCCGACGAACAATCTCGACCCGGCCAGCCGGGAACAGGTGCTCGATGCCATCGCCCGGTTCCCGGGCGCGATTGTGCTGGTCACGCACGATCCGGGAGCGGTCGCCGCGCTCAAGCCGGACCGCGCGATCCTGCTGCCGGACGGGATCGAGGACGCTTGGAGCGACGATCTACTGGAGCTGGTCGAACTGGCCTGACCTGGCCGGTCGGCGAAAGTGGCACTGGGGCAAGTAGACCTGGCCGGAAACGGCCGGCACGATAACGACCAACTGTGCGCAGAACGGCGGTCTAGTTTCTGACAAAGGCTCGCGTGTCCCCTGGCGCAGTCATGCCGTTTGCCGCATGATCGTCGTAGGTGTTCCAATAGAGGGGACTGCTCCCGCACATCGACCGAAATCGCACTGTCTGGGACGTGAGGGAAAGAGACATGACAGCCACCGGCACCACCAGCCCGGAGAAGGGTCGCCGGATCGTCGGCGCTGAGCGACAGACGCTCGCGAAGGACCTCGTCAAGCGCTACACCGAAGGAGAGAGCATCCGCGCGCTCGCATCCTCGACAGGCCGCTCGTATGGGTTTGTCCATCGGGTGTTGACGGAGTCCGGCGTGCAGCTTCGGCAGCGTGGCGGCGCTCGCCGTCGCAAGAAGACGGCCACCTGACACACCCGTCTTCGTAAGCGTGAAGCCGTCCGGGGTAAGGCTCGATCGCAGCGGGCCGGTGGCAACAGTGACGTTGTGCCGGCCCGAAGTTCTCAATGCACAGACCCCACAGATGTGGGATGCGCTGCGAGAGATTTCCCGCCAGCTGACCGGCGAGGTCCGGGTGGTGGTGGTACGGGGTGAGGGGCGCGCCTTTTCGGCCGGGCTCGATCGGTCGATCGCGGGGGAGCTGGTCGCCCAGCTGACGCGGCTGCCGGCCGAGGACGCGCTCGCCCGGATCGCCACCGCCCAGGAAGCCTTCAGCTGGCTCCGGCGACCGAACCTGGTCACCATCGCCGGGGTGCAGGGGCACGCGATCGGTGCCGGGCTGCAGTTGGCGCTCGCCTGCGATCTGCGGGTGCTCGCCGACGACGCGCAGCTGGCGATGGCCGAGGTGACCCTCGGGATGGTGCCCGACCTGGGTGGCACCAAGCGGCTGGTGGAGCTGGTCGGGTACGGCCGGGCGCTGGAGCTGTGCCTGACCGCCCGCCGGGTCGACGCCGCCGAGGCGGCCCGGATCGGGCTGGCGAACCTGGTCGTGCCCGCTGCCGAGCTGGACGCGGCGATCGCCGACCTGACCGCCGCCGTGCTCGCCGCTGACCGCGACGCGGCGATCGAGGTCAAGGCGCTGCTCGCCGGTGCCGCCGGCCGGTCGTATCCGGAGCAGCAGCGGGCCGAGCGGGAGGCGCAGCTGCGCCGGTTTCGTGACCTGGCCGGCCTGGGGGAGTAACCGCCCCACCTGTTGATGTTGCATCCATCGGAGGTGGGTCAGTGGTCCAATCGATGGGCGGCAGCATGACCGGCGGCGGCTGGGGCACGCTGCGGGCGCTGCGCCGGCAGGACGAGGTCGAAGCGCACCAGATGCGCCCGGGTACCGCCCGGCGGGTGTTGGCGTTCGCCCGGCCGTACCGGGCCGACATCGCGGTGTTCCTGCTGGCGGTGGTGCTGGCGGCCGGGATCGGGGTGGCCACCCCGGTGATCGCCGGTCGGGTGGTCGACGTCATCTCCGCCGGTGGCCCGTCAGCCGGCCGGACTGTGATTTTGCTCGCATCGGCGTTCGCCGGCCTCGCCATCGTCGACGCGCTGCTGCAGCTGGCCCAGCGGTGGTACTCGGCCCGGATCGGCGAGGGCATCATCCTCGATCTGCGCTCCGGCGTCTACGACCACGTGCAGCGGATGCCGCTGCAGTTCTTCACCCGGACCCAGACCGGGGCGCTGGTGAGCCGGCTCAACAACGACGTGCTCGGCGCCCAGCGCGCGTTCACCAGCACCCTGTCCGGCGTGGTCAGCAACATCATCCAGCTGCTGCTCACCGCCGGCGTCATGTTCGCGCTGTCCTGGCAGATCACCGCGCTGTCGCTACTGCTGCTGCCGGCGTTCATCCTGCCCGCCCGCCGGGTCGGCCGGAAGCTGGCCGAGATCACGCGCGAGTCGTACGTGCTCGACGCGAAGATGAACGCCACCATGACCGAGCGGTTCGGGGTCGGCGGGGCGCTGCTGGTGAAGCTGTTCGGCCGCCCAGAGGAGGAGTACGACCGGTTCCGGGACCGGGCCGCCCGGGTCCGGGACATCGGGATCCGGCAGGCGATGTACGCCCGGACGTTCTTCGTCGCGATGCTGCTGGTGGCGCTGCTGGCGCAGGCGCTGACGTACGGGCTGGGCGGCTGGTTCGCGGTGCACGGGCAGCTCTCGGCCGGCACCGTGGTGACGCTGGCGCTGCTGCTCACCCGGCTCTACGGCCCGCTCACCGAATTGGCGAACGTCCGGGTGGACGTGATGAGCGCGCTGGTCTCGTTCGACCGGGTCTTCGAGGTGCTGGACCTGGCCCCCGCGATCGCCGAGAAGCCGGACGCGGTGCCGCTGCCCGGCGGGCCCGGCCGGGTGGAGTTCCGGGACGTGCACTTCCGCTACCCGTCGGCGGCGGAGGTCTCGCTCGCCTCGCTGGAGGACGTGGCGGTGCTCGACCGGAAGGTCTCCGAGCCGGTGCTGCGCGGGGTGTCGTTCGTGGCCGAGCCGGGCCAGCTGGTGGCGCTGGTCGGCCCGTCGGGCGCCGGCAAGACCACCGCCTCGATGCTGGTGCCGCGGATCTACGACCCGACCGCCGGCGCGGTGCTGATCGACGGCATCGACCTGCGCGACGCCACTCTCGACTCGATCCGGGACGCGGTCGGAGTGGTCACACAGGACGCTCACCTGTTCCACGAGTCGTTGGCCGAGAACCTGCGGTACGCCAAGCCGGACGCCACCGACCAGGAGCTCTGGCGGGCTTTGGAGCAAGCGCAGATCGCGGAGCTGGTCCGCTCGCTCCCGGATGGACTGGACACAGTGGTCGGCGAGCGGGGCTACCGGTTCTCTGGCGGCGAGAAGCAGCGGATCGCGATCGCCCGGTTGCTGCTGAAGGCACCGTCCATCGTGATCCTCGACGAGGCGACCGCGCACCTGGACTCGGAGTCCGAGGCGGCGGTGCAGCAGGCGCTCGCCACCGCGCTCACCGGCCGGACCGCGATCGTGATCGCGCACCGGCTCTCGACGGTCCGCAACGCCGACCAGATCCTGGTGCTCGACCAGGGCCGGATCGTGGAGCGGGGCCGGCACGAGGAGCTGGTCGCCGCCGGCGGGCTCTACGCCGAGCTCTACCGGACCCAGTTCGCGGTCGCCACCCCTTCCCCGTCGATCCAGGAGTTGTTCACGCCCGATTTCGATAAATCGGGCTGAACAACTCCTAGATCCACGCGATCTATCCCGGGGTCAGAGCCAGCCGCGCCGGGCGGCGTACAGGCCGGCCTGGAACCGGGTGTCGGCGCCGAGCGCGGCCATCAGCGAGGCGATCCTTCGCCGGGTGGTCCGGTAGCTCCAGCCCAGGTGCCGGGCGATCGCCTGGTCCGGCATGCCGCTGGCGAGCAGCGCCAGCAGCCGCCGGTCGTCCGGGGTCGGCCCGCGCTCCGGGTCGGCCTCGTCCGGCAGGTGCGGCTCGGTCGGCGACAGCGGGGTGGCCTGCTCCCAGAGCCGGTCGAACACGTACAGCAGCACGTCCAGCAGCGAGCACGGGTGCACCACGATCGCGCCGGCGACGTCCCGCTGGTCGAGCGAGTGCGGGACGAACGCCAGCCTGCGGTCGAAAGTGGCGAGCTTGAGCGGCAGCTCGGTGGTGACCCGGGCCTGCTCGCCGGCCCGGACGTAGCGCAGGATCGCCTCGATCGCGCCGGGGGAGCGGAGCAGCGCCCGCCGGTCGTAGATCGCCTTGCAGACCACCCCGCGGGCGAGGATCTCGAACTCCAGGTCGTTGGTGCCCGGGCCGGCCCGGCCGGCGTACGGCGGGGTGTCGAGCACCTGGATCTCGGTGGTTGCCGACCGCTGCAGCTGGTCGAACCGGTGCAACACCGCGTCCGACCCGGTGACCACCTCGAACACCTCCGCCCGGGCGCTGCGCCGGCCGGCCCGGTAGTCCTCCATCCACTGCTGCGCGGTGGTCCGGACCCGGCCGAGCGCGGCCTCGCGGTCGAGGATCAGCGCGGCCAGCCCCACGTCCGGAGCGGCCGGCAGATACCGGGCGACCGCGTCCGGGGTCCGGCTGACCAGTCCGAGCCGCTCCAGGTTGGCGATCGCCCGGCGGACCCGGGCCTGGCTCAAATCGAGCCGTTCGGCGAGCTCGCTGGTGTCGCTGCTGGGGGCGCGCAGCAGCGCCCGGTAGACGCGCTCGGCGACCGGGTCGATGCCGAGCGGAGCCAGCGCTTGCTCGGGTGGTTGGCCAGTTGTGTCCACGGCCATAGCTGTCCACCTTAATGGCTGGACAGGTCGGGCGATCACCCCGGACCCTTAACCCGACACGTCGGGCGGGGGCCGTGCTGTGGAGGTAGTTCCCCCATGCGGTTGTTTGCCGGATCCCCCCGCATCCGCCGGTTCTTCGCCATCATCGCCGCGCTCGGCTCTACCGGGTCGCTGGCTGCCGCCGCCCCGCCGCTCGCCGAGCGGCTGGCACCGCCGGTCGAGGTGGCGCAGCCGAGCCCCGAGCCCTGGCAGGACGAGGTCGCGCCGGCGGTGCTGCAGGAGCTGGCGGTCGAGGGTGAGGCGGACTTCTTCGTCGACTTCGGCGCGCGGGCCGACCTCAGCGGCGCCAAGGAGATCACTGACTGGCAGGCCCGCGGCGACTACGTGGTCGAGCGGCTGCAGGCGACCGCCGAGGCGAGCCAGCGGCAGACGATCGAGCTGCTGGAGCAGGCCGGCGTGCGGTATCGCCCGTTCTGGATCGTGAACACGATCCTGGTCGAGGACGGTACCGAGCAGCTGGCCGAGCGGCTCGCCACCCAGCCGGCGGTGACCGGGCTGAGCGAGGTGGGCGAGTACGAAGTGCCGGAGCTGCTCCCGGCCGAGCAGGAGGTCGCCGCCGAGCAGGTCGAGTGGGGGATCGCCGCGATCCGCGCCGACCAGGCCTGGGACCGGTTCGGCGTCCGCGGCGACGGGATCGTCATCGGCAGCATCGACACCGGGGTCCAGTACAACCACCCGGACCTGGTCGACCGGTACCGCGGCAACACCGGCGACGGCTTCGACCACAACTACAACTGGTACGACCCGTCGTCGATCTGCCCGACCGACGAGCCGTGTGACAACCAGGGCCACGGCACTCACACGACCGGCACGATGGTCGGCGGGTCGGCCAGCGGGTTCGGGATCGGGGTGGCACCGGAAGCGCAGTGGATCGCCGCGAAGGGCTGCGAGGCAGTCGGCCAGGTCGGCTGCACGGTGGACGCGCTGCTGGCATCCGGCGAGTGGATGCTGGCCCCGACCGACCTGGCGGGCGAGAACCCGCGGACCGACCTGCGGCCGCACATCATCAACAACTCCTGGGGTGCCCACAACGGGTCGTTCGTGGACACCTACTACGACCACATCATCAGCGCCTGGAACGCGGCCGGGATCTTCACGGTCTTCTCCGCCGGCAACGACGGCGCCCGGGGCTGCAACACCATCGCCTCGCCGGCCGACTCGCCGCACGCCTATGCGGTCGGGGCACACGACATCGACAACACCATCGCCGAGTTCTCCAGCCGCGGCCCGAGCGCCGGGGTGGACGTCCGGCCGAACATCGCCGCGCCCGGGGTGGCGATCCGCTCCAGCATCCCGGGCGGGTACGGGCTGGGCAACGGCACCTCGATGGCCGCCCCGCACGTGGCCGGCACGGTCGCGCTGATGTGGTCGGCCGCCCCGTCGCTGGTCGGCGACGTCGCCGGCACCCGGGAGCTGCTCGACCAGACCGCGGTCGACACCGAGGACCTGAGCTGCGGCGGCACCGCGGCCCGCAACAACGTGTTCGGCGAGGGCCGGCTGGACGCACACGCGGCGGTGCTCGCCTCGCCGATCGGCCCGACCGGGGTGCTCACCGGGGTGGTGACCGACGCCGACACCGGTGCGCCGGTGCCGAACGCCACCGTCGAGGCGACCGGCCCGGACTACCGGCGGCGCACCAGCACCGACGCGGACGGCCGGTACGAGATCAGCTTGGTGGCCGGCGAGTACCAGCTGACCGCGGTCGCCTACGGGTACGAGCAGGCCACCGTCACCGGGGTCATCGTCACCGAGGGCGAGACCACCACGTCGGACATCCCGGTGGTGGCGTTGCCGTCGGTGACGGTCAGCGGGACGGTCACCGACGGCTCCGGGCACGGCTGGCCGCTGTACGCCGGGATCACGATCGCCGGTTACCCGCACGGCACCATCTACACCGACCCGACCACCGGCCGGTACCAGGTGACTCTGCCGGCCGACACCACCTACCACCTCACTGTCACCTCCCACTACGACGGGTACGACCGGCTCAGCACCGAGCTGGTGGTCGGGGACTCCGATCTGGTGGCCGACCTGGCGCTGACCGCGAGCACCGACGAGTGCCTGGCGCCCGGGTACCGGTCCGCGCACCTCGGTCTCTACGAGGCCTTCGACACCGGGGAGCCGCCGGCCGGCTGGACGCTGGAGACGACCGTCGGCGACGGCTGGCAGTTCAACGACCCGGGCCAGCGGACCAACCTGACCGGTGGCGAGGGCCGGTTCGCCAGCATCGACAGCGCCCACGGCGCCCTCTTCGAGGACGGCCTGCTCATCAGCGGACCGGTCGACCTGACCGATGCCGCCGACCCGCTGCTCAGCTTCCGGAGCGACGTGCTGCTGACCCGCGGCGTCGCCGAAGTGGACATCTCGATCGACGGCGGCGAGTCCTGGGACAACGTGTGGCGGCAGACCAGCCTCCGGCGTGGCCCGCGGCTGGAGCAGGTGTCGCTGCCGGCGGCGGCCGGCAAACCGGATGTGCGGGTGCGCTTCCACTACCGCAACGACGTCTCCTACAACGGGTGGTGGCAGGTCGACGAGGTGCTGCTCGGGGAACGCAGCTGCGCGCCGGTGCCGGGCGGGCTGGTGATCGGCCGGGTCACCGACGACCGGACCGGCGAGCCGGTGATCGGCGCCACGGTCGCCAGCGTGAGCCAGCCGGAGCTGCGGACGACCACCGTGGACACCCCGGATGACCGGGCGCTCGGGGGTGGCTTCTACTGGCTGTTCTCCCCGGCCACCGGCGAGCAGGAGCTGACCGCCGAGCACGTGGTCGGGCAGTACGCCGCCGGCAGCGCCACGGCCAACGTGGTCGGCAGCGGGGTGGCCCGGGCCGACTTCGCGCTCAGCACCGGCGAGCTGGCGGTCAGCACCCGGACTATCGAGGCGAACCCGGAGCTGGGCCAGCGGCAGGTCACCACGGTGACGCTCACCAACGTCGGCACCGCCCCGGCCAAGTACCAGCTGACCGAGCGCAACGACGAGTTCGCGCTACGGCCGGCGCAGCGGGAGCTGCTGGCGCAGCCGGGCGCGCCGCTGCAGCTGCTGCCGGTGGCCGGCGAGGATGCCGAGGCCTCGTCAGAATCGACCGGCGACCCCGCGGCCTCCCCGGACCCGACCGAAGTGGACTGGATCCAGCTGCACGACGCGCGCTGGGAGACGGAAAACACGCTCGGCGCGGTGCATGACGGCAAGCTCTACGTGATCGGCGGCAGCAGCGGCACGCTACAGCGCAACCTGGTCTACGACATCGCCGAGGACCGGTGGGACATGACCAGCTTCATGCCGGTCCGGAACCTGCCGGCCGGTGACTTCCTCGGCGATCTGCTCTATGTGGTCGGTGGCTACGGGCCCAGTGGGGTCGGTGCGATGGCGACCAACCTGGTCTACGACCCGGCCACCGACAGCTGGTCGACCGCCGCCGACGCACCGTACCCGGTCGCGGTGGCCGGCCACGCGGTCCTCGACGGCAAGCTCTACGTGATCGCCGGGCGCACCGGTGCGGACGGGGAGACCGCGCTCGCGTCGGTGGCGGTCTACGACCCGGTGACCGACTCCTGGTCGCGGGCGGCGGACTACCCGGAGCCGGCCGCCGGAATGTCCTGCGGCACGATCGACGGCCTGATCTACTGCGCAGGTGGCCGGGACGCCAACCACCGGCCGATGAACCGGGCCTACGTCTACCACCCGGCGTCCGACAGCTGGCACCGGATCGCGGACCTCCCGCTCACCGCGGTCGGCAACGGGTACGCCGCGGCCAACGGCCTGCTGCTGATCTCCGGTGGGGTGTTCGGGGGCTACCGCACCAACATGGGGTTCTACTACGACCCGACCACCGGTGACTGGGGGGAGCTGCCGAACTCGCTGTTCCCGGTGGAGCGGATGGCCAGCGCCTGCGGTTTCTACAAGGTCGGCGGCTACCTAAACCCGGCGGTCGGCGACGTGCCGTGGCTCGAGCAGCTGCCCGGCTTCGACCAGTGCGACACCACCGGCGGCGACCAGCTGCCCTGGCTGTCCAGCTCGTCGACGACCGGGACGCTCGCGCCTGGCGAGTCGGTCGAAATCACCGTCACGTTCGACGCCACCATCCCGGAGGTGAGCCAACCCGGCGACTACACAGGTTGGCTGACGGTGCTGGAGGACACCCCGTTCGCGGTCGAGCCGCTGCGGGTGACGATGGCGGCCACCCCGCCACCGTCGTGGGCGAGCATCACCGGCACCGTGACCGGGCTGGACCGGTGCGACACCGTGGGCCCGGCCGCCGAGGGCTCGCCGCTGGCCGGCGCGGTGGTGCGGATCCACGACGTCCGCTACCAGGCCGAGGTACGCACCGACGAGGCGGGCCGGTTCACGTACTGGCTGGACACCTACCGGCAGGGCAACCGGCCGCTGCCACCGCTGGACGTGACCGCCTCGCTCGACGGGTGGGTCGCGGACACCGGCCGGGTGCTGGTCCGGCCCGGCAGCACCGCGACCGCTGACTTCACGCTGCTCCGGCACGAGCCGTGCGCCACCGCCGACCCGGCGGAACTCTCGCTGACCGTGCCGGCCGGCGTGACCCGACCGGTGCACCTCACGCTCGGGAACACCAACGGCACGGCGGCGTACGACTACCAGCTGGCCACGGCGCCGCACCGGCTCGACCCGGTGCCGGCGGGTCCGACCAGCCTCGCCGCGCCAGAGTGGACCGACGGGGCGGCGGTGCCGCGGGGGGTGCGGCAGTACGCGCACGCGCAGTGCCCGACCGACCCGGACCACGGCTACGTGTTCGGTGGCCTCGACCCCGGCTTCCCGGAGGCGACCTTCGAGAGCTGGCGGTATGACGCGGTCGCCGACGAGTGGGAGCACCTGCCGGACGTGCCCGGCCCGGTCGTGAACGGGGTGGCGGTCTGCGAGGCCGGCAAGATCCACGTGCTCGGCGGTGCGGACACCGACGCCGTGCCATCCGACCGGCACTACGTCTACGACATCGCCCGGAACGAGTGGAGCGAGGCGGCCCCGCTGCCGACCGCGCGTGCCGAGGCGGCTGCCGCGGTCTGGAACGGCACCATCTACCTGGCCGGCGGCACGATCACCGGGGACTGGTACGAGGTGACCGACCGGGTGGACGCGTACGACATCGCGACCGACACCTGGCGGCCGGCCGCTTCGATGCCGGTGGCGCTCAGGTCGCCCGGCTTCATCCAGGTCGGACCCGAGCTGTACCTGGCCGGCGGGCTGGACCGGCGTACCACCGAGCAGGTCTTCGACGTGGTGCAGGTGCTGGACCTCGACACCGGTAGCTGGCGGCTCGGCCCGCCGCTGGCGGAGCCGCGCTCCCACGTCGCGATGGCCGCCACCGACGCGGCGATCTACGCGATCGGCGGCAACCGGCAGGACCAGTTCGGCCTGATGCAGACCGCGACCGTGCAGCGGCTGCCGCACGGCGGCACCGCCTGGGAGCTGGGCACGGTGCCGGACCTGCCGGTGCTCCGAGCGTACGGCGCCGCCGGGTTCTGCAGCCACGGCCGGGCCGGCGGGGAGATCTGGTCGATCGGTGGCACCCACGGTCTGGAGCGGACGCTCTACTACCCACTCGCTGGCGAGCGGTGCGCCACGCTCAACGCGGACGTCCCGTGGCTGGGGCTGCCCGCCCCGACCGGCACGGTGGCGGCTGGCAAGTCCACCCGGATCACCCTGACCGTCGACACCACCGGCCTGTCGGCGGGTGACGAGGTCAGCGCCACGCTGCTGGTCCTCACCTCCGACCCCGGGGCCCCGGAGCTGCGGGTCCCGGTGACCGTGCGAGTGCGGTGAAGCCGCCGGCTGGCTACGTCGCAGAGGCTGGCTGCGACGTAGCCAGCCGGCAGCAATCCGCCGGCGCGACCGGCGGGCCGGCCGGCCCTACAGGCCGCGCAACGCCCCGCCGTCCACCGGCACCGTGATGCCGGTCAGGTAGCTGGCCGCCGGGGACAGCAGGAACGCGGCGACCCGGCCGAACTCCGCCGGGTCACCGAGTCGACCCATCGGAATCGCGGCCTCCGCCGCCGCCTGCGCGGCGGCCGGGTCGCCGCTGGCCGCGAACAGCTCCCGGTTCCGGTCGGTGAGGATCCGGCCCGGCAGCAGGCTCACCACCCGGACGCCGCGCGGCGCGTACTCGTCGGCGAGGTCTTTGGCCGCCCCGGCCAGCCCCGGCCGTAGCCCGTTCGACAAGCCCAGCCCGGGGACCGGCCCGCGGACCGAAGTCGACAGCACCAGCCCGATCGCCCCGCCCTCGGGCAGCGCCGACGCCACCGTCCGGGCCGTCCGCACCGTACCGAGGAAAATCGTCTCGAACGACTGCCGCCACTGCTCATCGGTGGCCTTCGCGACGCTCCCCGGCGGCGGCCCGCCGACTGAGATCAGCGCCCCGTCCAGCCGGCCGAACGTGGTCGTGGCGGTGTCGATCAGCCGCTGGGGCGTGTCGGGGTCGGTCAGGTCGGCGGTGACCCCGACCGCGGTGCCGTCCCCGCCCAGCGCGGCCGCGGCGGCGGTCACCCGGTCCGCGTCCCGAGCCGAGATCACCACCCGGGCGCCGTCGGCGACCAGCGCCTCGGCGGTCGCGTACCCCAGCCCGCGGGAGGCCCCGGTCAGTACGTACACCCGATCGTTGAGCCCAAGGTCCATGACTGGTCATCCTGCCATCCCCAGCCGAGGCATGCTTGACTTCGAGTGCACTCAAAGGGGAAGGCTTGAGGCCATGACGCAGCTGTTGGAACGGGACACCCTCAGCGTCGGCGAGGCGGCCGCCCGGGTGGGGCTGAGCACCCACACCCTCCGCTGGTATGAGCAGGAAGGGCTGGTCGCGCCGGTCGGGCGGGACAGCGCCGGCCGCCGCCGCTACACCGAGGCGGACCTGGGTTGGCTGGACCTGCTGACCAAGCTCCGGCGCACCGGCATGCCGGTCCGGGACATGCGGCGGTACGCCGAGCTGGCCCGGCAGGGTGACCACACCCTCCCGGAGCGGCTGCGCCTGTTCCGCGAGCACCGGGAGCGGGTGCTGTCCCGGATCGCCGAGCTGCAGGCCGACCTGGACGTGCTCGACTACAAGATCGATCTGTACACGAAGATGGTGGCCGAGCAGGGCTGAGCCGGCCTCCTAGGCGTTGGCCGGTGCGCTACGAGTTGGCCGGCCGGCGGACCGCCGCTTCCACCAGGTCCAGCACCGGGCCGAGATGGTCGGCCGGCCTGCCCATCGCCAGGTGGAGCACCAGCCCGTCGTAGGCCAGCTCCAGGAACTGCGCGAGCACGTCGAGCGGGACGTCGTCGCGCAGTACGCCCGCCTCCCGCTGCCGGGTGAGCCGCTCCCGGGTCGCCGCCGCGATCGCCTCCGCGCGCGCCGCCCACCGGCTGGCGAACGCCGGGTCGGTGCGCAGCCGCCGGGACACCTCCAGTTGGGTGCCGAGCCAGCCGGCGGTCTCCGGGGAGGCGGCCCGGGCCAGCAGGTCCCACATCACCTGCACCAGCCCGTGCCGGGCGACCGTCTCCACCATCGCCGCGGCGTCGTCCTCGGCCACCGCCAGGAACAGCGACTCCTTGTCCCGGAAGTGGTGGAAGATGGCCCCCCGGGACAGCCCGGTCTCCTGCTCGAGCCGGCGGACGGTGGCCCCTTCGTACCCGTACCGGGCGAAGCAGGCGCGGGCGCCGGCGAGGATCTCCCGGCGCCGGGCATCGAGCTGGTCCTGGCTCACCCTGGGCACGGCTCGATCGTGGCAGGTACGGCGAGGGGATGCAATCCGTACGTACGGATTGCATCCCCCTCGCGTGCCGTCCGGTTTGCGCCCGATGGGCTAGTTGGTGCTCGCCACGATGTTCAGGATGCAGCAGAGGCAGATGATCAGGACCAAGGCGACGGTCAGGCCGATCATGAGCCCGGCACCCTTGTACTTCTGCGGCGGGGCACCCAGCGAGCCGCTCGAGAACACCCACAGCGGGGTCTTGTACTCCAGCTCCACCGTCTGCCCCGGCTGGACCGGCACCGCCAGGTCGGCCGGGCCGACCTTGGGCGGGAGGAAGTACGGCACGTGGATGTGGAGATGGTGCTGGCCGGGCTGTACCGGGATCACGTTGCGTCCCCAGACCGCCGGCACCTCGTGGCCGTTCAGGAAGATCTTCGGCTTGATGAGAAAGAAGATCCAGGCCAGCCACAGGAACTTGGTGGTCACCGCGATCGCGGTCTGCCCACCACCGCCCTGGGCCCCGGGCGGCGGCGCGGGCTGCTGGGGGTATTGCGGATGACCCGGTTGCTGGGGGTATTGCTGCTGATACGGCCCGGTCATGCAGGTTCCTCCTAGGGGTGGTTGCGAAAACAACTGTGCAGTATGCCCGGTTGGTGCAACCCGACCGGGCCGGGGGGTGACCCGGGTTACTCCTGGCAGGCGGAGCGGGGGAGGCCGGGTACCTCGACCGGCGACCGGCCCGGTGCCTGGGCCGCACCGGTCAGCACCGCGGCGAGCGCCCGCATCGACAGCCGGCTGGACGAGTAGGTCGCCACCAGCGCCGGCGAGCGGGATTCGGCCAGCAGGTGGGGCGTGTCCATGGCCACCGTCACCGCGGCGTCCTCCCGGAGGTCGCCCGGCCCGTCGCCGTACCCGACCAGGTGGACCACCGTGTCGCCGGAGTGGCTCACCGGCACCCCGGCCTCGGCCAGCGCCTCGGTCAGCCAGTCCCGGGCCTGGTCGCGGCCGCTGGCGGCGGTGACCGTGACCGGCCCATCGACCAGCGGGCCGGTGCACGTACCACGCAGCAGCGTCACCGCCCCGGCGGCGAGCGGAGCGACCGCCTGCCGGTGACCGTCACTGTCCAGGATGGACAGGTCCTGGGCCGGGTCCGCGGTCGGGGCGGCGAGCCGCCGCTTGAGTTCCAGCACCCGGGTGGCCGCCTCCCGGAGCCGCTCCCGGGGCAGGGTGCCGTCGCGGACCGCGGTGAGCAGCCCGTCGTACGCGGCGGCCAGATCGGGCGGCATCAGCAGCAGGTCGGCGCCGGCCAGCAGCGCCCGGACCGCCGCCTCGCCGGGTGGCCAGCGCTGGGCCGGCGCCATGTTTAGCGCGTCGGTGACCGTGACCCCCCGGAAGCCGAGCTGCTCGCGGAGCAGGCCGGTCAGCACCGGGTGCGAGAAGCTCGCCGGCAGGCCCGGATCGAGCTGCTGGATGTCCAGGTGGCCGGCCATCACCAGCCAGGCGCCGGCGTCGATGCCGGCGGTGAACGGGGGCAGGTCGGCCTCGGCGAGCGGGTGCGCGGCGGGCACCACCGGCAGCTCCGAGTGGCTGTCCAGCTCGGTGTTGCCGTGCCCCGGGAAGTGCTTCAGGGTCGCCGCGACCCCGGCGCCCTGCAGGCCGCGCACCACCGCCGCGACCTGGGCGGCGGCGAGCGCCGGGTCCGACCCGTAGGAGCGGCTGCCGATGATCCCGCCACCGCCGCCGCTCAGCACGTCGGCGACCGGGGCGAAATCCACGTTCACGCCGAGCGCGGCGAGCTCGGTGCCGGCCACCCGCCAGGCCGCCTCGGTGAGCGCCGGGTCGCCGGCCGCGGCGGACGCCATCGCGCTCGGCAGCCCGGTCACCCCGTCGGTCAGCCGCGCCACCACCCCGTACTCCTGGTCGATGCCGACCAGCAGCTGCCCGCCGGCGGCGGATCGCAGCCCGTCGGTGAAGGTACGCAGCTGGGCCGGATCGGTGACGTTCCGGTCGAACAGGATCACCCCGCCGACCCGGTACCGCTCGACCAGCTCGGCCGGGGTGCTGACGCCCGCGTACTGCTGGTTCGCCGCCGCGTCGTCGGCCGACACCTCGGTGGCGTGGGTGCCGTAGACGTGCGGCATCAGCACCTGGCCGACCAGCTCGGCATCGGAGAGCGAACCGGCGAGCTCAGCGGCCGACGGGGCCATGGTGGGGGAGCGGCGGGCGGCCGAGGCCGGGCCGAGCCCGGTCACGAGCAGCGCCAGCATCGCCAGCAGGGCGGGGACGAGGATGTGGGTACGCCGCGGGGAGGTCGGCACCTGCGCCATTCCACCAGCCGCCGGCCCGCCGCGCAAATCCGGGTGCGGTAAATCCGTTGACCGGCGGGCGCGGCGCTGTCATCCTCCCCACACAGTCAGCGTCATCAGGCGTGCCCGCGGGTGGTCCCGCCGGCCGAGCGGAATGGGGTGAGGTCACCGATGACTGTGCCTGCCCGGTGCCTTCGCCTGCCCTCATTCCGATCGACCAAAAGGGACTTACGTTGTCTGATTACGATGGAACGGACATGTGCTCCTACGCCATCGACGTATGGCTGGAGGACACCTCTCTGCTGACCGACCCGGCGAGGCTGCTCAGGTTGCTGCGCGACGCCGCGGCGGTGGGGCACGCGGTGGTGCTGGGCGAGGCCCATCACCAGTTCCCGAACGGCGCGGTCACCGCGATGCTGGTGCTGTCGCAGTCGCACCTCAGCGTCCACACCTGGCCCGAGTACGGGTCGGCCAACTTCGACCTGCTGACCTGTGGCCGGCTCAGCGGCGAGTCGATGGTGCGGCACCTGACCGGCGCGCTGCGGCCGATCAGCTGGCAGCTCAGCCGGGTCAGCCGGGCGGTCCGGGATCCGGTGACCGCCGTCCGGGAGCCGGTGCCCGGCGTCCGCTGACGAACCGGCACAGGCTGCCGATGGTTCGCAGGCAGTCCAGCGCCAGGTCTTCGGCGGCGACGTCGACCCCGAGCCGGTCGCGGATCGCCGCCAGCAACCGGGCGCCGGCGAGCGAGCCGAGCGGCAGTGGTCCGTGGAGCAGGTCGGTGGTCGCCGGCAACCGGTCGACCACCGACCGCTCCACCCCGAGCGCCTCGGCGAGCAGCTCCCGGACCACCGCATCCACTGACTCCGCTTCCGGCTCCGCGGCCGCCGATTGCTTCGGCGCGGTGATCGTGAGCCATGGTGGCGGGGCGGGTGGGTCGGCGGCCAGCCGGCGGGCGAGCACGCCCGGGTCCGCGGTGGCCTCGAACCCGACCTGCCGCAGCAGCACCCGCAGCTCCAGGTTCGCCTGTTGCGGGCGTACGTCCATCAGCAGGCGCGCGGCGCCGCTAGCCCGCGCCTGCGCCAGAATCCAGTGCAGGAAGGCGGTGGGTACGCCGCGGCCGATCGCCCGGCAGGAGACCGTGAACAGGTGCAGCCTGGGGTCGGCAGCGCCCGGCCGAGGGTCGGCGGCGCGCTCGAGCAGCGCGGCGCCGATCAGCCCGTAGTCGCCGAACCGGTCGGTGAGCCTGGCCGCCGCTACCAGCCAGCCCGGATCCGCCACCAGCTCGGCGAGCCGGTGCCGGGGCCAGCCGGCGCCGGTCGAATTGAAGCGGTGGGTACGGGCGACCAGCTCGGCCAGCCGATCCAGATCGGCGACGGTCGCCGGGGCGACGGTGAGCCGGATCCGGCAACCCCGCAGGAACGCGGCCCGGTCGCCGGCGAACCCCGCCTCGGCCGCCCGGCGCTGCTGCTCCTGCCGGTACCGGGTGACCCGGCGCCGGCCGTCTTCGGTGACCACCGGCGGGTTGAACCGGGGCGTGTCGAGCTGGGCGTAGAGCTGGTCCGGTGCGAGCACGAGCACCTCCGGCAGCAGCGCGGCGACCTCTGCCCGCTCGAACGGGTCGTCGTCGACGAACGCGATCGCCGCCGGCGCGATGCCGAGCTCGGCGGCGATCCGGCGCAGCGCCTCGCTCTTGTGCCCCCAGCCGAGCTGGCCGGCGACGAACCGGTCGCGCAGCGCCGGGTCACGGTCGAGCAGCCCGCCGACCGACGGGTCGGTGCGGCTGGCGACGCTGTTGACGATGCCACGTGCTTCGAGTCGCTCGATCGCGGCCAGTGCCGCCGGGAACGGCCGCGGTTGCTGGCCGGCCGGCAGCTCCACCGCGACCTCCGGCCAGAGCGTGCCGTCGAGGTCCCAAACCACGCACTTCACCGGGGCGGTCACCGGGTCAGCCGGCATCGGCCCGCCACTTCATGGTCAGAAACGCCGGCGCGAACCCGTACTTCCGGTACAGCGTCCGCATCGCCAGATTGTCCACATGCACCCGCCCGACCACCTCCGTGACCTGCTGCGCCCGGGCGTACCCAAGGGCGTGCTCGAGCAGCGCCTCGGCGGTGCCGGCCGGCGCGTCCGGCGCCACCGCCAGCGACCGGAAGTTGGCGTACCGAGCGCCGGTGAGGAAGTTCGTGTTGATCGCCAGCCAGAGCCAGCCGGTGACCGGCCCGGTGCTGTTGTCGCGGTCGGTGACGAACATGCCGGCCCGGTCCCGCTCCAGCGCCTTCGCCAGCTTCCGCTGGTGGACGGCCGGGTCGGTGACCGCGTCCTCGCCGAACGACACCTCCGCGATCGTGACCTCGAAGGCCGCGAGCGCCGGCAGGTCCCGCGGCTCGGCCAACCGGACCACCGGTCCCGGCCGCTGCGTCATCGCCGGCCAACCCGCGACTGCGCGGTATAGAGCGGGCCGGCGTAGTGGCCGGGCACCGCGCTCGCCGTCACGGTCGTCGTGACCAGCCAGGACAGGTGGCTCACGCCGCCGAGCACGCCGCTTCCTTCGTACTCGTTGAAATTGCGGTAGCTGGCCTGCACGGCGAGCCCGATCTCGGCGACCGCCCGCTGGACGGCGAGCGTGTCATCCGGACCCTTCGGGCCGAACGAGAACGCGATCGGCCGGCCCGGGCCGGGCAGCAGCCCTTCGACCACCCGGGACAAGAACAGCCGCGCTCCGGCCACCGTGTACGGCGGGTCGGTCATCGCGGTCTGGAACCGGCCGCGCAGCCGGTCCGGCAGTGGATCGCGCAGGTCGTGCCGGCACCGGTCAACCTGGACCCCGGGGTTGCCGAGCTCGGCCTGCGCCTCGCCGATGAACCCGAGCAGGTCGGCCGAGATCTCGACCACCGCGAGCCGGCGGACCAGCGGCTGGCCGAGTGCCTGGCTCGCCGCCAGCAGGCTGAGCGACATCAGGTCGTCGTCGCCCACGATCAGCATCGACTCGGCCGGCAGGAGGTCGAGCTTGAGCAGCAGGGCGATCCGGCGCAGCTTGGTCGCGATCGTGCAGTGTGACTGGTCGAGCGCGAGGTCGGCGGCGGGCACCCGGGCCTGCAACGCGGCGAGCCGGTCGGCGACCGCTCGGAGCGGTTCCGGGATGGCGAGCCCGCCGCCGTCGCAGCCGGGGCAACGCAGGTCGAGCGCGGGGTCCGGCCCGAGCAGTGCGAGCCCTCGCTCGGTGAGCCGGGACGGCCGGTCCCGGGTGACCAGGCCGCGCCGGCGCAGCTCATTCGTGACCGCAGCGACCACCGGGACCGGGATGCCGGTCTGCCGGCTCACCTGCCGGGTCGGCGCGGGGGAGAGCCGGCGGATCGCGGACAGCACTCGGTGCACGCCGGGCGCGCCTTCCTGCAGACCCACCGCCGCGGCAACGGACTCCAACACCGACTCGTGCATGCTGGCGGTCAATCTACGCCGCCCGGCCGCCGTCACGCTCCGGGTTTCGGGCCGCCTACCCCCGCATCTGGGCGCCGATCATGGAGTTTCGCGCGACTGGCCGGGCGACCCGCGCGACAACTCCATGATCGACGCGAGAAATCAGAGCAGGCTGCGGAGGACGTACGGCAGGATGCCGCCGTGCCGGTAGTAGTCCGCCTCGGCTGGGGTGTCGATCCGGATCCGGGCCTCGAAGGTGACCCCCGTGTCGGTGCGGACCGTGACCGTCTGCGGGACCTGGCCGTCGTTGAGTGCGGTGATTCCGGTGATCGAGAAGGTCTCGGTACCGGTGAGCCCGAGCGACTCGGCGGTGACCCCGTCCGGGTACTGCAGCGGCAGCACCCCCATCCCGATCAGGTTGGACCGGTGGATCCGCTCGTACGACTCGGCGAGCACCGCCTTCACCCCGAGCAGCGCGGTGCCCTTCGCGGCCCAGTCCCGCGATGACCCGGAGCCGTACTCCTTGCCGGCGAGCACCAGCAGCGGCACGCCCGCCTCGGCGTACGCCATCGCCGCGTCGTAGATGGTGGTCTGCTCGCCGGTGAGGTGGTTGATCGTGAACCCGCCCTCGACCCCGGGCACCAGCTGGTTGCGGAGCCGGATGTTGGCGAACGTGCCCCGGATCATCACCTCGTGGTTGCCGCGCCGGCTGCCGTAGGAGTTGAACTGGTGCCGGGGCACCCCGTGCTCAAGCAGGTACTTACCGGCGGGGGAGTCCGGCTTGATCGAACCGGCCGGCGAGATGTGGTCGGTGGTCACCGAGTCGCCGAGCTTGGCGAGCACCCGCGCCCCCTCGATGTCGGTGAGCGGCTGCGGCTCCCGCGACATGCCGTCGAAGTACGGCGGCTTGCGGACATAGGTCGACTCCTCGTCCCAGGCGAAGATGTCGCCCTCCGGGGTGGGCAGCGAGCGCCACCGGTCGTCGCCGGCGAACACGTCGGCGTAGTCCCGCTCGTACAGGTCGGCGCCGACCGCCGAGGCGATCACCTCCTGGATCTCCGCGTGGCTGGGCCAGATGTCCCGCAGGTAGACCGGCTGCCCGTCGGAGCCGGTGCCGAGCGGCTCGTTGGCCAGGTCGATGTCCATCGTGCCGGCCAGCGCGTAGGCCACCACCAGCGGCGGCGAGGCCAGGTAGTTCATCTTCACGTCCGGGTTGATCCGGCCCTCGAAGTTGCGGTTGCCGGAGAGCACCGACACCACCGCCAGGTCGTGCTCGTTGACCGCCTGCGAGATCGGCTCGGGCAGCGGCCCGGAGTTGCCGATGCAGGTGGTGCACCCGTACCCGACCAGGTGGAAGCCGAGCTTCTCCAGGTAGGGCAGCAGACCGGCCCGCTCGTAGTAGTTCATCACCACTTTGGACCCCGGCGCCAGGGTGGTCTTCACCCACGGCTTGCGGGACAGGCCCCGGTCGACCGCGTTCCGCGCCAGCAGCGCCGCGCCCAGCATCACCTGCGGGTTGGAGGTGTTGGTGCAGGAGGTGATCGCCGCGATCACCACCGCGCCGTGGTCCAGCTCGAACTGGCTACCGTCCTCGCCGGTCACCGGCACCGGCTTGGACGGCCGGCCGTTCGCGCCGGCGGCCGCCGAGATCAGGTCGCGGGGCCGGTCCGCCGGGTCGTTGACCTCGGTGTAGCCGGGAGCGTCGCTGGCCGGGAACGACTCGGCGCTCGCCTCGTCGGCCGGGCCGTACGGCTCCTCGCCGTCGTTGACGAATTCGCGCAGCGCCGACCGGAACAGCGTCTTGGCGTTGCCCAGCGGCACCCGGTCCTGCGGCCGGCGCGGGCCGGCCAGCGAAGGCTCCACCGTGGACAGATCCAGCGTCAGGTGCTCGGAGTAGTCCGGGGTCGCGGCCGGGTCGTGCCACAGCCCCTGCCGCTTGGCGTACGCCTCGACGAGCGCGATCTGCTCCTCGGAGCGCCCGGTCAGCCGGAGGTAGCGGAGCGTGTCCTCGTCGATCGGGAAGATCGCCACGGTCGAGCCGTACTCCGGCGACATGTTGCCGATGGTGGCCCGGTTGGCGACCGGCACCGCGCCCACGCCGGGGCCGTAGAACTCGACGAACTTGCCGACCACCCCGTGCTCGCGGAGCATCTCGGTGATCGTCAGCACGAGGTCGGTAGCGGTGGCGCCCTCCGGCAGCTCACCCTCCAGCTTGAACCCGACCACCTTCGGGATCAGCATCGACACCGGCTGGCCGAGCATCGCCGCCTCGGCCTCGATCCCGCCGACCCCCCAGCCGAGCACGCCCAGCCCGTTCACCATCGTGGTGTGCGAGTCGGTGCCGACCAGCGTGTCCGGGTAGGCGGCACCGTCCCGGGCCATCACCACCCGGGCCAGGTACTCGATGTTCACCTGGTGCACGATGCCGGTGCCCGGCGGCACCACCCGGAACTGCGCGAACGCCCCCTGCCCCCAGCGCAGCAGCTGGTAGCGCTCGCGGTTGCGCTGGTACTCGAACTCGACGTTGCGCTCGAACGCGTCCGGCCGGCCGAACACATCGGCGATCACCGAGTGGTCGATCACCAACTCGGCCGGGGCGAGCGGGTTCACCCGGCTCGGGTCACCGCCGAGATCCCGTACCGCCTCCCGCATGGTGGCGAGGTCGACCACGCACGGCACGCCGGTGAAGTCCTGCATCAGCACCCGGGCCGGGGTGTACTGGATCTCCACGCTGGGCTCGGCAGCCGGGTCCCAGCCGGCGAGCGCCCGGATGTGGTCGGCGGTGATGTTGGCGCCGTCCTCGGTCCGGAGCAGGTTCTCGAGCAGGATCTTCAGGCTGTACGGCAGGCGTTCCTGCCCCGCCACCGCGTCGAGCGCGAAGATTTCGTACGTCGAGTCCCCAACCCGAAGCTGGCTCTTGGCGCCGAAGGTGTCGAGGCTGGCCACGTCATACCCCCTTGTGCCGCTGCGATCGTGTCTGACCAAGTCTTCCGTACCCAGTGAGTGCCCGTTCCATTAGGCGGGGCTTACCCGAACCGGGCTTATCCAAACCGTACGTCCGTCTTGTTAAACAGTCAAGCGGGGTCCGCGGCCGGGTAGGTCCGCGGTCACGAGGACCGGCAGTCAAGCGGGGTTCGCTGCCGGCTCGGCCCCGGAGGTTTACGGAGGTTCATATCCGGCGGGCCGGCCGGACGATGCTAGTGTCCGGTGCCGTGGGTCTCGTGATCGCCGCCGCCGCTCGGATGCTGCTCGCATGACCGAGCTCGCATTCGCGGTCATGGTGGCGGTGGCGTCGTCGGCCTGCTACGCGGTCGGCGCCGTGGTCCAGGAGCGGCTCGCGGTCCGGGTGCCGTTGCGCCGTGCCGGCCTCCTGCTCGCCAGCCGGGGCTGGTGGCTCGCGGTCGGGCTGGCCGGCTTCGGCACGGTGCTGCACGTGGTGTCGCTGCGGTACGGACCGCTCAGCCTGATCCAGCCGCTCGGGGCGCTCACCCTGGTGCTGGCGCTGCCGGTCGGGGCGGCGCTGGTCGGCCGGCCGGTGACCGCGGTCCAGTGGCGCGGCGCCGGGATGACCACCGCCGGACTGGCGGTGCTGCTGGTGCTGACCGCCCCGGTCGCCCGGGTCGGCACCCTGTCCACCGGCCAGACCGTGCTGGTGACCGGCGTGACCGGGATCGTGATGCTGGGGCTGGTGATCGGCGCGATCCTGGCCCGCCGGGTGGTGGTGCCCCGGAGCCTGTTGTTCGCGGTGGCCGCCGGGCTCGCGTTCGGGGTCGGTTCGGCGATCACCCAGACGGTCGCGGTCCGGTTCACCACCGACGGGATCGCCGGGCTGCTGACCCCGGGCACCCCGGCGGTGGTCGGGTTCGCGATCGGCGGGTTCATGCTGGCGCAGGCCGGCTACCGGGGCGCCGGGCTGGGGGCGCCGCTGGCGATCCTGACCCTGGTCAACCCGGCCGCCGCCTCGCTGATCGGGTTCACGATGCTCGGCGAGCGCTACGCCGGGGGAGTGCCCGGGGTAGCGCTCGCCGGCATCGCCGCGGTCATCTCCGCCTGGGGGGTGGCGCTGCTGGTGCAGCCACCCGCGAAGGTCTCGGCCAGCCGCGCCGCGGCCGGCCGAGCCTCGGCCGGTCGCGGCGCAGCTGGCCAGCGGTCAGGACCGGCCGGCGCCGGCGCCCGCGCCGACCGGCTCCGGTTCCTCGACCGGCCGGTCGCCAAGCGCGGTCCGGAGCTTGTCACCCTCGACGTCCACGTTGGGCACGATCCGATCGAGCCAGCGCGGTAGCCACCAGGCCCGGCGCTTGAGCAGCGCCAGCACCGCCGGCACCAGGGTCATCCGGACCACGAACGCGTCCAGCGCGATCGCGATCGACAGCGCCAGCGCGACCTGGATGATGAAGTCCTCGCCGGAGAGCATGAACCCGGCGAACACGCTGATCATGATGATCGCGGCGGCCGTGACCACCCGGGAGCCGTGCTGGAAGCCGGTGACGATCGCCGGGATCGGCGGCTTGCCGTGTACGTACTCCTCCCGCATCCGGGTCACCAGGAACACCTGGTAGTCCATGGCGAGCCCGAACACCACCCCGATCAGGAAGATCGGCAGGAAGCTGATGATCATGTGGCTCTGCTCGAACGGCAGGTAGTCGGTCAGCCAGCCCCACTGGAAGACCGCCACCACCGCGCCGAACGTGGCCCCCACCGTGAGCAGGAACCCGAGCGCCGCCTTCAGCGGCACCAGGATCGACCGGAACACCAGGATCAGCAGCACGAACGACAGACCCACCACCAGGCTCAGGTAGGGCAGCAGCGCCCCGGCCAGCCGCTCGTTGAAGTCCGCGACGATCGCGGTGTTGCCGCTGACGTACACCTGCGCCCCGGTTGCCGCCTCGATCCCTTCGACCCGCTCCCGGATCGCGTCCACGAGGTCCTCGGTGGCCGCGCTGTTCGGGGCCTCGACCGGGGTGACCATCACCAGCCCGGTGTCACCGGCCTGGTTGAACTGCGCCTCCGGCTGGACGAACGCGACGTTGTCCAGCCCCTGCACCGCCTGGACCAGCTGCTGACCGGCGGCCTGCGGGTCGGCGCCGCTGCCGGCACCGTCGATGATCACCATCAGCGGCCCGTTGAAGCCGGCCCCGAACCCCTCGGCGATCAGGTCGTACGCCTTGCGCTGGGTGGTGTCCTCCGGCATCGAGCCCTCGTCCGGCAAGCCCAGCCGCATCGAGGTCACCGGGATCGCCAGCGCCAGCATCGCCAGTCCGACCACGGCCAGCACGGTCGCCGGCCGGCGGGTGACCATCCGCACCCACCGGGTGCCAAGGCTCGGCCGGCCGTTGGCGTCATCGGCCTCCGGGTCGCGAGCCCGCAGGCCCGGAATCCGGCCACCCAGGATCCGCTTGCCGGCAAACCCGCACATCGCCGGCAGCATGGTCAGCGCGATCAGCACCGACATCGCCACCGCGAGCGCGGCCGCCAGCCCCATCTCGGTGAGGATCGGGATGTTGGCGACGAACATCCCGGTAAGCGCGATCATCACGGTCAGGCCGGCGAACACCACCGCCGATCCGGCCGTGCCGAGGGCTCGGCCCATCGCCTCCTCGCGCTCGCGGCCGCGACTCAGCTCGTGCCGGTACCTGGAGACGATGAACAGCGAGTAGTCGATCGCCAGCGCCAGCCCGAGCATCATCGCCAGGGTCGGGGTGAAGCTGTTGAGGTCCATGACCGCGGTCGCGGCGGAGATCGCCGAAATCGTGATGCCGATCCCGATGATCGCGTTCAGCAGCGGCAGGCCGGCCGCGACGAACGAGCCGAACGTGATGATCAGTACGATTGCGGCGACCGCCAGCCCGATCAGCTCGGCGGATCCCTGCTCGAACTCCTCAACCAGCGCGTCGCCGGCCATCTCCACGGTCAGCCCGGCGTCGCGGGCACCGGTCACCGCTTCGTCGAGTTCTTCGTTCGCGGCCGGCAACGCGACCCCGAACCGAACCTCGGCGAACCCGATCCGGCCGTCCGGTGAGACCGTGCCGGCCTGGAACGGATCGGAGACGTTCACCACGTCCGGCACCTGGCCGAGTTCGGTGAGGGTTTCGGCGATCGCGGCCTGGTTCTCCGGGTCGTTGAGGGTTTCCCCGGCCGGCGCCGCGAACACCACTCGAGCCGACGCGCCATCGCCGCCCGCCTCTGGGAACCGTTCGTTGAGCAGCTCCAACGCCTCAACGGACTCCATGCCGGGGATCTCGAACGAGTCAACGGTCCCCTCAGCGAGCCGGTAGGAGGCGAACCCCGTCAGCACCAACAGCCCCAACCAGATCGCGAGCACCGTCTTGCGCCGGCGGAACGCCAGCCTGCCAAGCCGGTAGAGGAAGGTGGACACCAGGAAACTCCCGTCAAGCTGTAATTTCCGGACAATCGTACGGCTGCCGGGTCTCCGGCGACCGTCGCTTGCAGACAATGTGTTGCGCACCACCGGTGTACCCGGCTGGGGCTGTGAGTTGACTGAGAAATTGACGGCCTATGCTGGTCGGCGATGAGCACCGCCGGTGAGCTGGCCTCCCACCTGCCCGACATCGCGCAGCAACGACTGCGCAACCAGCGGCTAACCGGCGCACGGTTGCCGGGCATCACCGAGGTGGTCGGCTGGTTCGGCGCGGTGCAGTCGCAAGAGTACGCGGTGGCGAAGTGGTCGGTCGGCGAGCGCGCCACTGGTTCGACCGATGCCGCGTTGGACCGGGCGCTCGCGGACGGCACCATCATCCGTACCCACGTGCCGCGCGGCACCTGGCACTTCATCAACGCGGAAGACGTCCGCTGGCTGATCGAGCTGACCGGGCCCCGGGTGCACACCCGGATGGCGACCTACTACCGGCAGCAAGGGTTGGACAGTGTGGCGTTCGACAAATGTCACAGGCTGCTCGTTGACCTGCTCAGCGGCGGCAACCAGCTCACCCGCAAGGAGCTCGCCACCGCCATCATCGAGGCGGGGATCGCCGCCGACAACTTCACCGTCGGTTTCCTTCTCATTCACGCGGAGTTGGAGCAGGTCGTCTGTAGTGGAGGGTTGAAGGGCAAGCAGCGGACGTACGCGCTGTTCGACGAGCGGGTGCCGCCGGCGCCACCGCGGGACCGGGACGAGGCGCTCGCTGACCTGGTCCGGCGCTACTTCACCAGCCACGGTCCGGCCACCCGGGCCGACTTCCAGTGGTGGTCCGGCTTGGTCGCGGCTGACGCCAAGCGCGGCCTGGCGCTGGTCGGGGCCGACCTGGTTGCCACCGAAGTGGACGGCCAGCAGTACTGGTCGGCGCCGGGCGAGCCGCCTGGTCGACCCGAGCCGTCACCGACCGTCCACTTGCTGCAGGCGTTCGACGAGTACCTGGTCGCGTACACCGGGCGGCGTAAGGCGTTCGACCTCGCCGGATTGGCTAGCGTCCGGGACCCGATGCTGCACGTGGTCATCGTGGACGGGCAGTTCGCCGGGGGCTGGCGGCGGACCCTCACCGCAGACGCCATGACCATCGAGGTACGGCCGGCGCGGCCGTTCGAGCCGGCGGAGCAAGCCGCACTCGCCGCCGCGGTCGACGAGTACGCGGCGTTCGTCGGTGTCCCGGCCACCCTGGTGGTGCCGGATGCGTGACCTGCCGATCACCGGCTTCCTGGACCAGCTCGCCGCCCGGGTGCCGGCGCCCGGCGGTGGCGCCACCGCGGCGCTGCACGCCGCGCAGGCGGCGGCGTTGCTCGGCATGGTCGCCCGGTACAGCGACGGTCCAAAGTACACCGAGCACGCGGCGACGATCGACCGGATCCGCGACGAAGCCGACGCGATCCGCGAGCAGGCAGTGGCGCTGATCGAGGCCGACGTCGAGGCGTTCGGCGAGGTGGCCGCGGCCTACCGGCTGCCGAAGCAGACCGACCAGCAGCGGGCGGACCGGTCCGCCGCGCTCGCGGCGGCGACCGCCCGGGCGGCCGAGCCGCCGGCGGCCGTGCTCACCGCCGCCGGCCGGCTGGTCGAGCTCGCCGAGCAGCTGCTGCCGGTCGGCAACCCGAACGTGGTCACCGACGTGGCCGCCGCGGCCGAGGCCGCCCGCGCGGCCGCCACCACCGCCCGGCTCAACCTCGAGGTCAACCGGGCCAGCGTCCAGGACGGTGAGGTCGAGGCGGTGATCGCCCGGGCCGACCGGGTCACCGCCGCGGTCCGGGCGACCATCGCGGGATGAGTCACGGCATGACCATCCCGTCGGTGCTCACCGGTCGCGAGCTGGCGGCCGCGATCCGGACCGAGGTCGCCGAGGCGGCGGCCGAGCTCACCGCCGCCGGCCGGCAGCCGCGGTTGGCGGTGGTCACCGCCACCGCCGACGAGGCCAGCGCCTGGTATGTCCGGTCGATCGCGACCGCGGCCGGGAAGGTCGGGATCGCCTGCGATGTGATCGACCTGGGGCCGGCCGCGGCCCGGGAAGCGATCAGCGCCGAGCTGACCCGGCTCAGCGCCGACCGGCAGGTCGCCGGGATCATCCTGCAGACCCCGCTACCGGGTGGGATCTCGCCGGCCGAGCTTGCCGGCGCGATCACGGTCGGCAAGGACGTCGACGGGGCCAACCCGCACTCGCTGGGCCGGCTGGTGGCCGGCTTGCCGGCGTTCGCGCCGGCGACCGCCGAGGCGGTGATCGCCCTGCTGGAGCACTACCGGGTGCCGCTGGCCGGCCGCCGGGCGGTGGTGGTCGGGCGCTCCACTGTGGTCGGCAAGCCGGTCGCGCAGCTGCTGCTGCAGCGGCACGCCACGGTGACGATCTGCCACTCCCGGACCAGCGACCTGGGGCAGGTGACCGCCACCGCCGAGGTCCTGGTGGTCGCGGCCGGCCGGGCCGGGCTGATCGGCCCCGGGCAGGTGCGGCCCGGCGCGGTGGTGATCGACGTCGGCGCCAACCCGACCGATGCCGGCGGGCTAGCCGGTGACGTCGACCCGGCGGTGGCGGAGGTTGCCGCAGCACTTACGCCGGTGCCCGGCGGGGTCGGTCCGGTGACCACCGCGCTGCTGCTGCGCCATACCGTGGCGGCGGCACGCGAAGCCGCCGGCTAGCGCGGCGGCGGCCTGGCGAAGCTGCCGGCGAGCGCGGCTGTCCGCCGAGCGCAGCAGCCGGCGGCTGATCCGGTGGCGGGTGGCTAGCTCCGCTTGGCCAGCAGGTCCGCGAGCACCCGGGCCTGGCTGAGGTCGACCTCCCGGGTGGCGGTGAGCAGGGTCAGCCGGCCCCGCTCGCGGGCGAGCGCGCGCAGCTCGGCGAGCGCCTCGGTGGCGCCGCGCAGCTCGGCCTCGTATCGCCGCCGGAACTCCTCGAACTTGGCCGGGTCGTGCCCGTACCACTTCCGCAGCTCGGTGCTGGGTGCCACGTCCTTGCGCCAAGCGTCCAGCCGGGCGGCGTCCTTGGTCAGCCCGCGCGGCCACACCCGGTCCACCAGCACCCGCACACCGTCGTCGCCGGGCTCGTCGTACACCCGGCGGACCCGTACCTCAAGCTCGCCCCGGCGCGCTGGCATCACGGCCAGTCTATCGCCCGAGCCAGGCCGTCGCCGGGCCGCGATCGTGAAAACGTCGACGTCACCAGGGTCGCCGGGTGGGTGGCTGCCCCGGGCTGCGATCGACCCGGCCGGTGGGGCAAGATCATGCGCGTGCTGAAGGCGGTCCTCTTTGATCTGGACGGCACCCTTGTGGACAACGTTTCACTATGGCGGGAAGCGTTGTCCGCACTCATGGTGGCGCGGCAGGGACATCCGGTAGCCGGCGCGGTCGATGGCCTGCGCGGAACCAGTGTGGCCGAAGCGGTGGCGACCGTGGGGCGTCGGCTGGGCTGGCCGGCGAGCCGCGCCACTATGGATGAACACTGGGTGGTGAACTGGGTTCGCGATCGTTACCACGCCGGTGTGCCGTGGCGGGAAGGCGCCCATGAGCTGGTCGCCGCGGCGCGCGCCCGGGGCCTGAAGACCGCGCTGGTCACCGCCAGCAGCCGGGAGCTGGTCGAGGCGGTCCGCAAAGACCGGCACTGTCCCGACTTCGACGAACTGGTGACCGGCGACGACGTGACAGCGACCAAGCCGGCGCCGGAGCCATACCGGACGGCGGCGGAGTGGCTCGAATGCGAACCGGAGCACTGCCTGGCGGTGGAGGACTCACCGGTCGGCGTCGCCAGCGCGCTGAGCGCCGGGTGCTTCGTAATCGCCGTCGGTCCGGATGCCCTGACCGCGGAGACCGCCGGCGCGGACCCCGCCCGGCTGCGGTGCGTCGAGACCTTGGCCGAGATCCGGCTGGACGAGATCCAGTTGCCCGAGGTCGCGTTACCCGGGATCCGGCCGGACCGGCTCCTCGGTGCGCCGATCATGGCTCGTGCGGCGACGACCGGGGTAGACTGAAATCCCCATCATAAGGCGATCGAATGGCGCATTCCCCACTCAATGACGCGGTGGCTGCCTTCGCCGCCGAACTGACCCGCTGGCGGGTGGAACGAGGGCTGACGAAGAAGCAATTAGCCCGCCTGATGGGATTCGACCCGTCGTACGTCAGCCACATCGAGGGAAAGCGCCACCGGCCCACAGAGGACTTCGCCCGCCGGGCCGAGCGGGTGCTGCGGTCGGACAACGCGATCTGGCGACAGTTCGTCAGGTACGACTACCTGCGGCGCAGATCGGCGGCCACCGGTGGCCATGACACCGAGCCGCTGGCTCAGCCGCACGAGGCCACGGTCGAGATCGAAGAGGAGGTCACCACCCTCTCCTACCGGCAAGGTTGGTATCACTGCTCGGTCGTCCACCAGCTCATCAACCGCGGCTCCACGCCGGTGACACGGCATATCGTGCAAGTCGACCAGGCCCTTTCCGACTGGGACGAGCTGCAATTTCACGCTACATTGGGAACCGATCGGCCGGAGGTCATCAAATGGCAGCCGCCGCGCAGCCGTGCGGCGTACGACGAGGTGTTGCTGCTATTTGAAAGCGCCGATCTGCAATTGCCGCTGTACCCCGACCAGCGCACGACCGCCGCTTATCAGTACCGGGTGCGGGAGGACCGGCTCGGCAGCTCTTTCGAGCGGGACGTCCGGACCTCGACCTGGCGGCTCCGGGTACAGCTGGAGTTCCCCGCCGAGTTGGCGCCGGCGGTCTGGGGTTACCAGACCTCGCTCGCGACCGAGTCGGAACTGCCGGCGCCGGAGCGCACAACCGCGCCGGGCCGGACCGGGTTCGAGTGGCGGATCGAGCACCCAATGCTGCTCACGCATTTCCGGTTCGGCTGGGCGTTCCACCTGCCACCCGGCGACGGTCCCGGCGCTGATCCCAGCGGTCAGCGATCCGCCGAAGGATAGTCGGGGGTCCACATGAGCCCGTCGATGATCGACGGCAGGTCCGGGTCCGGCCCCAGCTTGGCCACCCCGCTGCGGACCGCCTCGGTCGCCACCGCGATCGCGATCGCCCGGGACACCCGCCGTAGGTCGGCCAGGCGCGGGTAGAGCGCGCCGTCGGCGAGCCGGTTCGCCGGGACCAACCCGGCGAGCGTCTCCGCCGCCACCAGGAACATCTCGTCGGTGACCTCGGTCGCGCCGGACGCGATCACCCCGAGCCCGACCCCCGGGAAGATGAAGACGTTGTTCGCCTGCCCGACCAGCCGAGTCCGGCCGCCGGACTCGACCGGCGGGAACGGGCTGCCGGTCGCCACCAGCGCCCGGCCGTCGCTCCAGGCCAGGACCTCGGCCGGGGTCGCCTCGGCGTTGGCGGTCGGGTTGGACAGCGGCAGCACGATCGGCACCGGCGTGTGCGCGGCCATCGCCCGGATCGCCGACTCGGTGAACACCCCCGGCTGGCCGCTGGTGCCGATCAGGATGGTCGGCCGGACCCGCCGGATCACGCTCGCCAGGTCGCGGTGCTCGCCCGGCTCGAACCCGTACCCGGCCAGCTCGGTCGGGCTCAGCGCGAACCGCCGCTTGTCCTCGTCGACCCGGTCCCGCCCCTCGTAAATGAGCCCCCCCGAGTCGAGCATCACCAGCGCCCGCCGCCGGTCGGCCGCGGCCGCGCCTTCCTGGCGCATCACCGCGTCGACCAGCCCGGCGATCCCGGTCCCGGCCGCCCCGGCGCCGACCAGCACCAGCCGCTGCGCGGACATCGGTTCCCGCCGGGCCCGCAGCGCGGCGAGGATCCCGGCCACCGCCACCGCGGCCGTGCCCTGGATGTCATCGTTGAAGCTCGCGATCCGCTTCCGGTAGCGGTGCAGCACCCGGATCGCGTTGTGCTGCTTGAAGTCCTCCCACTGCAGCAGCACCCCGGGCCAGACCTGCCGGACCGCCTCGACGAACGCCTCGATGAACGCGTCATAGGCGGCGCCGCGCAGTCGCCGCTTCGGGTAGCCGAGGTAGTACGGGTCGGCGAGCAGCTCTTCGTTGTCGGTGCCGCAGTCCAGCGAAACCGGCAGGGTGGTGCCCGGCTGGATGCCGGCCCCGACCGCGTAGAGCGCGAGCTTGCCGATCGGTATCCCGATGCCGCCCGCGCCCAGATCCCCGAGCCCGAGGATCCGTTCGTTGTCGGTGGCGACGATCAGCCGTACCTCGGCCTGGCCGGTGTTGCGCAGCAACTGCGGGATCCGGCCGACATCGTCCGGCGTGATCCAGAGCCCGCGCGGCCGGCGCACGATGTGGCTGAACCGCTGGCACGCCTCGCCGACGGTCGGGGTGTAGACGATCGGGGCGAGCTCCTCCAGGTGGTCGAGCAGCAACCTGTGAAACAGGGTCTCGTTCCGGTCCTGCAGCGCCGCCAACCCGATGTACTTCTCCAGGTTGTCCGGCTTGCGGCGCAGCCGCGCCAGCTCCAGCGCCACCTGCTGCTCGATGGTCGCGGTCCGCCACGGCAGCAGTCCGCGCAGCCCCAGCGCCTCCCGCTCCGCTTCCGTGAACGCCGCATCCTTGTTGTACTGAGGATTCGCCAGCACGCCGGCGCCGCGCAGCTGGTGACCCGTCTCGACTCCACCCACGTGCTGACTCTAGACCGGTGGTGGGGCCGGGGTCGGCGGTGGTGCGTGTCCGATCATCGGCTGTGCGATCATCGGCTGTGCGATCATCGGCTGATGCGTATCGCCCCGGACGGCAGCCCGGTTGAGCTCTACCGCCGGCTACCGGAGCGGCTCGACGACGCCGCGCTGATCCACGACCTGCTGCCCGCCAGTGCCTCCATTCTGGACCTCGGCTGCGGGACCGGCCGGCTCGCCGAGCCGCTGGCCCGGCTCGGTCACCCGGTGACCGGCGTGGACAACGAGCCCGAGATGCTCGCCGAGCTCCGGCTCGCCACCGGCGTCCACGCCGACATCGTGTCCCTCGACCTCGGTCAGCAGTTCGACGCCGTGCTGCTGATGAGCCATTTCGTGGACACCGCGGACGACGAACTCGTCTACGGCACACTCAGGACGGTCCGCCGCCACCTGCGCGACGGCGGGCTCGCGGTGGTGGAGCGGCACCCGCCCGGCTGGGTGGCGACCGCCACCGAGTCCGACCGGGAGGTGAACGGCGTGCGGCTGATCCTCACCGACCTCGAGCGCGCCGGCGACGTGCTGACCGCCACGATCCGGTACGAGTTCGACGGGCTGAGCGCCGAGCAACGGTTCTCCGTGCGCGACCTCGACGACGACCGGCTACGTGCGCTCGCCGGTGAGGTCGGGCTCCGGGTCGAGCGGTCGCTCAACCCGACCGCCACGCTGGTCGCGCTCCGGCCGGCGGACTAGTCCCGGTTGAGCTAGCGGACCGATCGGTCACCGGGAGAACGATTCGCCGGGAGAACGAGTCGCCGGGAGACCGTGCTATCGGCAGGAACCGGTTACTGGGAGAACCGGTACTGGGAGAACCGGTTACTGGGAGAACCAACCGCGCTCGCGATACGTGACTGTAGACGTGGGCAGTTCCCGTCACGCCACGCCGCCCCGGATCGTCGGCCGGGTGCGCGTCGAGGAGCCCGGCCGGTCGCCGCTGGTGGTCGTGCTCGGGTCGGCCGGCCCGGGCCTGACCCGGGTGCATCGGGTGCTCGTCTCGGCCGGGGTACCGGTGGTTTTCGGCGAAGTCCGGACCGAGGCGGCCCGAACCCAGCTGATCGCCGACCACTGGGCCCGGTGGCAGCGCGGCCCGGTGCTCGCCGTCCTGGTCGACCCGGTCCCGGTCGACTGGTCGGTGCCGACCGCACTCGGCGCCCGTACCGTCGTGGTTCTCTCCGCCGACCCTGACCCCACCAGCCTGGCCGACCTTTTGCTGCGGGGCGCCTGCGCGGTTGTGCGCGGCGCGGAGGTCGACCAAGACCTGGCGCCGGTGCTGTCGCTGGTGGTGCGCGGCTACGTGGCGATGGACGCCGCCCGGATGGCCGACCTCACCGACGCGGCGGTGGTTCAGGTACCGTCGCACCAATGACCATGGTCAACGTGAACGGCGTGGCGCTGTGCGTCGAGACGTCCGGCTCGCCCGCCGACCCGGCGATCCTGCTGATCGGCGGCGCTACCGCCTCGATGGACTGGTGGGAGGACGAGTTCTGCGACCGCCTCACCGGCCGATTCGTGATCCGCTACGACCACCGGGACACCGGGCAGTCGGTCAGCTATCCGGCCGGCGAGCCCGGGTACACCGGGACCGATCTGGTGCGGGACGCGGTGGGAGTGCTCGACGCGCTCGGCGTGCCCCGGGCCCACCTGGTCGGGGTCTCGATGGGCGGTGCGATCGCCCAGCAGATCGCGCTGGAGCACCCGGACCGGGTCGCGTCGCTCACGCTGATCGCCACCAGCCCGATCGCCCGTGGACCGGACGCACCCGAGCTACCGCCGCCGGCCGACCGGGTACGGGCGGCGTTCGCCGACCCGGCACCGCCGCCGGACTGGTCGGACCGGGCGGCGGCGATCGACGCCATCGTGGACGGTGAGCGGCCGTTCCGCGGTTCGCTGCCGCTGGACGAGCGGCGGCTGCGCGAGCTCGCCGGCCGGGTGGTCGACCGGACCGGCAACCTGGCCGCCGCCATGACCAACCATTGGCTGATGGCCGAGGGCGAGCCGGTCACCGCCACTGTGGCGGACATTGCGGTGCCGACGCTGGTGCTGCATGGCACCGAGGACCCGCTGTTCCCGTACCCGCACGGCGAGGCGCTGGCCAGCGAGATCCCCGACGCCCGGCTGATCCCGCTGGCGGGGATGGGCCACGAGGTGCCGCCGCCGGCCGTCTGGGGGACCGTGATCCCGGCCCTGCTCGCGCACACGGCGCCCAGCTGAGCTACGCGAGGGACGGCGGCAGCACCGGGTGCCGCAGGCCCGGATGGTCCGGCGGGAGCGCGGCCCGCACCACCCACCAGGAGACCGCCAGGCAGGCCGCGACCAACGGCCAGGTGAGCACGACCCGGGCGGTAGCCAGCGCCACCACCTGGTCGGCCATCCAGAGTGGCGTGAACACCGCCACCCGGATCGCGTACTGAAGCACCCAGACCCAGCTGCCGCGGCTGTACGCGCGCAGCAGTGCCGGATCCCGCCGCCACCGGGTCTTCTGCCCGAGCACCGCGCCGACCACCACCCCGAGTAGCGGCCACCGGATCGTGATGCTGACCAGCCAGGCCAACGCGCTGGCGAGGTTCGTGACCAGCTGGACCAGGAAGAAGTCGACCGCCCGGCCGGTCCGGAGCACGATCAGCGCCGCGACTCCCACCATCAGCAGGCCGACCAACGCGGCCCGTGGCTTGGTGCCGCGGGCGAGCCGCCAGCCGGCGATCAGCGCGGCGGCGGCGATCGCGGCGATCGCGCCGATGGTGACCGACTCGCCGGCGGCGAGCCAGCCGATCACGAACGCCACCGGGGGGACGGTCGCGTCGATCGCGCCGCGCCGGCCACCGAGCAGCTTCGCCAGCGACTCCGGCGGGGGTACGCCGGTCTGCGACTGCAAGCGCTCACCTCCCATCCGCCCGCCCCCGTACGGGATTGCTTGCGAGTAAGGCCAGCCTAACCCCCGGCGGCGAGTGTCCCGGTGGCGTGCGCCGGCAACCGTGGTGACCTGTGGCACGATCATGCGATGGGCGGCTACTCCGGAACCCCGTTACCGGCCAAGCTCGGCATCAAGCCGGGCCACTTGGTCGCGCTGCTCGGCGCCCCGGACGGCTTCGACGCGACGCTCGGCGAGCTGCCAGCCAGCGTCACCGTGCGTCGGGACCTGCGCGGCACCCGGCCGCTCGACGTGATCCTGCTGTTTACCGTCTGGCGGGCCGAGCTGGTGCGAGGGATCGAGCGAGCCCGGCCGCGGATGGCGGCGACCGCCGGGCTGTGGGTCGCCTGGCCGAAGCGGGCCGCCAAGCTGCCGACCGATCTCACCGAGGACGTCGTGCGCGAGGTGGCACTGCCGACCGGGCTGGTCGACAACAAGGTCTGCGCGATCGACCAAACCTGGTCGGGCCTGCGGCTGGTGATCCGCCGCGAGCTGCGGCGGTAGGCCCGTCGGTTTGCGGCTTAGCGCCAGTAGTAGTCCGGGCCGGCCCGGCGGCGGTAGACCGGGCGGCGCGGCTGGCGGGCCGAGACCGGCAACGCCACCAGCATGCCGGCGATGAATCCCAGCACGTGCGCGAGATACGCGACTCCACCCGCGTCGGAGACCGCATAGCCGGCCGAGTAGAGCCACTGCAGCGCGAACCACAGCCCCAGCACCAGCCAGGCGGGGAGCCGGAGCGGGATGAACAGCAGCACCGGCACCAGGCTCCACACCCTGGCTCGGGGGTAGAGCACCAGGTAGGCGCCGAGCACCCCCGACACCGCGCCGGAGGCGCCGACCAGCGGCACCGTCGAATCGGCGTTCGCCAGCGCGTAGCCGTACGTCGCGGCGTACCCGCACGCCAGGTAGAACAGCAGGTAGCGGAGCCGCCCGAAGCGGTCCTCGACGTTGTTGCCGAACACGAAGAGGAAGAGCATGTTGCCGAGCAGGTGCAGCCAGCCACCGTGCAGGAACATCGAGTAGAGCACCGACAGCGCCGGCAGCTTCCGGTAACTCGGCGCATCGATGACGCACCCGGGCCCGCGCGGGCCGACCCCGGCCTCGCCGGTCGCTACCTGCGGGAGCGGCTGGTTGCCGATCAGCTCGTCGGGGATCGCCGCGTACCGGTCGTAGAACGCCTGCTGCTCGCAGATCTGTGCCAGGCTGGCGCCCTCGATGCCGGTGCTCGAGACGGTCGGTGTCAGCAGGAACACGACCACGTTCGCGGCGATCAGCCCGTACGTGACCCACGGGGTCCGGCGGACCGGGTTGACGTCGTGAAATGGCAGCACCACATCATCAACTATCCGGGTCCGTGCCACCGATCCCCGGGCGCTTGTCGTGATTCCTCCGCTTTCCTCCGGATCAGGCGGGCCTATCCGCCGGTACGATCGCCAGATGGCCTCGCGGGTGAGTGGGGTGCCGTCCGGCGACGACTTCGACGGCGGCGACGACTTCGACGGCGGTGACGACTTCGACGGCAGCGATCTTGACCGATCGGTGTGGATCCCGCACTACCTGCCGCAGTGGAGTTCGCGCGCCCAGAGCGCCGCAACCTACCAGGTCGCTGACTCGCAGCTGCGGCTGTCGATCCCGGTCGAGCAGGGCCGCTGGTGCCCGGACCAGCATGAGGAGCCGCTGCGGGTCTCGGCGATCCAGTCCGGGGTGTTCGCCGGTCCGGTCGGGAGTACGGTCGGCCAGCAGCCGTTCCGCGAAGGGCTGCGGGTACGCGAGGCGCAGCCGACCCAATGGGGCTGGACGCCCACGTACGGGCTGATCGAGGTCCGGGCGCGGATGTCGCTGACCGGCCGCTCGATGGCGTCGGTGTGGCTGGTTGGCATCGAGGACCAGCCGCACCGCTCCGGCGAGATCTGCGTGTTCGAGGTGTTCGGCGACGCGATCGACGAGACCGGAGCCGCGGTCGGCATGGGCATCCACCCGTTCCGCGACCCGGCCCTGCGCGACGACTTCGCCACCCCCCGGCTGCCGATCGACGTCACCAGCTTCCACACGTACGCCGCCGACTGGCGCCCCGGCCGGGTGGACTTCTACGTCGATGGGGAGCAGGTGCGCAGCGTCGGGCAGGCGCCGGACTATCCGATGCAGATGATGATCGGAGTCTTCGACTTCCCGGCCAAGCCGGGCGCGGCCGAGCACGCCGACCACGTGCCATGGCTGGCGGTCGATTCCGTACACTCCCGCCGGTGATGAGGACATGTCAGCGGGCCGGCGGCTGTTGATCGTCTGCGGCTTGGAGGGCGCGGGCAAATCGACGATCGTGCGCGCCCTGCTTCCGCACACGCCGAACGGCGCCCGGATCGACGGTGAGGACGTCGCCGGGATCAACCCGTGCCCGTTCGACGAACCGTTCTTCGACCTGCTCCGCCGCAACGTCGCCGGACTGGTCCGGAACTTCTGGGAGGCCGGCTACCGCAACGTGATTGCCGGCAGCTTCATCCGCAACGAGGACGACCTCCGGGCCTTCCAGGCGCTGATCCCGAAGCCGGCCGGCTTGCACGTGATCGAACTGCTGGTAGCCAAGCAAGTGCGCGACGTTCGGCGGGCTACCCGGGCGAAGCAGACCACGCAGGAATGGCGGGACCAGGTCGACCTCGTGGAACGGGATGCTCGGACGATCCGTGAGCCGAGCGGCGACTACCGCTACGTTGCGATCGACACCACGCAGCTCGACGTCCCGGCGACCGTCGACCGGATCCGGGCCGCGATCCCGGAGGTCTACGGAGCCTGACCCGACCTGGTCCAGAAACTGGCGGGGCGCGTACCCGTCGCCGCGCCGCACGCCTCCCACTAGCGAGTGCACTGTAGATAGTTATTGGTCAGGACGGCGGCGCGCCCGAAGAGCTGGGCACCGCGGCTGCCGGCCACGCCCACCGAGCTGGCGCACGGGTTCAATGAGCTGGTCCGCGGCAGTTGAGCCAGGCCCACGTTTCGAAGACCCCGCCCGAACCCGGCCGGGTAGGCTCGGTGCGGTGAGCACCCCTCCCGGCCAGCTGCTCGCGGTCAGCGACCTGCACATCGGCCACAACGGCAACCGGCCGATCTTCGAGACGCTGGCACCGAACTCGCCGGCCGACTGGCTGATCGTCGCCGGGGACGTGGCCGAGCGGATGGCCGACATCGAGTGGGCGCTGACCCGGCTCCGGGAGCGGTTCGCGACCGTGATCTGGGCGCCCGGCAACCACGAGCTGTGGACCACCGATCGGGATCCGGTGCAGGCGCGCGGGGTGGCGCGCTACGAGCAGCTGGTGGCGATGTGCCGCCGGATCGGCGTACTCACCCCGGAGGACGAGTATCCGGTCTGGTCCGGCCCGGGCGGGCCGGTCCGGGTGGTGCCGATGTTCCTGCTGTACGACTACACGTTCCGGGTCGACGGCGCGACCAACAAGCAGGAGTCGCTGGCCCGCGCTTACCAGGCCGGCGTGGTCTGCACCGACGAGCACTTCCTGCACCCGGACCCGTACCCGACCCGGGAGGAGTGGTGCCGGGCGCGGGTGGCGGACACCGAGCGCCGGCTCGCCGCTTGCGACCCGGACGTGCCGCTGGTCCTGGTCAACCACTGGCCGCTGGTGCGGGAGCCGACCCGGGTGCTGCGCTACCCGGAGTTCGCGCAGTGGTGCGGCACCGAGCTGACCGCCGACTGGCACACCCGGTTCCGCACCGCCGCCGTGGTCTACGGACACCTCCACATTCCACGGTCCACCGTGTATGACGGCGTACCGTTCCTGGAGGTGTCGCTGGGTTACCCGCGCGAGTGGCGCCGCTACGGCCTGCCGGATCCGCTGTTACGGCCGGTGCTGCGCACGAGCTGAGATCCGGTCAGCCGCCGATCGAGGCCTCCACCCGTACCACCGAACCAGCCGGCGCGGCCGGCACCTTGTTGCCTTCGATCCGCTCGCCGTCCACCACCACTTCGGTGACCCGGCCGGTGACGCCGGCCGGCTTGCGGACCGTGATCTCGTAGGTGGCGCCCCGGAACTTCCGGGTAGCGGTGAAGCCTTCCCAGTTGGTGGGCAGCGCCGGATCGATGATGAGCGCGTCGAAGTCCGGCCGGATCCCGAGGATCCACTGGGTGATCGCCACGAAGTTCCAGGCCGCGGTGCCGGTGAGCCAGGAGTTCTTCGCTTCGCCGTGGGTCGGCGCGTCCTTGCCGGCGATCATCTGTGCGTAGACGTACGGCTCGCAGCGGTGGGTCTCGCTGATCGCCTCCCGCGCCGACGGGTTGAGCAACTTGTAGTAGTGGTACGCCTGGTCGGCCCGGCCGGCCAGCACCTCGGCGATCATCACCCACGGGTTGTTGTGGCAGAAGATCCCGGCGTTCTCCTTGTACCCCGGCGGGTAGGACGAGATCTCGCCGAGCTCGACGTGGTAGCGCCGGTACGGCGGCTGCTGCAGCACGATCCCGTGGTCGGTGGCGAGCCGCTCCTTGACACTGTCCAGCGCCCGGATCGCCGTACCGTCCTCGAGCCCGACGCCGGCCATCACGCACATGCCCTGCGGCTCGATGTAGATCTGGCCCTCGTCGTTCTCGCTGGACCCGACCGGGTTGCCGAAGTAGTCGTACGCCCGCCGGAACCAGGCGCCGTCCCAGCCGTGCTCGGCGATCGCCCCGGCCATCTTCTCGGCCGCGGTCCGGTAGGTCTCCGCCTCCTCGGCCAGCCCTCGGGTCTCGGCGATCCCGGCGAGCTCCTTGGCGGCGTGCACGAACAGCCCGGCGATGAACACCGACTCGGCCACCCCACCGGTCCGGTAGCCGACCGAGTCGCTCTGGAACGGTTCACCCGGTTCCTCGGAGAAGCAGTTGAGGTTGAGGCAGTCGTTCCAGTCGGCCCGACCGATCAGCGGCAGGCCGTGCGGACCGAGCCGGTCCAGCGTGTATCGCAGCGATCGCTGCAGGTGTTCGTAGAGCGGTTGCTCGGTCCCCTCGGTGTTGTCGTACGGCACCGGCTCGTCCAGGATGGAGACGTCACCGGTCTCCTTGAGGTAGGCCGAAACCCCCTCGATCAACCACAGTGGATCATCGTTGAAGCCGGATCCGATGTCGTTGTTGCCACGCTTGGTGAACGGCTGGTACTGGTGGTAGGCGCCGCCGGTCTCGAGCTGGGTGGCGGCGATGTCGAGGATCCGTTCGCGGGCCCGTTCCGGCACCATCTGAACGAACCCGAGCAGGTCCTGGTTGGAGTCGCGGAAGCCCATGCCGCGGCTGATGCCCGACTCGTAGAACGAGGTCGACCGGCTCAGGTTGAAGGTCACCATGCACTGGTACGCGTTCCAGATGTTGACCATCCGGTCGGTGTCCTGGTCGGGCGTGCGCACCTGCACCGCGGACAGCAGCTCGTCCCAGTACTGCCGGAGCTTGGCGAACCCGTCGGCGACGGTCTCCGGCTGCAGCCACCGCTCGATCACCGGCCGCACCAGCGCCTTGTTGAGGGTCTGCGAGCCGGGCGGGTCGAACTTCGCCTCCCGCGGGTTCTCCGCATACCCGAGCACGAAGATGACCTCCCGGGTCTCGCCCGGCGCGAGCGCGAGCTTGATGTGGTGGCTGCCGTGCGGCGCCCAGCCGTGCGCGATCGAGTTGAACGACTCGCCCCGCTCCACCGCGGCCGGCCGGTCCCAGCCCCGGTACGCGCCGAGGAAGGTGTCCCGCTGGGTGTCGAACCCGATCACCGGCTCGGAGCAGGCGAAGAACGCGAAGTGGTTGCGGCGCTCCCGGTACTCCGACTTGTGGTAGATCACGCCGTCGACCACCTCGACCTCACCGATCGAGAAGTTCCGCTGGAAGTTGGTGGAGTCGTCCTGCGCGTCCCAGAGGCAGAACTCGATCGACGAGAAGACCGACAGGTCGACGGCGGTGTCGCGGTGGTTGGTGACCCGTAGCCGCCAGACCTCCAGCGTCTCACCCAGTGGGACGAAGTAGAGCGTCTCGGCGCCGATCCCGGCGTAGCGCGAGGAGATTTTCGTGTACGAGAGGCCGTGCCGGCACTCGTACGACTCGAGATCGCGCTGGGTGGGCTGCCAGGACGGTGACCAGTACTCACCGGAGCCGTTGTCGCGCAAATACAGATAGCGTCCGCCAAAGTCGAACGGGGCGTTGTTGTGCCGGTACCGCGTGAGTCTGCGCAGCTTGGCATCACGGTAGAACGAAAACCCGCCGGCGGTGTTGGAGATGATGCCGAAATACGCGTCGGTGCCCAGGTAATTGATCCACGGCAATGGCGTGTCCGGGCGTTCGATGACGTATTCCCGCTCCGCATCGCTGAAGTACCCGTAGCGCACTCTTACCCCTGCTTCCTGGTAGACGGACAGGCTAGCGGCGCTCGACGCCTGTGCCGCGGCGCACGGGAGCGCTCCCATGAAGCGTCGCGCGCCAGCGCTGGTATGTCAAGCGGACGTTTGGTCACAAGCCGCGAATCACACCGACTGGGACTGGCCGGAAGCGGACAGCAACCGAACCGAGGCCGGAACCGGACCCATGCGACGACCCGAACGAAGCCCAATCCCGGATCGGTCAGCCAGCGCGAATTCACCACATCGTGGGACACCCGATCGCCAGCTCTGGACCCATCGACGCGTCGGCCGGCAGCCGCCGAGGCTGGCCGCCGGCCGACGTCGTGCGCGACCGGAAGCGGTGACCGGAAGCAGTGACCGGAAGCGGCGACCGAGAAAGCGATCTCAGTTCACTTCGGACCGGAGCACCCGGAAGAACCCGACCACCAGCGGGAGCAGCACCCAGGCCGCCACGCTGGTGCCGAACTGTGCCCACTGCTCGCCGGTGAGGGTGTCACCGTTCAACATCGGCGCCATCGTGAGCGAGAAGTCCAGCCACTCCGCCGCGGTCTCGAGCGCGCTCACGAGTTGGGCGAGGATGCCCCAAGCCGTGGGCAGCGCGAAGTACGCGACGATCGCCAGCGGTGTGTTCAGCAGCGCCATGCCGAACGCCACCCCCATGGTCACGTTCACCAGCTGCGCGACCACGATGCCGCCGACCGCCGCGCCGCCGAGCTGCCAGCCGGCGTCGCCGCCAGTGCCGGCCGCGATCACGTTCGCCGCCGCGCCGATCACCAGGCTGGCGATGACCGACCCGAGCGCGGCCAGCCCGCCGGCCACGAGCTTGCCGATCAACACCCGGCTCCGCTCCGGCACCAGCGCGAACGTGGTCTGCGCGGTCCGCTGCGACCACTCGCTGGTGACCGTGAGGATCCCGAGCACCGGCAGCAGGATCCCGATCGGCAGCGCGCTGCCGAGGAAGAACGCCTCGAACGTCCGGAACTCCCGGTCGTTGAAGCCGAGCTGGATGGCGGCCATCCCGGCGCACGCCAGCACGATGATCGCCAGCAGCCAGCGGCCGGCCCGGGTGTCGACCAGCTTGCGTAGCTCCACCGCGGTCAACGTGGCCAGTGACGGCCGGGGGTCGGGTGCCCAGGCTTGCTCGGCGGTGGTGGGGGCTTCGACGGTCGCGGTCATCGCACCGGCTCCTTCTCCGTACGTTCCTGGTCCTGGTGGTTGCTGGTGAGGGTGAGGAACATCTGCTCCAGCCCGCCGTCGTCGGCCGGGCGGAGCTCCAGCAGGACGATCCCGGTGCCGGCGACCGCCCGGCCGACCCGCTCCGGATCGGCCTGCACCAGCAGCGCGCCGTCGGCGGTGGGCGTGACCGGCAGACCGGCCTCGGTGATCGCCGCCCGCAGCGCCGCCGGGTCGAGCGCCCGCACCCGGGTGCCGCCACCGGCGAGCAGCTCGTGCTTGCTGCCCTGCGCGATGATCCTGCCGTTGCCGATCATGACCAGCCGGTCCGCGACCGCCTCCACCTCCCGCAGCAGGTGGGAGGAGAGCAGCACGGTGCCGCCCCGGTCGGCGAAGTCCCGCAGCAGCACCCGCATCCAGTAGATGCCTTCCGGGTCGAGCCCGTTGGCCGGCTCGTCCAGGATCAGCACCTGCGGATCGCCGAGTAGCGCCTGCGCGATCCCGAGCCGCTGCCGCATCCCGAGCGAGTAGCCGCCGACCCGCTTCTTCGCCGCCGACGGCGGCAGGCCGACCAGCTTCAGCAGCTCCTCGACCCGGCTGTTGGGCGCGCCGAGCAGCTGCGCGGACAGCTGCAGCGTCTCCCGGCCGGTCCGGCCCTTGTGCTGGGCGGAGGCGTCGAGCAGGACGCCGACCCGCCGGCCCGGGTTGCCGAGCCGGGCGTACGGGAGCCCGCCGATCGTGGCGTGACCCTCGTTGGGCGGGGTCAGTCCGCAGATCATCCGGAGCGTGGTGGACTTGCCGGCGCCGTTCGGACCGAGGAACCCGGTCACCGTGCCCGGCTCGCAGCGGAACGACACCCGGTCAACGGCGAGCTGCCGGCCGTACCGCTTGGTCAGCTGGTCAACAACGATCATGTAGCCAGCGTGCGGGCCGCGACCGGGGCACCGCTTCGGTCGAAGGTCGAGCTTTGCAGACCTTGGTCTACCCCTGCGGTTGACTTTGGTCGGTATCGGACAAGCCGCCCGACCCGTACCATAGTGATCATGGTCGAGCAGGTCAACCGGCAGTTCCTGCCGGCCGATCTCGCCCTCGACCCGGACGCCCCGGACGGCCGGCACCGGCGCTCGGTGCGCGACTGGGTGGTGGACATCACCGCGTTCCTGCTCTCGGCCGGCTGGGCGGCGCTGGTCACGCTGATCCTGGTGGCCGCGCCCGAGCCGGAGCTGCCGGCCGGGGTGGTGGCCGCCGACGTGGCGGCCGGCTGGCTCTGCACGCTCGCGCTCTGGCTGCGCCGGCGGTGGCCGGTGGGCTTGGCGCTGGCGTTCGTGGTCACCGGCCTGTTCTCGATGGCGGCGGGGATGGCCGTGACGATCGCGGTGTTCACGGTCGCGGTGCACCGCCGCTACCAGGTGGCGATCACGGTCGGGGTGCTCTACGCGTCGACCGCGTTCCCGTTCTTCGCGTACCGCGAAAATCCGATGGCCCCCAACGACCCGTACCTGGTCTCGGTCGTCTTTTCGGTGCTGCTCGCGGCGGCGGTGGTCTGCTGGGGGATGTTCGTGCGGGCGCGCCGGCAGCTGGTGCTCTCGCTGCGGGACCGGGTCGCCCGCGCCGAGTCGGAGCAGCAGCTGCGCGCCGAGCAGGCCCGGCACCTGGAGCGGGAGCGGATCGCCCGGGAGATGCACGACCTGCTGGCGCACCGGATCTCGCTGGTGAGCATGCACGCTGGCGCGCTGGAGTTCCGGTCGGACGCGCCGCCGGAGGAGATCGCCAAGTCGGCCGCGGTGATCCGGGAGAGCGCCCACCAGGCGCTGGCGGAGCTGCGGGAGGTGATCGGTGTGCTGCGAGCCCCGGCCGGCGCGCCGACCCGGCCCCAGCCCACCCTCGCCGACCTGCCCACGCTGGTCGAGGAGTCGCGGCAGGCGGGGGTCCGGGTACGGCTGGCCGACCAGGTCACCGAGCCGGCGACGGTCCCGGCCGGGGTCGGCCGGACCGCGTACCGGATCGTGCAGGAGGCGCTCACCAACGCCCGCAAGCACGCCGCCGGCGCGACCGTAGAGGTACGGCTGGCCGGTGCGCCCGGCGACGGGCTGCGGGTGACGGTACGCAACGGCCGGCCGGTCGGCGCGGCGGTCCGCAACGGCGCCGAGGTCCCGGGCGCCGGGGCGGGGCTGGTCGGGTTGGCGGAGCGGGCCAGCCTCGCCGGTGGCCGGCTCAGCTACGGCCGGACCCCGGATCACGGATTCCAGGTCGACGCCTGGTTACCGTGGACGGCATGAGCGGGGACCGCCCAGCCGGGGGCACGACCACCGACGACCACGTGGGTCAAACCGGCGAGATCCGGGTGCTGATCGTCGACGACGACCCGCTGGTCCGGGCCGGGCTGTCGTTCATGCTCGCCGGCACCGAGGACATCCGGATCGTCGGCGAGGCGAGCGACGGCGACGAGGTGATGGCCGCGGTCGAGACCCACCGGCCGGACGTGGTGCTGATGGACATCCGGATGCCGCGGGTGGACGGGCTGGCCGCCACCGAGCGGCTGCGGCGGGCCGGCGACACCCCGCAGATCATCGTGCTGACCACGTTCGACGCCGACGAGTACGTGCTGCGGGCGCTGCGGGCCGGCGCCGACGGGTTCCTGCTCAAGGACACGCCCCCGCCGCAGATCGTGGCGGCGATCCGGCAGGCCGCGGCCGGCGAGGCGACCCTTTCGCCGGCGGTGACCCGGCGGCTGATCTCGTACGTGACCGCCAGCGAGCCGGCCGGCGACTCGCGGCAGGACCGGGCGCGGGCGCTGCTGGACCGGCTCAGCGACCGGGAGCGGGAGGTGGCGGTGGCGATCGGGCAGGGAAAGTCGAACGCCGAGATCGCCGCCGAGCTGTACATGAGCGTCGGCACCGTGAAGGCGCACGTGTCCCGGCTGCTGACCAAGCTCGAGGTGGCCAACCGGGTACAGATCGCGCTGGTCGCCCACGACGCCGGGTTGGCCTGACGCCGGCCTGCCCAGCCGGTACGCCGGGCCACGCCGGCCCCGCTCGTTGGGGAACCCGGCCGCCGGGTCGGGAACCCGACAGGGGCCCGGCGGTTCGATCGCGCTGCGTGATCGCGATAATGCGGTATGCGGTTCGTCCAGCCGGCGACGTGGCCGGAGGCGCTGGCGATGAAGGCCGCCGACCCGGCGGCGCTGCCGATCGCCGGCGGCACGGACGTGATGGTCGCGCTGAACTTCGACCGCACCCGGCCGGCCGCCCTGCTGGACCTGACCCGGATCCCGGAGCTGACCGAGTGGGGCAGCGACGGCGACCGGCTGCGGATCGGCGCCGGGGTCAGCTACCGGCGGATCATCGACGAGCTGGCCGGCCGGCTGCCGGGGCTGGCGACAGCCGCCCGGACCGTCGGCTCACCGCAGATCCGCAACCGGGGCACGATCGGCGGCAACCTGGGGACCGCCTCGCCGGCCGGGGACGCCCATCCGCCGCTGCTCGCGACCGGCGCGCAGGTCGAGCTCGCCTCGGTCCGCGGGATCCGGCGGGTGCCGATCCGGGAGTTCTTCACCGGCCCCGGCCGCAGCGTGCTCGCCCCCGACGAGCTGATCAGCGCGGTGCTGGTGCCGCCGCGGGCCGGCCCGCAGCAGTTCGCGAAGGTCGGCACCCGGAACGCGATGGTGATCGCGGTCTGCTCGTTCGGGCTCGCGCTCGACCCGGTCGCCCGCCGGGTCGGCACCGGCATCGGCTCGGCGGCGCCAACCCCGATCCCGGCGGTTGAAGCCGAGCTGCTCGCCCCCGAGCTGCCCTGGGACCCGCCGGGAGCGCTGCCGGATCCGCTGGTGACCCGGTTCGGCGAGCTGGTCGCCGCGGCCGCCGCGCCGATCGACGACATCCGGGGGACCGCCGGCTACCGGCGGCACGCGCTGTCGGTGCTGGCCCGCCGGACCTTGCGGTGGGCGTGGGAGGAGTACCGATGCGGGTGAGCCGCCGATGCGAGTGAGCTTCGTGGTCAACGGCGAGCCGCGGCAGGCCGACGGGGTCTGGGAAGGCGAGAGCCTGCTGTTCGTGCTCCGGGAGCGGCTCGGCCTGCCGGGCAGCAAGAACGCCTGCGAGCAAGGCGAGTGTGGCTCATGTACGGTCTATCTGGACGGTGAGCCGGTCTGCGCCTGCCTGGTGGCGGCCGGCCAGGCGCAGGGCCGCGCGGTGGTCACCGTGGAAGGGCTCGCCGCCGGTGACCAGCTCCACCCGGTGCAGCGGGCGTTCCTGGACGCCGGCGCGGTCCAGTGTGGCTTCTGCACGCCCGGGTTGGTGGTGGCGGTGCACGACCTGCTCGCCCGCAACCCGCACCCGACCGACCCGGAGATCCGGGAGGCGCTCGCCGGCAACCTCTGCCGGTGCACCGGCTACCAGCAGATCATCGACGCGGTCCGGCTGGCCGCGGCGACCGGCGGCGAGCGGCGATGAGCGCGCCGACCCGCGACCGGGTGGCCGGGGGAGTCGGGCAGAGTCCACACCGGCCGGACGGGACGCTGAAGGTGAAGGGGGAGTTCGGGTTCTCCTCCGACCTGTGGGCCGACGACCTGCTGTGGGGCGCGACGTTGCGCAGCCCGCACCCGCGTGCCCGGATCGGCCGGATCGACCTCACCGGCGCGCTCGCGCTGCCCGGCGTGTACGCGGTGCTCACCGCCGATGACGTGCCTGGCCACCGGTACTACGGCCTGGAGACCCCGGACCAGCCGGTGCTGGCCATCGACGAGGTCCGGTACCAAGGCGAGCCGGTGGCGATCGTCGCCGCCGACCACCCGGAGACCGCCCGGCGGGCCACCGGCCGGATCGCCGTCGAGTACGAACCGCTGCCGCCGGTCACCGACCCCGAGGCGGCGCTGGCGCCCGGTGCGCCGCTGGTGCACGAGCGCGGCAACCTGGTCCGGCAGGTCCGGATCCGGCGCGGTGACCCGGCCGTCCGGGCGGAGGTCGTGGTCACCGGCGACTACCAGGTCGGGATGCAGGACCAGGCGTTCCTCGGCCCTGAGTCCGGGCTGGCGGTGCCGGCCGAGGACGGCGGGGTGGACCTGTTCATCGCCACCCAGTGGCTGCACGTCGACCAGGCACTGGTGGCGGCCTGCCTCGGCCTGCCGCCGGAGAAGGTTCGGCTGAGCCTGGCCGGGGTCGGCGGCGCGTTCGGCGCCCGCGAGGACCTCTCGATGCAGGTGCACGCCTGCCTGCTCGCGCTGCACACCGGCCGGCCGGTGAAGCTGGTGTACGGCCGGGAGGAGTCGTTCCTCGGCCACGTGCACCGGCACCCGGCGAAGCTGTCCTATGAGCACGGTGCCGACCGGGACGGCCGGCTGGTATATGTCCGGGCCCGGATCGTGCTCGACGGCGGCGCGTACGCCTCCACCTCGGCGGCGGTGGTCGCGAACGCGGTCACCCTCGGGGTCGGGCCCTATCAGGTGCCGAACGTGTCGATGGACGGGTACGCGGTCTACACCAACAACCCGCCGTGCGGGGCGATGCGCGGGTTCGGCGCGGTGCAGGCGTGCTTCGCGTATGAGTCGCAGCTGGACAAGCTGGCCGCGGCGGTCGGGCTGGACCCGGTGGAAGTCCGGCTCCGCAACGCGATGGCCACCGGTTCGACGATGCCGACCGGGCAGGTGGTGGCGGGGCCGGCGCCGGTCGCGGAGCTGCTGCGCCGGGTCCGCGACGCGCCGCCGGCCCCGCCGGCGGTGCAACCGCCGGGTGGCCCGGGCAACACCAGCCACGGCGAGGCAGTGGTGCGGGGGGTCGGCTACGGCGTCGGCATCAAGAACGTCGGGTTCTCCGAGGGGTCCGACGACTACGCCACCGCCCGGGTGCGGCTGGAGGTGATCGGCGGCGAGCCGGCGGTGCTGGTGCACACCGCCGCCGCCGAGGTCGGGCAGGGGCTGGTCACCGTCCAGGCCCAGATCGCCCGCACGGAGCTCGGGGTCGAGCGGGTCACGGTCGCCACCGCCGACACCTCGGTCGGCAGCGCCGGCTCCACGTCGGCCTCGCGGCAGACGTACCTCACCGGTGGCGCGGTCCGCGCCGCCTGCCAGGCGGTCCGGGCGGAGCTGCTGGCCCGGCTGCCCGGTGGGCTGCCGGCCGACCGGCTGGCTCTGGCCGGCGGCAAGGTGGTGAACGCCGCCGACACGGTCGTCGCCGACCTCGCCGAGCTGATCGGCGACCGGCCGATCGAGCGTACCGTCCAATGGCGACACCGACCGACCTTTCCGATCGACCCGGATACCGGGCAGGGCGACGCCCACCTGCAGTACGCGTTCGCCGCGCACCGGGCCACCGTCGACGTCGACCTGGAGCTGGGGCTGGTCCGGGTGGTCGAGATCGCCACCGCGCAGGACGTCGGGAAGGCGATCAACCCGGTCGCGGTGCTCGGGCAGATCCACGGCGGCACCGCCCAGGGGCTCGGGCTGGCGCTGATGGAGGAGATCCGGGTGGTGGGCGGTGAGATCCGCAACCCGTCGTTCACCGACTACTTGATCCCGACCATCGCCGACCTGCCCCCGATGCACGTGGACGTGCTCGAGCTCGGGGACCCGTACGCCCCGTACGGGTTACGCGGCGTGGGCGAGCCACCGACCGTCTCCGCCACCCCGGCGATCGTGGCGGCGGTCCGGGCCGCCACCGGCCGGCCGCTGTCCCGAGTCCCGATCCGGCCGGAACACATCGCCCTGGCCGGCCCGGCGCCGTGACCGGGGTCGCGATCCACGGCGTACCTGGGCGCGGTCGGCGGTGGCTGGTAGAACTGCAGGGTGGATAGGGCAGCGGTACGGGAGCGGGCCGAGGCGGTGCTCCGCCAGCTGGCCGGCGACGGCGCCCGGCTGCGGGACGACCAGTGGCGGGCGATCGAGGCGCTGGCGGTCGACCGGCGGCGGGTGCTCTGCGTCCAGCGCACCGGCTGGGGTAAGTCGGCGGTGTACTTCATCGCCACCGCGCTGCTGCGCGCCGACCGGGCGACCGGCCCGACCGTGATCGTGTCGCCGCTGCTGGCGCTGATGCGCAACCAGGTGGCTGCCGCCGCCCGGGCCGGCATCCACGCCCGCACCATCAACTCGGCCAACCAGGAGGAGTGGCACGAGATCACCAACGCGATCGAGGGCGGCGAGGTCGACGTACTGCTGATCTCGCCGGAACGCCTCAACAACCCGGACTTCCGCGACACCATCCTGCCGAAGCTCGCCGCCACCACCGGGCTGCTGGTGGTCGACGAGGCGCACTGCGTCTCCGACTGGGGCCACGACTTCCGGCCCGACTACCGCCGGCTGCGCAGCTTCCTGGCCGGGCTGGCACCGCGCACGCCGGTGCTGGCGACCACCGCCACCGCCAACGCCCGGGTGGTCGCCGACGTGGCCGAGCAGCTCGACCCGACCGGTGACGCGCTGGTGCTGCGCGGGCCGCTGGACCGGGAGTCGCTGCGGCTGGCGGTGGTCACACTGCCGAGCCCGGCGCACCGGCTGGCCTGGCTCGCCGACCACCTCGACCAGCTGCCGGGTTCCGGCATCATCTACACGCTGACCGTCGCCGCCGCGGCCGAGACCGCCACCTTCCTGCGGACCCGGGGGTTCGCGGTCGCCTCCTACTCCGGGCAGGACGAGGACGCCGACCGGCGGGCGGCCGAGCAGGACCTGCTGGACAACAAGCTCAAGGCGCTGGTCGCCACCTCGGCGCTGGGGATGGGCTTCGACAAGCCGGATCTCGGGTTCGTGGTGCACCTCGGTGCCCCGCCCTCGCCGATCGCCTACTACCAGCAGGTGGGCCGGGCCGGCCGGGCGGTCGAGTCGGCCGACGTGCTGCTGCTGCCCGGCGTCGAGGACGCGGCGATCTGGCGCTACTTCGCCTCGCTGGCGTTCCCGCCGGAGGAGCAGGTGCGCACGGTGCTCGACGTGCTCGCCCGGGCCGACCGTCCGTTGTCGACGGCGGCCTTGGAGCCGATGGTGGACCTGCGCCGCAGCCGGCTCGAGCTGATGCTGAAAGTGCTCGATGTGGACGGTGCGGTCCGGCGGGTGCGGGGCGGCTGGGAGGCGACCGGCCAACCCTGGCACTACGACCGGGAGCGGCACCGCCGGATCGCGCAGGCGCGCACCGCTGAGCAGCAGGCGATGCGGGACTACCAGCAGACCGGCGGCTGCCGGATGGAGTTCCTGCGGCGCTGCCTGGACGACCCGCACGCACAGCGGTGCGGCCGGTGTGACACCTGCACCGGCCAGCCGTTCCCGGCCGAAGTCTCGACCGAGGCGCTGGCGGCGGCCGAGGCGTTCCTCGGCCGGCCGGGCGTGCCGGTGGCACCGCGCAAACTGTGGCCGACCGGGTTGGCCGCGGTCGGCGTACCGCTGTCCCGGCGGATCCCGGCGGACGAGCAGACCGAGCCCGGCCGGGCGGTGGGGCGGCTGTCGGACCTCGGCTGGGGCGGGCGGCTGCGCGCCCTGCTCGCCGACGGTGCCCCCGACCAGCCGGCGCCACCGGTGCTGCTGGACGCGGTAGTGGAGGTGCTGAAGGCGTGGGCGCACGGCGACGACCCGTGGCCGGTCCGGCCGGCGGCGGTGGTGGCGGTCGGCTCCCGGCACCGCCCGGAGCTGATCGGCAGCGTCGCGAGCCACGTCGCGGCGGTCGGCCGACTCCCGTTGCTGGGCACGGTGCCGGTGGACGCCGGCGCCGCCACCCGGGCCAACAGCGCGCAGCGGGTCCGAGCCTTGCACGGCGGCGTCACGGTGCCGGCCGAGCTGGCGGCCGCGCTCACCGGCCCGGTGCTGCTGGTGGATGACTATGTGGACTCCGGCTGGACGATGGCGATGGTGGCCCGGCAGCTACGGCTGGCCGGCGCCACCGCGGTGCTGCCGCTCGCGTTGGCGGTGACCGGATGACGATGCTCGGCGATCGGTATGCCACGCTGGTGCCGAGGCCGGTGACGGTCCGGCCAGCGGCCGGTACGTTCGAGCTGACCGAGGGCACCCCGCTGGTGATCGCGCCGGGTGCCGAGCCGGCGACCGGGCAGGCCGCGGTGGCGGTGCGGCTGCTGCTGGCGCCGCTGCGGTTGCCGTTGCGCCCGGCGAGCGCCGGCCCAGGCGTGACGGTACGGATCGACCCGGCGATCGGCGAACCGGAAGGCTACCGGCTGCGGGTCAGCGAAGCCGGCGTCGAGCTGGCTGGGTCCACTGTCGACGGGGTCCGGCACGCCACCCAGACCCTGCGGCAGCTGCTGCCGGACGCGGCCTGGCGGGCGGCGCCACCGCCGGGCACCCGTTGGCTGGTGCCGTGCGGGGAGGTGGTCGACGCGCCGGCGATGGCGTGGCGGGGCGGCATGCTCGACGTGGCCCGGCACTTCTTCGGCAAGCACACGCTGCTGCGCTACGTCGATCTGTTCGCGATGCACCGGCTCAACCGGCTGCACCTGCACCTCACCGACGACCAGGGCTGGCGGATCGAGTCCCGGCGGTTCCCCCGGCTCACCGAGGTCGGCGGCCACCGGCCGGAGACCGTCGACCGGGACGGCGGCGGCGACGGCACCCCGCACGGCGGTTACTACACACTGGACGATCTGGCCGAGGTGGCGGCGTACGCGGCCGAGCGCGGGATCACCGTGGTCCCGGAGATCGACCTGCCCGGCCACGCCGCCGCGCTGCTCGCCGCCTACCCGGAGCTGGGCACCGGCTCGCATTCGGTACGCACGTACTGGGGGATCTCGGCGAGCGTGGTCAAGCCGATGCCGGCGACCCTCCGGTTCCTCACCGAGCTGCTCGGCGAGCTGACCGACGCGCTGCCCGGGCCGTACGTCCACCTCGGCGGCGACGAGGCACCGCTGCAGACCTGGGTCGACGACCCGGCGGTTGCCGAGCACCAGCGGTCGCTCGGACTGTCCACTCCGGTCGACCTGTTCGGACACTTCATGCGCGAGCTGGCGGCGGTGCTGGCGGGCCGGGGCCGGCGGATGGTGGTCTGGGACGAGGCGTTCGTAGGCGGCGGGCTGCTGCCCGACACGATCGTCACCGCCTGGCGTGGCGACCGGGTGGCCCAGCAGGCGGCGGCCGCCGGCTACGACGTGGTGCGCTGCCCGGTCTTCCCGGCGTACTTCGACTACGACCAGTCGGACCGGCCGGAGGAGCCGCTGGCGATCGGCGGGCCGATCACGCTCGCCGACGTCGCCCGGTTCCAGCCGGTGCCGGACGACTGGACCGAGCCGGCGCGGGCCCGGGTGCTCGGGGTCCAGTTCAACACCTGGACCGAGTACATCCCGGATCCGGCGCACCTGGACTACATGGTCTTCCCGCGGGCCTGCGCGATGGCCGAGGTGGCGTGGACCGGCCGGCCGGCGCCCGATCTGGAGACCCGGCTACCGGATCACCTGCGCCGGCTCGCCGCGGCCGGCTGCCGGTACCGGCCGCTGGCCGGGCCGGCGCCGTGGCAGACCGGCGGCACCGGTGCCCGGCGGCGGCGCGACCACAAGCCGATCGCGGAGGTCCGGGCCTGGCTTGCGGAGCTGTCGCAGCGCGCGGACGTGCCGCCGGAGTCGGTGACCTGAGAGGATGGACGCCGTGGGCAGGGTCCGGCGGTCGGTCGCGCTGGTCGCCTGCCTGCTCGCGGCGGCGGGGTTGCTCGCCGGGTCGCGCGCCGCTGGCGGGGCGCCGGAGGGCCCCGGCCGGCCGGTGCGGGCGCTGCCGGTCGAGGTGCTGCAGATGAACCTCTGCAACAGCGGGATCGCCGGCTGCTACACCGGCCGGTCGGTCGCCACCGCGGCGGAGGTGATCCGCGAGCAGCGGCCCGACGTGGTCGCGCTGAACGAGATCTGCGAGCCGGACCTGGCTGCGCTGCGACCGGCGATGGCCGAAGCTTTCCCGGGTGCGACGGTGCTGGCCACCTTCCAGCCCGCATACGACCGCCGGACCGCGAGCGACTTCCAGTGCGGCAACGGCAGCCGGTACGGGGTTGGCCTGCTGCTGCGGGTGCCGGCGCCGTACCAGGGGCATATCACCTACGGTGGGCTGTTCCCGGACCAGGACCCGAACGATCCCGAGGAGCGGGCCTGGGCCTGCCTCCGGGCCGAGGGTGCCTTCTACGCCTGCACCACCCACCTGGCCTACACCAGCAACGACGTCGCGCTCACGCAGTGCCGCTACCTGTTCGGTACCGCGATCCCGGCGGCCCACGACGGCGACGGGTACCTGCCGACCGTGGTCGCCGCCGACCTGAACCTGCCGGCGAGCGGCCCGGTCAGCGTCCGGTCCTGCCTGCCCGCCGGCTACCGGCTGGAAGGCGACGGCGCGGTCCAGCACGTGGTGGCCACCAACGACTTCGGGATCCGGACCAGCCGGCTGATCGAGATGCACGGCAGCACCGACCACCCGAGCCTGCTGGTCGGGCTCACCGGGGTCACGATGCACCGGTGACCGGCCGGCCGGGCTAGCCGAGGGCGACCTCCCGCTCGGCGTAGAACTGCACCGGGTCGACGGCGCTCGCCGAGCGGGGCGGCGTGAACAGCTCGCCGATCTGTACCTCGAAGTGCAGGTGCGGCTCGGAGGAGTTGCCGGACGACCCGACGTAGCCGATCAGGTCACCGGTGGCGACGGTGTCGCCGACCGACACCTCGGGCTGCTGCAGCAGGTGACAGTAGAGGGTGGCGGTGTGCCGGGCGTGCAGGACCTTCACGTGCCAGCCGCAGCCGCGCACCTCCGCCGAGCCGTCCCGGTCGCAGCCGTAGAACTCGCCGTTGAGCCGGGCGTCGCACTCGACGTTGATGACCAGCCCGGCGGAGGCGGCGACCACCGGGGTGCCGTGGGGTGCGGCCAGGTCCACGCCGTGGTGGTCCGGCCGGGCCTCGGTCCGGAACCCGGAGGTCACGCCCGCCTCGATCGGGCTGACCCAGCCGGCGTCCGGCGGGCACTCCTCCGGCGTGCAGGTCACCCCGCCGAGCGCCTCGATCACCGGGTGCAGCACCAGCGGCCGCAGCGCCGGCACCGCCACCGAAACCAGGCACAGGCCGACCACCACCACGACGGCGGTCAGCACCACCCGGCCCGGTCGGGACATCCCTGCGTACCTCTCAATCGGAGACTTCGGCGACCACCGCGAAATGGTCGGACGGCCAGACCCCGTCGACCGGCTGGTCGGCGGCCACTCGCACCGACCGCACCCGGCCCCGCTGCCGGTCGAACGGGATCCCGACCAGGACGTAGTCGATCCGGGCCTCCAGCACCGCGATGTCACGGACGTAGGGGTTGCGCCGGCTCCAGGTGAGCCCGGGATCGCCCGACTCGGCGTACCGCCAGGCGTCCACCAGCACCAGCCCGGGTACGGCCGGCGCGGTGTTGAGCCCGCTGAGCAGCCGGACCTCGTCGGAGTCCGGCTCGGCGTTGAGGTCACCGGTGACCACCGGCGGGTAGCCGGCGCCGTCCCGGTGGGCATTCACGAACTCGGCCAGCGCCCGGACCTGCGCGACCCGCTCGGCGGAGGCGTCCGCCCGGGCGGTGAGGTGGGTGGTGAAGAACGGCAGCGCGCCGCCGGGCGCCTCGATCCTGGCGTGCGCCGCCACCCGCGGCTGCTCGCCGTCGGCGACCGGCAGCGGATGCTCGGCCTGGGCGGCGATCGGCCAGCGGCTGAGGATCGCGTTGCCGATCCGGATGTGCTCGCCGTGGTTGGCGCGGTGCCGGGCGGAGACCGGGACGGACGCCCAGCACCAGTGCATGCCCAGCCGGTCGGCGAGCTGCGCGGCCAGGTTCTCCTCCGGGTCGCCCCAAACCTCTTGCAGGCCGCAGACGTCGGGCCCGATCGCGGCCAGGGTCTCGGCGATCGCGGCGCGCCGCTGCTGCCAAGGGCCGTGCCGCCACCACAGGTTCCAGGTCAGGATTCGCATGCCACCCCTTTTCGTTGCGTCAGTGTGTCAACTGGCCGCAAACCCCACTGGTGGCGTTACGCCACCCGGCGGGCGAGCGCCGGGTCGGGCGGGCCGGCGGCGTCCGGGTGGAGGATGCCGGCGAGCGCCTCGACCCCGTCGACCAGCCGCGGCCCCGGCCGGGCGAACGACGCGTTCGCGTCCACCGCCCAGACCGGTACGCCCGGCGGCAGCGCGCCAGTGATCTCGGCGGCGAGCCGGCTCGCCTCGTCCAGGCCGTAGCCGCACGGCGCGCAGACCACCACCGCCGGGTTGGCCGCCGCTACCTCGTCCCAGCCGGTACGGAAGGACGGCTTGCCCGGGGTGCCGAGCACGCACGCGCCACCGGCGGCGACGATCATGTCCGGCAGCCAGTGTCCGGGTGCGAACGGCGGCTCGGTCCACTCCAGCAGCAGCACCGGCACCGGCGTCCGGTTGGTGACCCGGCGCCGCACCGCGGCGAGCCGGTCGGTGAGCGCGGCGATCAGCTCGGCGGCGCGCCGGCCGGTGCCGGTCGCCTCGCCGAGCACCCGGATCGAGTCGAGCACCTGGTCCAGGTCGTGCGGGTCGATCGTGAGCACCTCGGCCGAGCAGGCGAGGTAGTCGAGCGCGTCGTGCACCTCGGTGACGTCGACCGCGCAGACCGCGCACAGGTCCTGGGTGACGATCAGGTCGGCGTCCAGCCCGGCCAGCGCGCCCCGGTCCAAGTGGTAGAGGTCCTCGCCGGCGGCCAGCCGCTCCGCGACCACCCGGTCGATCTCGGCCGGGGACAGGCCGGCCGGCAGCGCGCTGGTCGACACGATCCGGCGCTGCCGCGCCTCGGGCGGGTAGTCACACTCGAACGTCACGCCGACCACCTGGTCACCGACCCCCAGTGCAAACAGGATCTCGGTGGTGGACGGCAGCAGCGACACGATCCGCACCGATCAACGGTAGCCGGCGCCAGTTTTTGTCGACTAGGCTCGATGTCCGGCGGGGCTCAACTGATGCACTCCGATGTGAAGGGAGCAGCCGTTGTTGATTTCCCGACGCCGCATCGCCGCGGCGATTGTGCTCGGACTGGCCACCGCAACCTTGACCGGGCCGGCGGGCGTCGCGGCCGGACCGGCCACCACACCACACCATCGGTCATCGACCCTCTTTCCCACGACGATCCAGCTGCCCAACGGGTTCCAGCCCGAGGGCATCGCGATCGGCCACCTCCCGTACGCGTTCTTCGGATCGCTCGCCGACGGCGACATCTACCGGGTCAACCTGGTCACCGGCAGCGGGAAGGTGATCAGCGAGGGGCCCGGCACCCCATCGGTCGGCTTGACGTTGGACAGTCGCGGCCGGCTGTGGGTCGCCGGCGGTGCCGCTGGCGACGCCCGGGTGATCAACGCGGTCACCGGCCGGGTGCTCGCCAGCTACCACCTCACCGACAGCGCGAACTCGTTCGTCAACGACGTGATCGTCGCCGGTGGCGCGGCCTGGTTCACCGACTCGTTCAACCCGGTGCTCTACCGGTTGCCGCTGGGCCGGCACGGCGCTCTGCCCGATCAGGACGATCTGGTCACGATCGAGCTGGGCGGTGACTACCAGCACGCCGAAGGTTTCAACAACAACGGCATCAGCGCGACTCCGGACGGCCGGGCGCTGCTGGTGATCCACAGCGCCTCCGGCACCTTGTTCCGGGTTGACCCGGCCACCGGCATCGCGACCACTGTGGACCTCAACGGCGGCTCACTGCCGGCCGGCGACGGCATCCTGCTGATCGGCCGGACCCTGTACGTGGTGCAGAACCAGCTCAACCAGGTGACGGTGGTGCGGCTGAACCGGGCTGGTAGCAGCGGGGCGGTCGTGTCCACGATCACCGATCCGGGGTTCGACGTGCCGACCACGGTTGCGAGCTTCGGCCACCGGCTCTACCTGCCGAACGCCAGGTTCAACACGCCGCCGACCCCGGAGACCGAGTACACCGCGGTCGCCGTACGCCGATAGTTTTGAGGATGGCTCGGACCCGGCCGCCGCGCTCGCGACGGGCTGGCGGTCGGGTTCAGCCGGTGCTGCCTGCGGCGGTCGGCTTGCTGGTCCACCAGGGTGTGCGCTGACCGTCCACCCAGAACCGATGCTCGCCCTGGCTGGTCACGGTCAGGCCGAGTCGCTCCCGGATTGGCCGGCCGCGCCGCACCCATTGCTCGTGGATGTCCTCGACTTCGTCCCACAGTCGTCTGGCTCCGGATTGGGAGACCGTGCCGGCGGACTCATCGACACACGCCCAGGAGCCGTCGTCGGCCAGCAACCACCGTTGCGGACCGGTGGCCGGATCGAAGCCGATCGACGCCACCCCGGGCAGCTGGAGTGCCGCGACCATCCCGAAATCGTTGCTGTCCAGCGCCTCCGGCGGGATCCGCGTGGCGCGGGCCGGCGCTGCCGCCGGGTAGGTCGCCAGCGCGGCAGCGAGCCGGGCGGCCGGGTCGACCACCGGTGCGGTGCGGATCGGCATGAAGCTGCCGTACGTCGGCAGGAACCGGCCCTCGGCCCCGCCGCCACCATCCACCCACAGCCGGACCAGCGTGCCGCCACCGAGATCCCGGTGCAAGCTGGTCAGGATCGCACCGCCCGGGCGGGTGTGCCGGAGCCAGGCGGCAGGGAGGTCGGGCACCGAGCAGGTGGCGATCAGCCGGTCGTACCCGTCCTCGATGGCCGCGCCAACGGTGCCGTCGCCGACCACGATGGTCGGTGCGTAGCCAACCTCCCGCAGCGCGGTGCTGGCCGCGTCGGCCACCACCGGGTCGACCTCGACCGTGGTTACCTGATCAGAGCCGAGCCGCTCACAGAGCAGCGCGGCGGTGTAGCCGCTGCCGGTGCCGATCTGCAGCACCCGGTGCCCGTCCTGGACATCCAGCGCTTCCAGCATCACCGCGAGCAGGCCCGGTGCGGTGCTCGAGGAGGTGGGTGTGCCGCGCGCCGGCTCGCCGGTCGAGCGGGCCCGCTCCCAGCGAGCTGGCTCGTGGTCGAGTTGCGTGACCCAGCTGGTGTCGCGGTAGAGCAGCGAAATCGCATCCGGATCGGTAGCGTCCACCGGCAGCCAACCGGAAAGATCCTCGGTCTGCCGGAAGAACCGGCGTACAAACTGATGCCTGGGAACGTTGCGGAACGCCGCTATCCACGCCGGGCTGCGCAGCCGGCCCGCCGCGACCAGCTGCTCTAGCAGCTGTTCCCGCTGGCGCGTTGCGTCGTTCACGAGACCTCCCGGGTCAGTGCGTCGGCGATCGCCGAGCTGATCGGTAGGCCGGTAGCGTCCTCGATCCATGCCCACTGACCATTCGGGTTGATTTCGAGAAACCACCACCGCCCATCAGGAGCAACGACGAAGTCGAGCGCACCGAAGCGGAGCCGGAGTCGGTTCATCAAAGTCTGTACGGCGGTTCGGATTCGGGTCGGCACCTCGGTAAGTGGGCGGTAAGCTAGTGTGTCGTAGGCCGTGCGCCAGTCGTTCAGGGCGGGCCCTTCGCGCGACTCGATTCGAGCGGCGAAAAACACATCGTCAACGACGGTGAGCCGGACGTCGTACTGCTTCTCTATCCGCGCCTGGAAGAGATGGGCGGTGAGCCGGACCGTCTCGTCAATATCGCCAGCCGAGACGGGGGTGGTGTAGATCGTTCGGTGGACCGCCCGCTCGGTGATTCCGGTCGGATGGAACGGCTTATACACCGCCGGCCCGATCTCGTTCAGGAAGCGGACCGCCTCGGCCGGGTCGTTGGTGACCAACGTCGCCGGTACGTCCAATCCGCAGGCCTGGGCGAATGCCAGCTGTACCGGCTTGTACTCGGCTCGGCCGATGTCCACTGGGTGGTTCAGCCAGCGCGGCATCGCGGACAGCACGCCGCCGAAACCCATTCGCGCCTCGATGGTGGACCATCGCCGCACCTGCTCACTCATGCCGGCCGGCAGGTCAAACCGGGTGGGGCGGCGGTAGTAGACACAGCCGACGTCCTGCAGCGACACGGTCCGTTCCGGTAGCCGTAGCAAGCCGGCCCAGCCCGTGTCGGTGTCGTCGGTGGCGAGGCTAGCCGTGAGCGTCAAGCGGTTAGGGAACTCGCCCGGATCGCAGCGGAAAACCGGCGCCGCTCGCCGGTTCAGCTCATGAACCACGTAGTCAGCGGTTGGATCAAACCGGTGCGTCAACACCAGTGTGATGTCCCCGCGCATGGGGCGTCAATCCTCGCGGTAATCGGTATCCGAGTCCGGCCCTGCCTGTCCATCCGGGTTGGTGGTCGTCCGAGTCTGGCCGGTGGTGTGCCGCAGCAGCGGCACCACTCGTCCGTTCTCGGTGATTACGCCAATCTGCCGGTCTGCGTCATAGCCGTACGACGAAAGATCGCCCACCGGCACCGCCGGGCTCTCGACCGCCTGGCGCAGCCCGAATGGCAGCGTCTCGCCGTCGCATACCTCCTGCGAGGTCGGTAGCAACCCAAACGGCCGGCCCAACGCAAACAGCCCGGCCACGGGAACTAGCGGATCATCCGGGTGTGGTCGCGCAATCTTCATTGGTGGCCTCCCCCAACAGCGATAGTTCTATTCTTCGATTGTTCCCGGGTAGGTGCACCGTCCGCAACCCTTCGTATCTTCGTGATCACAGCTAGTGATCGCGGTATCCGGCTCGGACGCTCCCTGCGATACGGTGGGGTGATGTCGGTCGAGCTCAACCACACGATCGTCGCGGCCCGTGACAAGCGGGAGGCGGCCGAGTTCTTCGCTCACATCCTGGGGCTTTCGGTCGGAGCACCGTTCGGCCCGTTCCTGCCGGTCGAGACCAGCAATGGCGTGACGCTGGACTTCGCCGATCGGCCAGGCGAGATCGTTTCGCAGCATTACGCGTTCCTGGTGTCGGAGGCCGAGTTCGACGAGATCATGGATCGGATCCAGCAGACCGAGATCACGTACTACGCCGATCCCGGGCACCGAGGGCCTGGCGAGATCAACCGCAACGACGGCGGCCGCGGCGCGTACTTCTCCGATCCGAACGGCCACAACCTAGAGATCATCACTTGCCCGTACGGCAGCGGCGGCTGACGCATTCCGCCCAGATCGGGATCGGGGTGACGCTGCTGCTGGCGCTGATCTGGCGGGATGCGCTGTGCACGGTGCTCGCCGGCTTCCTGGTCGGCAACAGCATCCATGCCCTGAACCACGCGCTCGACCTGGAGCTGGATGGCCGGGCGCGGGACGCCTGGCTGCTCACCGCGCTCTCGGTCATCGTCGCGGTCGCGCTCTGGCTGCGGCTGCGCCAGCTCGGTTACGTGGTGGGCGCGGTCCGCCCGGCCACCGCGCCCGGCTGGGCACCGTTCGTGCGACAGAAGACGGTCCGGCTCACAAGTTACCGGCGCGACGGCACGCCCGGTGGCAGCCCAGTGAGCATCGCGGTCGACGGCGACCGGGCGTACATCCGCAGCTTTGAGCGCGCGGTGAAAACCCGGCGGCTACGCCGCAACCCGACCGTCGAGATCGCACCGTCGACCGGCCGCGGCCAGCCCACCGGGCCGGCGATCCGGACCCGGGCGCGACGGCTCACCGGGGCCGAGTTCACCCACGCCAGCCGGGTGCTCGCCCGGAAGTACCCGCTCCTGCACGGGGTGGTCGTGCCGCTCACGCACCGGGTGCTGCGCAAACAGACCGGCCGTACGGTGCATTTCGAGCTCACGCCACTGGACGGCGAGGGCTAGGTCGGCCGATCGGGCAGCGGCGGCATCCATAACGCCATGTACATATCAAACTAAGGATTGTTGGGCCAACACACTCAGTTGGTAGCGTGCCTCAACGGATCGACGATCGCTGTTCTCGATCCGGTCACACCCAGCCCCCCGACGCGCCAAACGGCGCGTCTCGACCCCCAGGAGGCATCGCGTGAGACTCACAAGGCTCTCGTTACGGACCACCGCGGTCACCGCCGCGGCCCTTGGGCTGGTTGCCAGCCTGCTGGCGGCACCGTCACCCGCCCAGGCCGCCCCGACCCTCGCCAACAGCCTCGCCTCGGCCGAAGCCGCGAGCGAGCTCGCGAGCTCGGTCGACTCGCCCGGCATGTACTACGACCAGGCTTCTGGCGAGCTGGTCGTAACGGTCACCGACGCTGAGGCCGCGGAAACGGTCGAGGCGTCCGGCCTGACCGCCAAGCTGGTCACCTACAGCGCTGCCGAGCTGGCGCAGGTCACCACGGCGCTCGACGCCACCAGCCGGATCCCCGGTACGGCGTGGGCGGTCAACCCGATGACGAACCAGGTCGAGGTGATGGTGGACAGCACCGTCTCCGCCGGTGAGCTGGCCACGATCGAGGCGACCGTCGCGCGGTTCGGCAACGCTGCCACGATCCAGCGCGTCGCGGGTGAGTTCACCACCCTCATCTCCGGTGGCCAGGCCATCTACGGTGGTGGCTCCCGGTGCTCGCTGGGCTTCAACGCCGAGAGCACGAGCAGCGGCCAGGACTACATGATCACCGCCGGCCACTGCACCAACATCGCCAGCACGTGGTACGCGAACTCGGCTCGTACCCAGCTGATCGGTGCTCGGGTTGTCAGCAGCTTCCCGGGCAACGACTACGGCGTCGTCCGCTACGACAGCAGCATCTCGCGGCCCGGGAACGTGTATCTGTACAACGGCTCGTTCCGTGACATCACCGGCGCCCGGAACGCGGTTGTCGGCGAGTCGGCGACCCGTAGCGGCAGCACCACCGGGGTCCGCAGCGGCACGGTGACCGCGGTCAACGCGACCGTCACCTACCCGCAGGGCACGGTGACCGGCCTGATCCGCACCAACATCTGCGCAGAGCCGGGCGACAGCGGCGGTTCGCTGTTCACCGGTAGCACCGCGCTGGGCATGACCTCCGGCGGCAGCGGCAACTGCACGTTCGGTGGCACTACCTTCTTCCAGCCGGTGACCGAGGTCCTCAACCTGGGGCTGCGGGTCCTGTAACTCGCTGGTTCCTCCTCCCTGCCCCAAACCGGCAGGCCACGTGGTCATCATGGTTGACCACGTGGCCTGCCTCCTCGTTCGAGGGTCGCTCGGCTCGTTGTCGGGGCCGGCCGCAGGCTGGCGGGTGGGCAGCCGGCTCAGCCGGCGAACGGGGTATCGAGCACGCCGGTGAAGCCGGGCCGGCACCGATAGAGCGCCCCGGCGGTGCGCTCCTCACCGGGGTAGTGGGTCTGCCGCGAAGTGGTGATGTAGAGGTCGGCCAGGTCCGGCCCGCCGAACGTGCAGGCGGTGACCTGCTTGACCGGTAACGGGATAGTGAGGTCGAGGGTCCCGTCCGGCCGGTAGCGGCGGACCGCCGAGCCATTCCAGATCGCTACCCACAGGCCGCCCTCGGCGTCCAGGCACATCCCGTCCGGCACCACGCCCGCTGGCTCCTGCAGCTGGACCACCGGTCGCCGGCCCGACAGCGCACCGTCCGGTGCTACGTCGAAGGCGTCGACCCGCAGGGTCGGCGAGTCGATGTAGTAACAGGTGCCGCCGTCCGGGCTCCAGACGATGCCGTTGGAGATGCCGACTCCGCCGCCGATGACGGTCGACACCGTCCCGTCCGGGTCCAACCGGTAGAGCGAGCCGACCCGCCGGTGGTCCGGGTCCTGATAGGACATCGACCCGCAGTAGAACCGTCCTCGCCGGTCGCAACCGCCGTCGTTGAACCGGATTGAGGAGTCGCTCCACACCTCACCGAGCCCGCGCGGCCGGTCCGCATCGGGGTCGAGCAACGCGAACTCCCGCTCCAGCGCCATCACCAGCCCACCGCCGGCACGCGGCCGAACCGCGGCGACGACGTTGCCGACCCGCTGCCGCGTCACCGCGCCGGTGGCGGGATCGAGCGAGTGCAACACGCCGACGAGCATGTCCACCCAGTACAGCCGGCCGGCGGCCGGGTCCCAGACCGGGCCCTCACCATGCTCGCACAGCGGATGATCGGGGATCGCGCCATCCGGGCCGGTGAGCTGCTCCACGGTGATGGTCACGACCGGAGAGTACCAAAGCGGGGGCAGGAAAATCGGTTGTGCGGGCGATCGGGTGTTTGGTTCACTGCCCGGCAGGCGCACGGTTCGGCCCGGCTCGGCGTCACTGCGCTCAGCGGCACGGCCGGGCCGGCCTCGATCGAGCAAAGGAAAGAGCCATGCGAGCCGCGTTCATGTCCATTCAGCGAGGAACTGCCGCCTATCGTGAGGACATGACGCGGTGTGAGCATTTCGAACCTAGGAATCGTGGCGCATGTCGACGCCGGTAAGACGAGCCTGACCGAGCGGCTGCTCTACGCCGCCGGGGTGATCGCCCGGCCCGGCAGCGTCGACGCGGGCAGCACTCAGACCGACACGCTGGCGCTGGAGCGGCAGCGCGGAATCACCATCAAGTCCGCGGTGGTGTCGTTCCCGATCGGCGATCGGACCGTCAACCTGATCGACACTCCCGGTCACCCCGACTTCATCGCCGAGGTCGAGCGGGTGCTCGGCGTGCTCGACGGCGCCGTGCTCGTCATCTCGGCCGTCGAGGGTGTGCAGGCACAGACCCACATCCTGATGCGTACGCTTCGCCGGCTGTCCATCCCGACCCTGCTGTTCGTCAACAAGATTGACCGCCTTGGCGCGGATGACCAGCGGGTGCTGCGCCAGATCGCGGACCGGTTGACACCGGCGGCGATCGCGCTCGGCTCCGCCACCGGGCTCGGCACCAGGGCCGCCCAGTATCGTCCATTTTCGAGTGACGATCCGGCGTTCACCGCCCGGCTGGTGGAGTTGCTTGCCGAGCACGACGACGCACTGCTCGCCGCCTACGTCGACGGCGGGCCGGGCGCGCTCCCGCCGGAGCGACTGCGAACGGCGCTGGCCCGGCAGACCGCCGCCGGGTTGGTCTACCCGGTGCTGTTCGGCTCGGCGGTCACCGGCGCCGGGGTGGTCGAGCTGATGGCTGCGATCCGGGAGCTGCTGCCGGCCGCTTGCACTGACGCTTCGGCGCCGCCGGCCGGTCGAGTGTTCAAGGTGGAGCGTGGCGTGGCCGGCGAGAAGGTGGCGTACGTCCGGATGTTCAGCGGCACGATCCGGGTCCGGGACCGGGTCAACGGCGAGGACAAGGTGACCGCGATCCGGGTCTTCGAGCACGGCAAGGCAGTGCCCCGGCCGGCGGTTGGCGCCGGCCAGATCGGCAAGCTCTGGGGACTGGCCGGGGTACGGATCGGCGACTCGCTCGGCACCGCGGCCGCCACCGTCGACGAGCGGTACTTCCAGCCGCCGACCCTGGCGACGGTGGTGGTGCCGGACCGGCCGGCGGACAAGCGGGCGCTGCGGGACGCGCTCACCCAGCTCGCCGAGCAGGACCCGCTCATCAACGTACGGCAGGACGAGGCGGGTCAGGAGCTGTCGGTGTCGCTCTATGGCGAGGTGCAGAAGGAGGTCATCCAGGCGACGCTCGCCGACGAGTACGGGATCGGGGTCCACTTCCGGGAGACGACGACCATCTGCATCGAACGGCCGGCGGGCACCCGTGAGGCGGTGGCGTACCTCAACACCGAGTCGAATCCCTACCAGGCGACGATCGGGCTGCGGATCGAGCCGGCGGCGCCGGGAACCCGGGTCACCTTCCGGTTGGCGATCGACCCCCGGACCGTACCGCTGTATGTCTACAAAGACCTGGACAGCTTCCGGGCGGCGATGTCCGAGTATGTCCGCGATGCGCTGCAGGTCGGCCTGTCCGGTTGGCAGGTGACCGACTGTCTGGTGACGATGTTCCGATGCGGATACAGTGTCATGGATGGCCCGCCGTCACTGCGCGGCCCGCGCAGCACCGCCGCCGACTTCCGCAAGCTGACGCCGCTGGTGGTCGGCGCGGCGCTGCGGCAGGCTGGCACGGTGGTGCACGAGCCGATCCACCGGTTCCACCTCGAGCTCCCGGCTGACACGCTCGGTGCCGTGTTGCCCGCGTTGGCAAAGCTGGACGCGATCGCCCACGCGACCGCGGTCCGGGGCTCGGTGTGCACGGTGGTGGGCGAGGTGCCGGCGGCCCGGGCGTACCGGCTGCAGCAGCGGTTGCCGGCGCTCACCCGCGGCGAAGGCGTGCTGGAGATGGCGTTCGACCACTACCGGCCGCTTCGCCCTAGCGCCCGATCCGGCCGGGTCACAGGGGGAGCAGCTGGAACTGCTGGTTCTGGCCGCCGTTACACGGGTACTGCTTGAACTGGACGAACTGCGTCTGCGACGACGAGGGCAGGTCGAGGCATTTGCCGGAGTGCCGGGCCACCGCTCGCACGTACCCGCCGCCGGCGTCGATCAGCTGCCACTGCTGGTTGTGCCCGGAGCCGCAGGTGTACTGGATGACTGACGCCCCGTCGGCGGTGCTGGCGCTGGTGACGTCCAGGCACCGGCCACTGTGGCGGGCGACGATCTGGTAGTAACCGTTGCCGATCGACTGCACCCGCCACTGCTGGTTGTCGCCGCCGTTCCAGGGATACTGCACCACCGCGGCGTTGTTGCCGGTGGCGTTGTTCGCCACGTCGAGGCTCATGCCGGAGTGCCGGACCACGATCCGGTGGTACCCGGTGCCCACCGTCGAGACCTGCCCGGTGACCGTGTCGATGGTGAGTTCGCGAGCGTAGGACATGCTCATCGAGGTCGACGAGGGGAAGGCGATCGGCAGCCATACGTACCGCGAATCCGACACCGGCCCGCCCCAGGCGCCGGCCCATCGATCACCGAGGTAGAGGTACGACGTGGTCTGCGTACCCTGGATCGGCAGAACGAACGCGGGCTGCGAACCGAACGTGGTGCCGTCGGCGACGTTCCGCATCGAGCTCCATGGGCCGGCGATGTTGGTGGCGGTGGCGTACTGGGCCTGGTTCGGCGACCAGCCGGTGGCGCCGGAGGTCAGCATGAAGTAGACGCCGTTGCGCTTGAACAGCGCCGGTGCCTCCCGGTGCCCGCCCGGCCACGGGTTCGCCACCAGCGCCGCGACGTTGGTGTAGTCCGGGGTGAGTCGGTAGATGTGCAGGTCGAAGTTCTCCCGCGCGGCGGAGATCAGGTAACCGGTGCCGTCGTCGTCGACGAACGCCGTAATGTCGCGCGACATGTGCTGGCCGAACGGCCGGAAGCTGCCGAGGTACGTGTAGTCGCCGTCGACCGTGTTCGAAACCGCGACCGCCGCCCTGGCCTCGCTGTAGTCGCTGCCGTTCTCCTTGTGCATCCACATGACGTACTGACCGGTGGACCGGTTGAAGATGACCTTCGGCCGCTCGATGTTCGAGACCTGGAGCTCGGGGTGGCTGGCCTGGGTCAGCGCGTCGTTGCGGAACTCCCAGTTGCGCAGGTCGGTGGAGCGCCAGACCGACACCGCCCGGAACTGGTTGTTAGGGTGCCGGTTCTCGCCGAACCAGTAGTAGAATTCGCCGACCTTGATGATGCCGCCGCCGTGCGCGTGGATCACGGCGCCGCGGTTGTCGGTGAACTGCTCGCCGACCGGCACGGTCACCGGCGCGGCCTGCGCGCGGGGGACAGCGGTCGTCAGGCTGGCCGAGAGGACGAGGGTGACCGCGGCGAGCGCCGCCCCCACGCGCGTACGAGACATCGAAGACTCCCGAGGTCAGATGTGCTGTACGCGTCACACTATGGTCGTCGAGTCATGACTGTCAATGGCTCTCCGGGTCGCGACGATAGTGACCCTCAATTGAAGGTCGACCGAATATCGACCGTGGGCCGGGTGTGGCCAGAATATCCGTGCCTGTCCGACCGTTATCGGTCATTTCCCACTGACCCATTGTGATCGAGCGAAATTGGCGCCTACGATTCTGAGGCGGTGGCCATATCGTAGGACGTGAATCAGCTATGCCTGACGATGATCCGCTGGCGCCCGGCTGGCGACCCGAATACGAGGGTGAGGATCCGTCGCTGGGCGACGTAGGATCCGGGCTCCTCCTCGGCGTGCACTGTTTCGATCTTTACGCCGCCGGTCGAAACGAGCTGCCCAAGGCCGCGGCGGCCTACTCCGATCTCACGGTAAGGGTGAACGCCGTCGACCGGCCGCTGCGGAAGACGTTCGAGGTGCCCGCGCTTGGCGCTGAGCCGGTCTATGACCGGCAAGCGTTTTACCAGAAGCTATCCGATGTAGAGCGCTGGCTGCGCGAGCTGTACTGCATCGACACCAGCCTCGAATACCTCGCTGAGGTCAGCGTCCCGATGCCGGGTTTCGGCAACGCCAACCTGCCGGCGCCCGAGCCGGACGCGGCCCTCATCGAGGTTTCATTGGGAGAGACCGAGCCGTTCACTCGCAACTTCTGGATCTTGAGAGAGCCAGGATCGCTCACAGCGAGCGGTAACGTGCCGGCGGTGCTGTCCCATCTCGAATGGCTTGCCGCGGGGGCAGAAGGCTGGGCCTTCTGCAATGTCGAAATCCTGAGGCAACGGGTGGCACCGGTGACCGACCTCGTCACGGACTCGCTCGACGGCACGGTCACCCAGCTCCAGCGAGTCCACGCCACGCTCTCCCAGCGTATCGATGACAACCTAGGGAACCTCGGCGGCAGCATCGACGATTGGGAGGGCGATGCCGCGACCAACTTCAGAACCTACGTCTACGAGCGGTTCCCAGACCTGCTGGCCAACCAGCAAACGTTCGTCGCGGCGCTCGCAGGCGGACTGGTCGGCGTCAAGGCGATCGTCGAGTCGGCCCAGCACAGTCTCATGAACGCCGTCCATTACACCGCCGAGCGGCTGCGCAGGCAGCTCACGCTACGCCGCCTCGAGTCGTCCGACGACGGCGCCGGGACGGCCTTCACGCTGCTGGGCGCCGGAGCTGCTGTGCTCGGAGCTCTCCTCTCGGGCGGCAGCCTGTGGGGCGTCGCTATGGAGTCGGTGGCTGCCGGTCTCGCGATCGCCGCTACCGCTGCCGAATCCAACGACGGGGATGTCTATGCGCTATCCGGCGCTACCGCGCAGGGAATCTTCAACGAGCTTGAGTCACGGGAGGTCCGTTGGGTTGCGCCAGCGGACGTGGCGTCACTGCCGATGGACAGATCGATGTGGATGCGGACCGCGCACTACCTGGCGGGCAGCGAGACCCCGCACCTCGGTTAGCAGGATCGCAGTATCGCCTCGATGTCGGAGCCGGACGAGACCACCGCGACGTCGGCCCGCAGCTCCTCCGGAAGCTCCCTAGCCGGCTTCTCGTCGATCAGCAGTGTTGGACAACCAGGCGGCATGATCACCGCCCCGGCCCGGCGGACGAACTCCACCAGTAGTTCAAGGACGGTGCCCGTGGAGAAGCGGCTGATCATCAGGCTGTCGAGCGACGGCCCGGCCACGCCGGCATAGATGTCTGCCTCCCACTATCTGCGACCCGCGCCCGCCAGAGGTCGAGCTCCGGCTCGGGCCGCTCGACGTGAGGTCCGAACACCAGAACACCTCGGCCGCCATCGGTGCAGCGTCGCCGTTGCTGAACCGTTGAACGAGCATGTCAAAGCTCACGAGCCCGAGGTTGGTGCGACTTGCCCACCGTACGCATCGCAGCAGCTAGGCGGGGTTGGTAAGGTGACGGAATGGTCATGCGGGTGGCGGTTCCCGTGCTGCCGTGCCGAGATGTGGAGGCAGCGCGGTCGTACTTCACGGACGTGCTCGGGTTCGACACCATATTCACTTGGGAGACCCCACCTACCTATGCGGCCGTGATCCGCGACACCGCCGAGTTCCACCTGTACGCCGAAAGCAGCGTTGGCCCGGCCAGGGTGGCGGTTGTCGTCGACGACGTCGATTCCTGCCACGACGAGTTGCGCGCCCGCGGCGCCGACATCGTCGAGCCACTGGCTGATCGGCCTTACGGGATGCGCGACTTCAACGTACGAACACCCGATGGACACTTGTTGACTTTTAGCCAGCCGCTTACTGAGGCTAGATCCACCGGCTAACGGTTGAGAATGGCGAGTGTCGCATGTAGAGAGGTGCCTCCCTCCATCGACATCGACTCACTGCTGCGGCCCTGCTATGGCAAGGCCAAGCAGGGCACCAGCTTCGGCCGCGCCAAGGTCGGCGGCTACCAGATCCTGCGCCGCGGCTGCAGCCCGCTGATCGCCACCATCTCCACTCCGCGGGCCGCCCCGGTGGTTGCCGCGACCCGGCTACGAGCCGGCAGGGCGGGCTCGTCACGTGGGGCGGTCAGCCTGGCCGTCGAGGCGATCGGCACTGCGAAGGCGATCGGCGCGGTCGGGCAGATCCTGTTGCGGGCCGACTCGGCGTTCTACGCCGCCAAGCTGGTCTCGGCTTGCCGCCGGCACGAGGTGCGGTTCTCGATCACCGTGCCGGTCACCGCGGCGATCCGCTTGGCGATCGCGGCCATCACCGACGATGCCTGGACCGATATCAGCTACCGAAACGCGGTCTGGGACGAGGACGAGCAAGGAACAGACCCTGGGGGAGCTGATCGACGGGCCGCTAGCCCACCTGCCCTCGGGGGACTTCGCCGCCAACGCCGCCTGGCTGAGCCTGGCCGGGCGGGCCCACAACCTCACCCGCGCCGCCGGCACCCTGGCCAGCGCCGCGCATGCCCGCGCCCGACCAACCATCCGCGCTCAGCTGATCTGCATCGCCGCCCGGATCGCCCGCCGCGCCCGAAAGATCATCCTTCACCTACCGGTCGACTGGCCCTGGCAACCCGCCTGGCAGCAGCTGTTCACCGCCGTCCACACCACACCCGCCTGACCAGCGGCCAGCACACCCCGACACACCACCAGGCGCCGACGGCCACACCCACAACCCGATACCGCCACCCCAACCGGAGCCAACCACAAGCCACTCCGGACATCGGGGCATCCACCCACCACCACAAGATCGAGCCCCGCGATCCGGCCCCTTTACCAATCAGCGGCCATCAATCAAGCTGGTGGATTGAGGCTGAGCGGTGCCGTGTCTACCGCTCTATGGTCGCTAGGTTGCGGCTGTCAACGGCTTCTCAAGGGTGGTGGGAGCAATGATCTTCAATGAAGGTCGACCGAACATCGACCGTAGCCCGAGTTCCGTCTGGATTTCTGTGGTCAGTCGACCGTTATCGGTCACTTTCCGTTGACCTATTGTGATCGAGCGAAATCGGCACCTACGATCTGCAGATGGCGGCAATTGCCGTTAGCGAGACCTACCATGCCCGACAATGATCCCTTGGCGCCAGGCTGGCGGCCCGAATACGCAGGTAGAGATCCAGCGCTGGGTGACGCAGGGTCCGGTACGACGCTCGGTGTGCGTTGCTACCGCCTCTACGCCGCCGGCCACAATGAGCTGCCTCGGGTTGCTGCCACGTACTCCGACCTCACATTGCTCGACGGTGTTGCAGCCGAGACGTTCTGGCTCCCGGGCGGCTGAGCGATGGCATCCAGAATGGCGGTTCGCTGGCTGCTGGTCGCTACGACGCTGATTGCGCTGGTCGTCTCCAGCGCCTGTCACGGTGCGCCGCAACCAACGCCGACGCCCACCCCCGACCCTGGGCCACGCTACCTACCAGTCGACCGTGAGACATGTGAACGGATGCCATTAGCCGAGATCTACGCCCGGTTCGGGCTGGCGCCGCTGGACGACCCAACCGGCAACCGCGACACCAACCGAGTCCGTTCGCGCCTGCAATGCCTTCTCAACGCCGACGCCGTTGACGATGCCTTCGCCACTCACCTGCAACACTTGCAGGTCATTGGCATGGTCCTTTTCGATGTCTACCGCGACCCCGCCGAGGCGGAGCGGAAACAACACCTTGCCGCCCGGTCGTTCGCCGATGATGCGCCGAACGTGATGATCTCACCCGCGCATGGCTGGTGGCAGCGAGGGACCTTCAATCGGTATATCAGAGACCTGGGACCGGACGGCCGGGCTGACCTGGAGCCGATCCAGGCGCTGTTCATCCACTACGCGGTCTACGATCACAACGTCCTGATCCAGATGGAGCTGGTGGCACAGGGATACCAGGGGGAGATCCCGCGACTGGCGCGCTTCCTGCACCGGCTGGCCGGCGCGATCCTGGACGAGGCCCCGAACCACCTGGTGCTCGCCGATTGACTTACCGGTCGCGGGGAGGCCCACCCACCAACCGCCGATTTCGCCGCTCGCGAAACGAGTCCGCCCGCCAGCGGCCCGCTGGTTATCGTGAAGCATGGCCGAACCCGCGGGGCAAACCCGAGAACGGATCCGGGACGGCGTCCGGGAAAGCACCCGGACCCGGCCGGCGCCACTGCTGCGGACGGTCGTCGGCGACGTGCTGCGCCGGACCAGGCAGCGCCAGGGCCGCACGCTGGCAGAGGTCGCCCAGGCCTCCCGAGTCTCGATGCCGTACCTGTCCGAGGTAGAGCGCGGGCGTAAGGAGGCTTCCTCCGAGGTGCTCGCCGCGGTCTGCGCCGGGCTGCGGATCACCCTCTCCGACCTGCTCACCGAGGTCCGCCGCGAGCTGCACAACCGCAGCACTCCGCAGGTGTCGGTGGCACCGGTGATCCCGCTCGCCGCCTACCGGGCCCGCCGGCGGTCCGGCGGTCGGCGTGGGCTTGAAGCCAGGCACGGCCGCTACCGCCGGGCCGGCCGGTCCGGCATCCGCCACGACCGGGCGGGCCACCACCGGGCAGACCTCCGGCTCGGCGGCGTGGCGGTCCGGCTGGACGGCCCGGACCTGCGGCTCGTCGGCACGGATCGCAGCCACCGCGGCGTGGTGGTCGAGCTGCGGCCGGCCGCCTGATCAAGGGCCCTCCCGAGCAGCGCCGCCTGACCGGGGTCGGCGACCGGTCAGCTCGCGGTGACCAGCTCTCGCACCGGCGGCAGCGGTTGCTGCTTCCGGCTGCGGATGATCGAGTCCGCCAACCCGTACTCCACCGCCTCGCGAGCGTCGAAGGTCCGGGTCCGGTCGATGTCATTCCGGATCTTGGCGGTCGGGTGACCGGTGTGGCGGCTCAGGAGCTCCTCGAACTCGGCCCGCACCTTGCGGACCTCCTTCGCCTGGACCGCCAGGTCCGGCAGCGTGCCCCGGGCCTGACTGGACGGCTGGTGCAGCACCACCTTCGCGTGCGGCAGCACCTGCCGCTTGCCCGGCGTGCCGGCGGCCAGCAGCACCGCCGCCGCGGACGCGGCCTGTCCCATGCAGATGGTCGCGATGTCCGGCCGGACGTACTGCATGGTGTCGTAGATCGCGGTGAGCGCGCTGAAGCTGCCGCCCGGCGAGTTGATGTAGAGCCCGATGTCGAGGTCCGGGCTGGTGTACTCCAGATGCAGCAGCTGCGCCATCACCACGTTGGCGACCCCGTCGTCGATTTCGGTGCCGATGAAGATGATCCGGTCCTGTAGCAGCCGGGAGTAGATGTCGTACGCCCGCTCGCCGTTCGGCGTCCGCTCGATCACCGTAGGGATCGTGTACTGCCCCATCTCACACCCCCGCCAGCTGCCGCTCGGCCATCGCCGGCCGGACATCGTTGACCGTCTCCAGGATCCGGTCGATGAACCCGTACGCCAGCGCCTCCTCGGCGCTGAACCAGCGGTCCCGCTGGCTGTCCCGCTCGATCACCTCCACCGGCTGCCCGGTGTGCTTGGCGGTCAGCCGGGTCATCAGGTCGCTGGTGCGCGCCAGCTGCTCGGCGTAGATCTCCACGTCGGCGGCGGTGCCGCCGAACCCGGCCGATCCCTGGTGCATCAGCACCTGCGCGTGCGGCAGGCTGTAGCGCTTGCCCGGCGTGCCGGCGCACAGCAGGAACTGGCCCATGCTCGCGGCCAGCCCCATCGCCAACGTGCTGACATCGTTGGGAATCAGCCGCATCGTGTCGTAGATCGCCAGCCCGGCGCTGACCGAGCCGCCCGGGGAGTTGATGTAGAGGCTGATGTCGGTCCGCGGGTCCTCTGCGGACAGTAGCAACAGCTGTGCGCACAACCGGTTCGCGACCTGGTCGTCGACCTCGGTGCCGAGCACGATAATCCGTTGCTGGAGCAGCCGGGCGGCGAGCTGGTCGTCGAGCGTCCCGGCGAATGTGGAACCTGGTGCTGCGTACTGCATGCCTCGATGATTGCCAGCCTGATCGGGCCGGACCAAGCGAATCTGCTGCCAGCAGAGCGGCCGGCAAGGCGGGCCGCCGGTGCCCGCCGCCGACCGCCGGTCAGCCCGTCGCGTCACCCACCGCCACCCTCAGACGACGGTCGGTCGCGAGAAATCTGGTCGGTCCTGCGAATCTCAGGCACAATTGAACGGTTTTCAGCCGAGTAGCCGAACTCAACCATGACCGTCAATACAATCAAGGTACGAGCAGCCGAGTTCGAACCGTTGCCGGCTGGGTACCGGTGAGCCCCCGGCTCGGGAGGTCCGTACCGGCCTGGTAAAGGCAGTCGACTGCGAGGAGAGCGATGTCCAAGATCCTGCCGGAGGTGTCAAACGCGGCGGCGCTCAGCGCCGCGCCCGATCTCGAACCAGGTGTGCCGACGAAGGTACGGATGGAGGTGTCGGTGCCGCTCCGGTTCATGGACGGGTACGCAACAACCGCGCGCGTCTTCACCTTCGACGGGCTCACCGACGGCGGCGAACACCTGGCCTTCGGCTTAGGCCAATGGCGGGACGCGCTCGAACGCGCCGCCGCTGGCGGGCCGGCGCCGCTGGTCAGGCCGCACAGCGAGTGCCTCACCGGGGACGTGTTCGGCAGCCAGCGGTGCGACTGCGGCCCGCAGCTGCGGGAGGCGGTGGAGCGGATCGCCGAGGTCGGCGGGTTCCTGCTCTACCTGCGGCAGGAGGGTCGGGGGATCGGGCTGTACGCGAAGCTTGACGCCTACGCGTTGCAGGATGCTGGTCTCGACACCTACGAGGCGAACGTCGCACTCGGGCATGGCGAGGACGAACGGGACTACACGGTGGCGGCGGAGATGCTGCTCGCACTCGGGGCGGACCGGGTCGCGCTGCTCACCAACAACCCGGACAAGGCCAGACAGCTCAGCGAGCTCGGGGTCGAGGTGACCGAGCAGGTGAACACCGCCGTGCACCTGTCCGAGGCCAACCTGCGCTACCTGATGACGAAGGTGCGACGCGCCGGCCATACCCTGGACCTGCCGCTGAACGGCCGATCGGAGCGATCCTGATGACTGTGCTCGCCTCCACTGACCGTAACCGCCAGCGCCAGCCGGTCGGGCAGCCGCCGTACACCCTGCTGAGCTGCAGCATGTCGATCGACGGCTACCTGGACGACGCGACCGAGCGGCGGCTGTTGCTCTCCAATCCGGCCGACTTCGACCGGGTCGACGCGGTCCGGGCCGGGTACGACGCGATCCTGGTCGGTGCCCGGACGATCCGCCGGGACAATCCCCGGCTGCTGATCCGCTCACCGGCGCGGCGCAGCGAGCGGCTGGCCCGCGGGCTGCCGGCCTCGCCGATGAAGGTCACCGTCACCCGCTGCGGCGACCTCGACCCGGCCGCCCCGTTCTTCGCCACCGGCGACGTGGAGAAGGTGGTCTACTGCGCCACCCGGGCGGTGGCCGCGGCCCGCGCCCGGCTCGGCCACGTGGCGACCGTGGTGGACGCCGGCGACCCGGTTGACCTGCACCGGCTGGTGACCGACCTGCGCTCGCGCGGCGTGGACCGGCTGATGGTCGAGGGCGGCGGCACGATCCACACCCAGTTCCTCACCGCTGGCATCGCCGATGAGCTGCAGCTGGTGATCGCCCCGTTCTTCGTCGGCGACTCGCGGGCGCCGCGGTTCGTCCACGACGGCGGCTTCCCGTGGGGGCCGGACCGGCGGGCTGAGCTCGCCGAGGTGCGCCAGCTCGGGGACGTGGTGCTGCTCCGGTACGCGCTGTCGGACCGGTTCCAGGCGGCCTGACGGCTCGCCCGGCCGGGTTCAGCGCGACTTGAGGAACCGCACCAGCAGGACCGCGGCACCCGGCAGGCTGGCCACGAAGATCGATAGCCCGTAGACCACGGCCACCGTCAGGCCCTGGCTGGCGCCGAGCCCAGCGGCGCCGAACGCCCACGCGCACGCCCCCTCCCGCGGCCCCCAGCCGCCGACGCTGACCGGCAGCATCATCGCCAGCAGCGACAGCACCAGCAGCGGCAGCAGCTGGCTGACCGGGGCGGTCGCGCCGGCGGCGCGGGCGGCGAGCAGGAACATCGCGAGCGAGCCGGCGAGCACCGCGGCGGAGCTGAGGACGATCCCCGGCCAGATCCGGCGGTCGAGCACCCCGTCGCGGACCGCCACCAGGGTGGTGCGGACCGTCCGCGCCCACCGGACGCTGGCCCGGCGCAGCCGGCCGGTGACCAGCACCACCACCGCGACCACCCCGACCAGCCCGGCCAGCAGCACGGCGGGCGGGACGCCGAGGAACTCGGTGAGCGAGGGGCCGGGCAGCGCCACCAGCACGGCGAGTGCGATCGCGACCACCACCAGCTGGCCGGCGAACCGCTCCAGCGCCACCGCCCGGACGCCCAGCCCGAGGTTGCCGGCGTCCCGGCCGTGCCGGACCGCCCGGTGCACGTCGCCGAGGATGCCGCCGGGCAGCGCCACGTTGAGGAACTGCGCCCGGTAGTAGTCGGCGGTCGCGGTCGCCAGCGGCAGCTTGATCCCGAGCCCGCGCGCGACCAGGCACCACCGCCAGGCGCTGAGCACGGTCGTGAGCAGCCCGATCGCGCACGCGGCGAGCAGCGTGCCGGCGTCGATCACCCGGAACGCGGCGAGGAACCCGCCGGTGCCCACCCGCCAGGCGAGCACCGCCAGGATCGCCACGCCGGCGAGCAGCTTGGCCCATGCCCAGACGGCGCGCCGGACGGCGGGCCGGACCAGGGCAGGTGGCGCTGGCGGATCGGCGTAGCTGAGCATCGCTGAGGTCTACGTATCACGAGCGGGGGATGGTTCACCGGCGGTTTCGACAAACAGGTCACAATGACCGACCTCGACCCGCAGCCGGCCGGCGGCCGCTTCGGCGAGCCGGCGCCGCAGGTAGCCGTCGGCTGGGCCGGCGAGCGCCGGCCGGTGCTCGCAGGCGGCGCCGACCCAGCCCCGCAGCCACTCGCCGATCAGCTCGGCGTGGCCCGGCCCGAGCCGCCACGGGCTGGGCCGCGCCGTCACCCGCGCCCCGAGCCGGGTGAACGCGGCCACCGCGTACTCCGGCGCGTCCGGGCCGAGCAGCCGCCGGCCGCCACCGGTGTCGCGCCGCTGGTGGTCGTTGAACGCGGCCTCGAACTCGGCATCGAGCGGGTCGGCCGGGTCGAGCAGCACTCGGCCCTCCACCGACAGCGCGAGCAGCGCCGGGCAGCCGGCGCCGACGCAGGCGGCCGCGATCCGGTCCATCCCGTCGCGGGTGAGCATGTCCAGCAGCGCGGAGGCGGTGACCAGCGCGGCCCCGGCCAGGTCGGCCGCGGTGAGGGTGGTGAGCTCGCGCAGCCGCGGCTCGACGGTGACCGCGGTGCCGTCCCCGGCCGCCGGCTCGGCCCGGTCGGCGGCGAGCTTGAGCAGCTCGGCGTCCCGGTCGTAGAGCACCCAGTGCTGCGGTCCGGGCAGCTGGCCGGCGAGCCAGCGGCCCATCGCGCCGGTGCCGCAGCCGAGGTCGTGGATCACCAGCGGCCCGCGCCGGTCCGGCCCGGCCGGCAGCGCCCGGCGCACCGGGCCGAGCAGCTCGCGGGCGCGGGCGGCGGCGTCGGCGGCCTCCCGCATCGCCAGCCACTCGGACATCGACAGGCTCATGACACCTCCAGCACACCGGCGACCGTCGCGACGGTGGCTTGCCAGCCGGTGAGGGTTGCCCGGCGGGCGCGAGCCGCGTCGCGCAGCTGCCGCCGCGTCTCGCCCCGCGCCAGCCAGCGGCGCAGGGCCGCGGCGAGCGCCGCCGGGTCGCCCGGTGGGATCAGCATCCCAGGCAGGCTACCGTCGGGCGTTCGGCCGACCGCCTCCGGCACGCCGCCCACGTCGGTGGCCAGCACCGGGATGCCGCGGGCCAGCGCTTCGGTGAGCACCATCCCGTACGACTCGGCGTGCGAGACCAGCAGCACCAGGTCGGCGGCGGCATAGTCGGCCGCCAGCTCGGCACCGGTACGGGGACCGGCCAGCTCGATCCGGTCGGTGAGCCGGTGCTGCCGGACCAGCTCCCGGACCCGCGCGGCGTAGTCCGGGACCCGGTCCAGGTCGCCGACGCACCGGCAGCGCCACGGTAGGTCCGCCACCCTGGCCAGCGCGGTGACCAGGAGGTCCTGTGCCTTGAGCGGGGTGACCGCGGCGACGCAGAGCAGCCCGGAGGCGCCGTCGGTGCCCGGGGCGAGCGGGGCCGGGTCGACGCCGGGGTGGGCGACGTGCACCCGATCGGCCGGCAGGTCGTGCAGCTCGACCAGCCGCCGGGCGCTCCAGCCGCTGGTCACCACCACCGCGGCGGCCGCGTGCAGGGTCCGCCGCTCCCGGGCCGCCAGCTCGTCGGCCGCCGCCGGCGCCAGCCCGGTCTCGTCGGCGAGCGGCAGGTGCACTATCACCACCAGCCGGAGCCGGTCGGCGGCCGGGACCAGCACCTCCGGCGCGGCGCCGGCGACCAGCCCGTCGACGAGCACCACGGCGCCGTCGGGGCACTCGGCGATCCCGGCCGCCAGCGCCGCCACCCCGGCCGGCCCGGGCCGCGGCCAGTCGCCCGGGATCACCAGCTCCCGGACCGACCAGCCGGCCGCCGCGAGCCCGTCGCAGATCCGCCGGTCGTAGGCGTCGCCGCCGCTGGGCACGGCCGCCTCGACCACCCGCCCCGGTAGTACGACGTGGACAGTCTTCACAGGTCGCGTTCGTAGCTCGCCCAGGCGATGTGCGACTCGTGCAGGGTGACGGTGATCCCGGCCAGGTCCCGGGCGGACTCGCCGAGCTGGCCGGCGTGCACCCGGTCGGCGAGCCGGTCGGCGATCGTCTTGGCCAGCACCTCGGTGGTGGTGTTGACGCCGGCGAACGCCGGCTCCTCGTCGAGGTTGCGGTAGTTCAGCTCGTCCACCACCTCGGCCAGCTGGCCGGCGGCCTTGCCGATGTCCACCACGATCCCGTCCGGGTCCAGCTCGGCCCGGCGGAAGGTGGCGTCCACCACGAACGTCGCCCCGTGCAGCCGCTGCGCCGGGCCGAACACCTCGCCCCGGAAGCTGTGCGCGATCATCAGGTGGTCTCGGACCGTGACGCTGAACACTACGGCTCCTCCTCGGGATAACGGACCCGGTGGCACAGCGCCGGCAGCTCGCCGGCGGCGAGCGCGGCCATCACCCCGGGCAGGTCGTCGAAGTCACACTCGCCGGTGATCAGCGCGTCGAAGGCCGGCTCGCGCAGCAGCGCCAGCGCCAGGTTCAGCCGGTCAGCGTAGCTGCGCCGGTCCCGCCGGGCGGGTGTGATTGCGCCCACCTGGCTGCTGCGGATGCTCAGTCGCCGGGAGTGGAAGGCCTCGCCCAGCGGTACGCTGACTAGGCGGTCTCCATACCAGCTGAGCTCGATCACCGTTCCCTCCGGCGCGAGCAGGTCCAACGACCGCGTGAGCCCGTCGGAGGAGGCGCTGGCATGGAAGACGAGGTCGCAATCGGTCGCGGCCTGCCCGGGTGGGGCGAACTCGACCCCCAGCGCGGCGGCGACCGCCGCCCGGCTCGGGTCCACGTCGACCAGCTGCAGCCGGCCGGTGGGGAACCGGGCCAGCACGCCGGCGATCGCACAGCCGACCATCCCGGCCCCGACCACCGCGATCCGGTCGCCGATCAGCGGGGCGGCGTCCCACAGCGCGTTCACCGCGGTCTCGACCGTGCCGGCGAGCACCGCCCGGGCCGCCGGCACACCGTCGGGCACCGGCACCACCGCCTCCGCCGGCACCACGTACCGGGTCTGATGTGGATAGAGACAGAAGACGGTACGGCCGGCCAGCTCGGCCGGGCCTTCCTCGACCACGCCGACGTTGAGGTAGCCGTACTTCACCGGAGCCGGGAAGTCACCTTCCTGGAACGGCGCGCGCATCGATGCGTACTGGCTGGGCGGGACGCCGCCCCGGAACACCAGCGTCTCGGTGCCCCGGCTGACCCCCGAGTACCGGGTCCGGACCAGCACCTGGTCGGCGCCCCGGGGTGGGAGCGGTACCGGCCGGATCTCGCCGATGCCGGGGGAGCGGACCCAGAACGCGCGCGCCCGCTGCGACATCGGACTCCTTCCGCCGGTACTGATCCGATCATGCGAGTTTCCCGTACCCATGTGGGGTGCGCAACGATACGCGACCGCGGTGTTGGGTACGGCCTACGGAGGGGCAGTGACAATCAGCGTGAGGGATGAGACGGTCGGGTCGGTCCATCCGCCGACGGTGGGGCTGATCGGCCAGTTCGGGTTGCTGGCGGCGCTGGCGAGCAGTGTCGGGCTGGGCGCGGTCGGCGGGCTGGTGGGGCTCGGCTACGCGGTCGGCCTGTGGATCCTGCTCAGCCGCGCCCTGCAGCAGCCGGGGGTGCGCTGGGGACCGGCCGACACGGTGACCCTCACCCGGGCGGTGCTCACCGGCGGGGTGCTGGCGCTGGTCGCCGACACCCTGGCCGGGGCGGACACGCCGCTGGCGGCGCTGGTCGCGCTCGCCGCGGTGGCGCTGGCGATGGACGCGGTCGACGGGCAGGTGGCCCGGCGCACCGGCACCGCCTCGCCGCTGGGGGCCCGGTTCGACATGGAGGTCGACTCGGTGCTGGTGATGGTGCTCAGCGTCTTCGTGGCGCTCACGCTCGGCTGGTGGGTGGTGGCGATCGGCCTGTACCGGTACGCGTTCTGGCTGGCCGGGTTCGGCTTGCCGTGGCTGCGCGGCTACCTGGCGCCGAAGCGCTGGCGCAAGGTGGTGGCGGCCACCCAGGGGATCGTGCTGGTAGTGGTGAGCGCCGGGGTGCTGCCGGTGCCGTTGGCCGCCGTGGCGGTCGGCGTGTCGCTGGCGATGCTCACCGTCGCATTTGGTCGGGACATCGGCTGGCTCTGGCTGACCAGGCCGAAACCGCTTCGGCAGGGGGATCTGCAGCGGGTCGCTTGATACCTTGCATCGATGATCTCACCATCCCCCATGAACCACGCCACCGATCACGTGGTCCGCGTCGCCGACTACTACGACTCGAATACCCGGCGGTTCCTGCTGGTGAACGAGTCCGGCACCGGCGCCATCCACCGTGGCGTGTGGACACCGGACGCGGTGACCGCCGACGACGCCGCTGACACGGTCAACCGGCTGGTGCTCGAGCGGCTGCGGGGCCACCTGCCCGAGGCCGGCGGGCGGGTGCTCGACCTCGGCTGCGGCGTGGGAGCGACGATGGTCCGGCTGGCCCGCGGCACGACCGCCCAGGTCACCGGGATCACGATCAGCCGGGTCCAGGCCGAGCTGGGTGCGAAGCGGTTGGCCAACGCGGGGGTCGCCACCCAGTGCGACATCATCTGCGGTGACTTCGCCGAGCTGCCGGCCGGGCCCCGGTACCACGCCATCGTCGCGATCGAGTCGATTGTGCACTCTCCGTCGGTGGCGGAGCTGGTGCCGATCCTGGCGACCCGGCTGGAGCCGGGCGGCCGGCTGATCATCTGCGACGACTGGCTGACCGACCGGGATCGCGGCCTGCCGGCCCGGGAGCGGTGCCTGGCGCGGTTCCGGGCTGGCTGGCGGATCGGGAGCCTGCACAGCGTGGCCAACTTCACCGACCTGGCCGAGCAGGCCGGGCTACGGCTGCGGGAGGACCTGGACCTCACCGGATATCTCCGGCTGGGGCGGCCGCGCGACCACCTGATCCGGCTCGCGGTGGCGGGCACCCGGATCCTGCCCGGGGTCCGGAAGCGGGTGGTCGAGCTGCCGTTCTGGGCGAACATGGTCGGCGGCTCCGCGCTGCAGACCGGGTTGGCGCGGCGCTGGCTCGAGTACCGGCTGCTCGTGCTCGAGCGGGATTGAAGGGTACGACCGACCGATGTGGACCATCAAACGCGGGGTACCGGTCGGTCGCACCCGCAGCGGCGGCCCGCGGCGGCTACCGTGGCTCGGCTGGGACCAGCCGGCCGAAGATGTCGCCCGCGTTCGCCGAGTGCGGCAGCCCGGTCAGATAGTCCGCCAGCTCCGCCGCACCGACCCACCGGCCGAACATCATCGGTCCCCCCTCGGTGAGGGTGAGGTCGAAGCCGTACTCACCGAGCGCGGCCAGCCGGTCGAGGCAGCGCAGCGCCACCGGCCGGGCGATCGTGGTGAACTCGAACGACAGCGCCGGCAGCGGCCGGCTCAGGCCGGCCAGCACCGCATCCTCGTACCCCTCCACGTCGATCTTGGTGAAGGCCGGTACGCCGTGCGTGGCGATCAGCTCGTCGAGCGTGACGGCCGGCACCTCCACCGTGTCGTCCCAGCGCTCGCCCTCCCAGCCGGCCGCCCCGTCGGCCGCCCGGATGAACTCGGGGGAGACCGTGGAGACGGTAGGGTTGGCCGAGTTGAGGTGAATCGTGACCGTCCCCGGCGTCGCCGCGCACGCCGCCGGCACCAGCGTGACCGCGTCGTCGTCGCCGTAGAGGCGACGGATGGCGGTGACGCACAGCGGCTGCGGCTCCAGCGCCACCACCCGGGCGCCGAGCCGGCGGAAGCTGCCGATCCGGTCGCCGACGTGCGAGCCGATGTCGAAGGCGACCGAGCCGGCGGTGACGAACCGGGCGTGGAGCGCGTCCATCGCCGCGTCGCGAGCCGGGTCGCCGTAGTAGACCTGGAGCGAGCGGTGCAGCGACGCCATCGCCGGGTCGGCCAGGAGCGCCTCGACAACACTGCTCACCCCGACACGGTAACGGAGGTCCGGTGGCCGTAGACGATCTCGTCGAGCCGTCGGGGGCGGAGCCGGCGGAAGCACCGGGCGTGACCGAGGCGACGGAGACGACCGAGCCGGCCGAGCCCGGTCGCCGGGCCCGGGTACGGCGGGTCGCCGCCCGGGTACTGACCGGGCTGGCCGCGGCGCTGCTGCTGTTCGCGCTGGTAGTGCCGAACCAGCCGAGCCAGCTCACGCCGGCGGCGTTCCTGCGGATCCCGGCCGAGGGGCTGATCGCCGCCGGACTGCTGCTGGCGCTGCCGGCGAACCGCTGGCGCCGGCTGGCGGCGGTGCTGCTCGGCATCGTGATCGGGGCGCTGTTGATCGTGAAGACGATCGACATCGGGTTCTTCGGGGTGCTGGACCGGCCGTTCGACCTGGTGCTGGACTGGCCGATGTTCGGCCCGACCGTGAAGTTCCTCGCCGACTCGTACGGCGAGACCCTCGCCCGGCTGCTGGCGGCCGCGGCGGTGCTGCTGGCGGTGGCGGTGCTGGTGCTGATGCCGCTGGCACTGCTGCGGGTGACCCCGTTGCTGGTGCGCTGGCGGACCCGGGCGGCCGGGGTGGTCGGGGTGCTCGCCGCCGGCTGGGTCGCGTTCGCGCTGGCCGGCGTCCAGATCGTCCCCGGCGTCCCGCTCGCCGCCCACAACGCCGGCCGGTTCGAGCAGGTCTACGACAGCCTCCGCGACGCCGAGGTGTTCGCCACCCAGCTGGCCCACGACGAGTTCCGGTACGTGCCGGACGATCGGTTGCTGACCGCGCTGCGCGGCAAGGACGTGGTGCTCGCGTTCGTCGAGAGCTACGGGCGGAGCGTGGTCGATCCGACCGCCGACCCGGAGCTCGCGGCCGGGCTGACCGACGTGCTGGCCGACGGCGACCACCGGCTGACCGCGGCCGGGTTCTCGACCCGCAGCGGGTTCCTCACCTCGCCGACCGCCGGCGGCGGCAGCTGGCTGGCGCACGCCACGTTGCTGTCCGGGCTGTGGGTCGACAACCAGCAGCGGTACGACACGCTCGCCAGCAGTGACCGGCTGACGTTGCTGCACGCCTTCCAGCGGGCCGGCTGGCGGACGGTCGGGGTGCACCCGGGCGTGACCCTGCCGCTGGACTACCGGGCGGCCGGCTACGACGCCTTCTACATGAACCAGGACATGGGGTATCAGGGCCCCAGCCTGACCTGGAACCACGTCCCGGACCAGTACACACTGTCGTTCTTCGAGCGGGCGGCCCGGTCCGGGGAGTCGGAGCAGCCGGTGATGGGCGAGCTCGGGCTGCTGTCCGGGCACCTGCCGTGGTTCCAGCCGCCGCAGCTGGTCGACTGGGACGCGGTCGGCGACGGGTCGATCTTCCACGGCATGGAGTCCGAATCGGATCCGCAGGAGGCGATGGCGACCGACCCCGATCGGGCCCGGCCGGCGTACGTGAAGGCGATCGCCTACTCGGTGCGCACGATCGTCTCGTACCTGGAGACGTTCGGCGACGACGACCTGGTGATGATCATCGTCGGTGACCACCAGCCGGCGTCGGTGGTGACCGGGTCCGGCGCGAGCCACGACGTGCCGATCTCGATCGTCAGCCGGGACCCGGCGGTGCTGGACCGGATCGCCGGCTGGGGCTGGACACCCAGCCTGCGACCGGACCCGGCCGCCCCGGTCTGGCCGATGGACGGCTTCCGCGACCGGTTCCTGACCGCCTACGGCTCCCCGCCCTAGGACCCCGCTCCCAACCTCCGCCGATCTAGGAGTTGTTCAGCCCGATCTGCCCGATTTCGACCTGAACAACTCCTAGATCAACGCGATCGTGGATCGGCCGGCGCGTGTCGCCACAGCAGTCTGGGAATCCGGGTACGGTACTACCTTGGGGGACAAACCGACACAAAGCGGGCGACTGTCGCGCGGCGCGCCAGCGTACCGCGACCGAGGGGGAGATACGGTGAGCGACACATTGGAGGCGACGTTCGCGGCGACCGAGCGGGCGGTGGACCAGGCGCTGAAGGCCGCGGCGGCGGCCACCCGGGAGCTGCGCAAGGCGCGGGCCGGCGCCAAGACCGGCCAGCTGCGCGACCTCCGCAAGGCGCTGCAGGCGGCCGAGTCCGCCGCCGCCGGGCTGGCCGGCCAGGCCCGGGCGGCCCGGGCCCGGCTTGACGCGAGCGAGCAGGGGTACCTCGCCTCCGGTGCGTACACAAAGGAGCTGCTGGCGACCGCCGCCACCGCCGGCGTCCGGATGTACGAAGAGGACGATCGGCTGCTCTGCTACCCGTCGCTGGTGCGGGTGCTGCCCGGTGACGCGGCGGTCGAGATCGACCGCCGCCGGGAGCGGCGGTTGCGCCCGTCGGTGCTGGTCGGCATGCTGGCCGCGGCGCAGAACCGACCGCCCCGGTTCCGGCCGGAGCCGTTTCTGGACGGGCTGCGCACCGGCTACGAGCTGGTGGTGGCTCGCGACGGCAAGCGGCCGGACGCGGTGGTCCGGCTGGTCGACGTGTGGGCCGCGCTGACCCTGTTGCCCGGCCAGCGGCGCGACTACAGCAAGCCGGAGTTCGCCCGCGACCTCTACCTGCTGGACCAGAGCGGGGTCACCAGCACCCCGAAGAGTCCCCGGCAGCTGCGGTGGGTCGCCGGCACCAGCACCGACAGCCCCGGGGTGCTAACCACGGTGGCCCGCAGCGGCGAACGGCGGCACTACTGGGGGGTGTCGTTCAGCCTGCCGCCGACCGGCTGACCGCCGTCCTGACGGCTGACCGATGGCCGTGGTCGCCGACGGATCGCGGCGGTCGCCTGAAATTGCCGGTATGCCGGGATAGCCTGACGGCATCGGCCGGCGATGTGCGGGTGGCGGGGGCGGCGAGCCATGTCGATCGGGACGTTGGACAACGTGGTACTGATCCTGCTCGCCGCCGTGCTCGCTCCGTTCCTCGCCGACCGGCTCGAGCGCTGGCTGCCGATCCCGTCCACCGTGCTGGAGATCATCCTCGGGATCCTGCTCGGCCCGGCCGTGCTCGGGCTGGTCGGTGAGGACTCGCTGGTCGAGGCGCTGGCGAACTTCGGGCTCGCGATGCTGTTCTTCCTCGCCGGCTATGAGGTCGACTTCGGCCGGATCCGGGGCGGGCCGCTGAACCGGGCGGTCGGCTCCTGGTTCGGCTCGCTGCTGCTCGGGCTCGCTGGCGGGGTGCTGCTCGCGGTGCTGCTCGGCGGCGGGTTGAACGCGGTGTTCGTACTCGGGCTCGCGCTGACCTCCACCGCGCTCGGCACCATCCTGCCGATGGTCCGCGACGCCGGGGTGCTCAAGAGCCGGTACGGCGCCAGCATCATGGCGGTCGGTGCGGTGGGGGAGTTCGGGCCGATCACCATGGTCGCGCTGCTGCTCAGCGGGGAACGGCCGCTGCACGCCACGCTGCTGCTGGCGGTGTTCGTCGCGATCGCGGCCGCTGCCGCCGCGCTCGCCATGCGGTCGCCGCCGGACCGGCTGGCCCGGCTGCTGACCGCCACCCTCGGCACCAGCGGGCAAGTGGCGGTACGGCTGAGCGTACTGGTGGTGCTGGCGATGGTGTGGCTCGCCACCGAGCTGCACCTCGACCTGGTGCTCGGCGCGTTCGCCGCCGGGGTGGTGATCCGGCTGCTGCTGGGCAGCGTCTCCCGGCAGGAGGCGATGGTGGTCGAGTCGAAGCTGGAGGGGATCGGGTTCGGGATGCTGGTGCCGTTCTTCTTCATCACCACCGGCGTCACCTTCGACCTCGACGCGCTGCTCGACAGCCCGGCCGCGCTGGCGCTGCTGCCGGTCGGGCTGGTCGGGTTCCTGCTGGTGCGCGGCCTGCCGGTCGGGTTCGCCTTCCGCCGCGAGCTGCCGCGGGCCGAGCTGGTGGGGTTGAGCCTGTACGGATCGACCGCGCTGCCGCTGGTCGTGGTGGTCACCGGGGTCGGAGTGGCGAAGGGCTGGCTGAGCTCGGCGACCGCGGCCGGACTGGTCGGCGCCGCGATGCTGTCGGTCCTGGTGTTTCCGCTGGTCGCCCGCGGGCTGCAGGATCGGCCGGTGGTCGGCGACCGGCACGATCGCGTGAACCGGTGAGCCGCCCCCGGTCACCAGCGACCGACCCCTACACCGTGGACTGATCCCCACACCGTGGACTGAGCGGAGTGGCTTCCTGGCTCGTGGCCCGCTAGCGGTGCCCAAGTGTACGAAGCGGGTTCGCGAATCTACCTCATCCAGGGTGTCGCGGAAAGTGAAGGTCGTTGTTAGTATCCGATGTGATCAGTCTCCGGGCCCCACCAGCGCACTGGAATCGAAGGGTGGATCAATGGAAGGATCCCGATACGCATCGAGGCGGGCGACGATCGGGCAGGGCTGGTCCCGACGGCGGGTGCTCGGGCTGACCGCCGCCGCGGGTGGCGCACTGGTCGCACCGCTGGTCGCTTCCCCCCGCAGCCTCGCGGCCCTAGCCGACGCCGGCGACGCGAACGCGGCCGTCACCTGGGACCTCAACGCCCAGGGCGCGATCTGGGACGTTGCCCAGCAGCAACCGAACGAACAGGTACGCAGCTTCGCCATGGTCAGCGCGGCGGTGTACGACGCCGTGAACGCGGCTGCCGGTAGCCCTTACCAGCCCTACCTGCTCCCACCGCGGCCCCGGTCCGACGCCTCCCAGCCGGCGGCGGTCGCCGCGGCTGCCCACGGGGTGCTGGTGTCCATGTTCCCGGACCAGCTGGACCGCCTGCAGGAACAGTACGACGAATACCTCGCCGGAATCCCTAATGGACCGTCCAAGTCGACCGGTGTCGCGATCGGCAACGAGGCCGCCGCCGCGCTGGTCGCGGCCAGGGAGAACGACGGGGCGTTCGGCGACCAGCAGTGGCGGCAGGGCACCGAACCCGGCCAGTGGCGCCCGACCCCGCCCACCAACGCCTCGGCCGGGGCCTGGACCGGCTACATGAAGCCGTTCCTCATCCGAACCGTCGACGAGTTCCGTTCGCCCGGCCCGCCCGGGCTGCGCGGCCAGGCGTACGCCCGCGACCTGGAGGAGGTCGCCAGGATCGGCTCCGCGACCAGTACGGTCCGGACCGCCGACCAGACCGAGGCGGCGATCTTCTGGCACGACCGCCGGTCGGTCAACTGGGGGATCAAGCGGCAGCTGGCGATCACCCAGCGGCTGAGCCTGCTGGAGACCGCCCGGATGTTCGCGCTGATCGACACCGTGGTGGCCGACTCCGGGGTCGCCTGCTTCCGGGAGAAGGACCGGTGGAGCTTCTGGCGGCCGATCACCGCGATCCGGGAGGCTGCCAGCGACGGCAACCCGCGGACCGAACCCGATCCGACCTGGACGCCGCTGCTGGTGACCCCGCCGTTCCCCGAGTATCCGTCCGGGCACGCGGCCGGGACCGGCTCGCGGATGTCGGCGTTCGCCGCCTTCTTCGGCACGGACCGGATCTCGTTCAGCGGCTTCAGCGTGGACGCCAACGCCACCCGGCACTACAGCAGCTTCTCGCAGGCCATCAACGAGGTCATCGGTGCCCGGGTCTGGGGCGGGATCCACTTCCGCACCGCGGACGTCGACGGTACCAAGCTCGGTAAGGCGATCACCGACTACGCGGTCAAGCGCTACTTCCGCCGGCGCTGACCGGCCCACTCGTACGCTGCCGGTGGGACGGGCAGCTGGTCGGGGCGGACGCCCGTGGCTGCCCGTTCCCGCCGGCCGGCACGACCTGCGGGTTCGGCCAGCCGCCGGCCGGCGGCGCGGTAGCGTGAGCCGGTGAGCCATCACAGCCACCACGCCGATCCCTACACCGTGGACTGGGCGGAGAAGGCCACCGAGCTGGTGGCGGCCGCCCAGGACGAGCAAGCCTGGTACGAGTCGCTGGCGGAGTGGCTGCTGCACGCCGGCGACCGGGTAGCGGTCGACGTCGGCTGCGGCGGTGGCGGCATGACCCTCGCGCTCGCCGCCGCGCTCGGCGACCGCGGCCAGGTGGTCGCCGTGGATGGCGAGCCAGCGCTGCTGGCAGCGGTACGGTCGGCCGTGGCGGCCCGGGCCGGCGAGCCGCTCGCCCCGGTGGTGACGGTTCCGGCGGACCTGGCCGAGGGCGTGGCCACGATCCGGGCGGCGTTGCCCGGACCGGCCGACCTGATCTGGGCCTCTGCCTCGGTGCACCACGTCGGTGACCAGCAGGCCGCGGTCGACGCGCTGGCCAGCCTGCTCGGGCCGGGCGGGCGGCTCGCGCTCGCCGAGGGCGGGCTGCCGAGCCGGTACCTGCCGTGGGACCTCGGGGTCGGCGAGCCCGGCCTGGAGGTCCGGCTGGAGGCGGCCAACGACCAGTGGTTCGCCCGGATGCGGGCGGAGCTGCCGGGCAGCGTACGGATGCCGTACGGCTGGCCGGAGGCGCTGCGCCGGGCCGGGCTGGTGAGCGTGACCACCCGGACCACCCTGCGTGAGTCGCCGGCGCCGCTGCCGGAGCCGGAGCGGCACCGGCTGGCCGAGCGGTTCACCCGGTGGGTGGGCCGGCTGCGCGGGACCGGCCTGCTCTCGGACGCGGATCTCGCCGCCTGGGACCGGCTGCTCGACCCCGCCGACCCGGCCTGGCTGGGCCGCCGTACCGACGTCTTCCGGCTCTCGGCGCGCAGCATCCATCTGGGGACGAAACGGGGCTGAGCGGCGCTCGTCAAGCCCGACCGCCCCCGTGTAAAGTATGTGGCCGAACAGCCCGCCCACCGGGTGGCCGGCTCCCGGCCCACGGTAGGGTGGACGCGGACGTCCGGGTGGCGGAATGGCAGACGCGCTAGCTTGAGGTGCTAGTGCCCGTTAAGGGCGTGGGGGTTCAAGTCCCCCCTCGGACAC
>DATCKZ010000013.1:0-16856 GCA_036564175.1 Natronosporangium sp.
GGATCATCATGACTGACAAACCGACCTCCACCCCTCCGGTGAGCGACCCGACCGACCGGGCGAGCAAACCGGGCACGGTCGACGCGCCCGAGCCGCGGGAGCTGCCCGAGGACTCCCCTGCCGCCGCCGACCTCGCCGACACCGGAGCGGTCGCCGAGCCGGCGGAACCGGCCGAGCGCGACGCCGCGGCGGAGGCGGAGGCCAGCCAGCTGGGCGACCGGCTGGCGCCGGTGCCGGGCGCCGGCACGATCACTGTGCTGGCGCTGGCCTGGCTGCTGGCGATGCTCTCGTCGGCCCGGCGCACGATCGGCGTCTCGCCGGACGGGAACCCGTTGACCGTCACCCGGGCCGCGCTGGAGCTGCCGCAGGTGATCTCCGCCAGCCTGATCACCGGGATCGCGGTCGGGCTGGTCAGCGGCAACCTGCTGGCCCGGTTCACCCGGGCCACCGCACGGCCGGCGCTCCGGCTGGCGGTCGGGGCGGGCGCGGGCGTCGCGACCGGCCTGCTGGTGGCGACGCCGATCCTGCTGGGGTACGGCGGGCTGCCGTCGATCCTGGTGCTCAGCGGCGCGGTCGCCACCGCCGCCGCGCTGGGTGGCCTGCTCGCCGGGATCCGCCACCGGGCGGTGATCGCCGCCGGCGCCTCCGGTGCGCTGGGAGTGTTCCTGGTCGGGCTGCTGGAGCGGGCGTTCCAGCCGAACCTGCGGGCGCTGTTCGGGGCCGGCGACAGCCCGGCGTCGGTGCTGGTGGCGACCGGTTGGGCGGTGCTGACCGCGTCGATCGTGGCCGGCCTGGTCGCCGGCGTGACCGGCTACCTCTACCTGCGCCGCTGCGGCTCGACCAGGTGGCCGGCGTACCTCGCCGCCGGCGCGATGCCGGGGCTGCTGGTGCTGCTCGCCGAGCTGGTCACCCGGCTCGGCGGAGCCCGGCTGTTCCAGCTGGTCAGCGCGGCGAGCACGAGCGACCAGCGGGTGCTGGCCTACTTCCACGAGGCCCGGCTGAACCGGGCGCTGGTGGTGGTGTTCGTGGGCGCGCTGGTCGCGATCTTCCTGATCGGGCGGTCGCTCCGCCCGGCCACCGACTCGAACGACGACTCGGCCGAGGACGACGACTCGGCCGAGGACGACGGCTCGACCGAGGACGCGGGCATGGCCGCTGCCGCCGACTCGGATGCCGGCGGGCCGGCCGAGGCCGATCCGGCCGACAGCGTGCCGGCGGCTGACGCGGGCCGCGGCGGCCGCGGCGGCTAGCCGACCAGCCCGGGCAGCTCCGAGACGTCGTACCACTCGAGCTCGTGCTCGTCCGCCTCGGCGCCGGCCGGTTCGCCGGCGACCGCGGCGGCCACCGCCGGCTCGGCGTCGGCCCCGTCCACGTGAATGGCGGCGACCGCCGAACGCGGCACCGGGCCGGTGAGCCGGACCGTCCCGTCGCCGGCCGGCACCGCCGGCACGTCGGCGGAGATCACCACCCGGCGTGGCGGCGCCCCCGGGTCGGCCCGCAGCGACCGGATCGACGCGTCGGCGGCCCGCCGGTACGCCTGGTACGAGCGCTCCTCGTCGTCCGGGTCGGGCGGTGCCGCGTACCCCTGGGGAATGGTGACTTGGCCGTCGACGTGCAGCCGTGCCAGCGCCGGCAAGGTCGCCGGCAGGTAGACCCGGAACACCGTACTCATACCGCTAGTGAATCATGTGGGCTACCGAAGCCGATCGGTGGCAAACTATGGCTGTGGCACCCAGGTTCTTGCTGCTTTCGGACGTCGCAACCGAACTGAACGTTACAGAGTCACAGGTGTATCACCTGGTGCGGTCCGGCGAGCTACCGGCGATCAAGATCGGCGGCCGGGGGCAGTGGCGGGTCGAGCGCAGCAAGCTCGAGGAATATATCCAGGCGAAGTACGCCGAGACCGCAGCTTGGGTGCAGGAGAACCCGCTCGTCGACCGGGATTGACGGCTGACCACCCGTGGCCGATTACGGTCGTTGACACGGGGTGGGGAGTAACTAGGCTCAGCCACAGGCAATCGAACGCAAACCAAAGCAAACGCGGGATTCGCTTGGGAAGCAGAGCCTACGATGCTGACGCTCACCGACGCCGTGCGGCTGCGGCCGGCCCCGGTCTACGACCCGCCGTTCGACGATGAGAGCCCGCCGGAGTGGCGGGGAGCCGCCGCGCTGCAGCCGCTGCTGGAGCTGCCGCTGGCGGAGCTGCCGGAGCTCACGCTGCCGCCGGCGACCGAGCGCCAGCCAGACCGGCCGGCGTGGCGCCCAGTCCCGTCACAGCCAGGCGCCTCGCCGGCCACCACCGCCGCGGCCACCCGGTTCGTGAACACCTGCCTGGAGATCCTCAATGGCTACCGGGCGGTCAACCACGCCCGAGTGATCGCGCATCCGCTCGCGGCGACCGGCGTGCTCGCGGAGTTCGCCCGGGCGGTCCGCCGGCTCCGGCGGGCGAGTCCGGGCGGCCGGGCGCTGGTGAAGGTGCGCCGGCTGCGGATCTACGAGCCGCGGCCCCGGGTCGCCGAGGTAACGCTGGTGGTCGGGCGGACGACCGGCGCCGGGCCGGACACGTGGGCGTTCGCGTTCCGGCTCGAGCAGACCCACGGCCGCTGGCTCTGCACCGCCGCCCACTACCTGTCCGGCGGGCTGGCTGGCAGCCGGCCCGACCCGCCGAGGGCCGACCTGGACGGCGGTTGACTCGAGCCAGCGCGTTCGGTTACGCCGCCCCGGCGGGGGCGCCGTGGCAGCGCTTGTACTTCTTCCCCGACCCGCACGGGCAGGGTGCGTTGCGGGACGGCGCCGAGCCGACCACCTGGCCGGGTGCCTGCTGGCGGGCGGCGGTGGGCCGGGGACGCGGTCGCGGCTGCGCCCGGCCGGTGGCGCGGTTCGCCGCACCGGGCGTGCGGCCGACCGTCGGACCGGCACCGACCTGCGGCGACCGGCCCAGCCCAAGCGCCGGCGCGGCGCCGCGGTCCTGCTCCCGCTGGACGGTGACGCCGCTGGTGCCGGCGGCCCCGTCGATCGCCGGCGCGGAGTACTGCAGGTTCGTCGGCAGGATCGGCGCACCGAACCCCTTGGCCTTGATCTCCACCGGGGCCTGCGCCACCGGCAGCGGCACCCCGGGCTTGGCGGCGTGGGCGGGCGGCCGCTGCTGCACCTGGACGTCGGCGTGGAACAGGAAACTGACCGCCTCCTCCTTGATGCCGTCGAGCATGGTCTGGAACATCGCGTAGCCCTCGCGCTGATACTCCACGACCGGGTTCCGCTGCGCGTAGGCCCGCAGCCCGACGCCCTCCTTGAGGTAGTCCATCTCGTAGAGGTGTTCGCGCCACTTGCGGTCGATGACGCGGAGCAGCACCTGCCGCTCGGCCTCCCGCATCGCCGCCTCGCCCAGCTCCTCCTCGCGCCGGGCGTACGCGGCGAGCGCGTCCTCGACCAGCCGCTCGCGCAGCAGGTCGGCGTCGAGCTTGGAGTGGTCGCCGCCGACCGAGTCGACCACGTCCTCGATCGTGACCCCGATCGGGTAGAGCTGCTTGAGGCCGCTCCACAGCTGGTCGAGGTCCCAATCCTCGGCGTACCCCTCGCTGGTGGCGCCGGTGACGTAGTCCCCGACCACGTCCGCGATCATGCCCTTGACCTGCTCGTGCAGGTCCTCGCCGTTGAGCACCCGGCGGCGCTCGGCGTAGATGACCTGGCGCTGCTGGTTGAGCACCTCGTCGTACTTCAGGATGTTCTTCCGGATCTCGGCGTTCTGCGCCTCGATCTGGGTCTGCGCGCTCTTGATCTGGCGCGAGACCATCTTCGACTCGATCGGCACATCGTCGGGGATGTTGAGCCGGTCCATCACCGCCTCGACCGCGCTGGCCCGGAACCGCCGCATCAGGTCGTCCTGCAGCGACAGGTAGAACCGGGACTCACCGGGGTCGCCCTGCCGGCCGGACCGGCCGCGCAGCTGGTTGTCGATCCGCCGAGCCTCGTGCCGCTCGGTGCCGAGCACGTAGAGCCCGCCGGCGGCGAGTACCTCCTCCCGCTCGGCCTCGCAGACCGCCTTCCACTTCTCGGTCGCGGCCGCCAGCGCCATCGCGTATCCGTCGGGGTCCTCCTGCGGGTCGATCCCCTGCGCCCGTACCTCTGCCGCGGCCAGGTATTCGGGGTTGCCGCCGAGCATGATGTCGGTCCCCCGGCCGGCCATGTTGGTGGCCACCGTGACCGCGCCCTTGCGGCCGGCCTGCGCGACGATCTCGGCCTCGCGAGCGTGGTGCTTCGCGTTCAGGACGTTGTGCGGGATCCCGCGCCGCTTCAGCAGCACCGAGAGGATCTCGGACTTCTCCACCGAGGTGGTGCCGACCAGCACCGGCTGGCCGGCCGCGTGCCGCTCGGCGATGTCCTCGACCACCGCGTTGAACTTCGCCTTCTCGGTCTTGTAGATGACGTCCGGCCGGTCCTTACGGATCATCGGCAGGTGGGTCGGGATCGGGATCACGCCGATGTTGTAGACCTTGTTGAACTCGGCCGCCTCGGTCTGCGCGGTCCCGGTCATGCCGGCGAGCTTGTCGTAGAGCCGGAAGTAGTTCTGCAGGGTGATCGTGGCGAGGGTCTGGTTCTCCTGCTTGATCTTGACGCCTTCCTTCGCCTCGATCGCCTGGTGCATCCCCTCGCTGAACCGCCGGCCCGGCAGCACCCGGCCGGTGAACTCGTCGACGATCAGGACCTCGCCGTCGCGGACGATGTACTCCTTGTCGCGGTGGTAGAGCTCCTTCGCCTTGATCGCGTTGTTGAGGTAGCCGACCAGCGGGGTGTTGACCGACTCGTAGAGGTTGTCGATGCCGAGCCGGTCCTCGACCTTCGCCACCCCGCGCTCGGTGATCGCGACCGTCCGCTTCGCCTCGTCGACCTCGTAGTCGCCCTGGCCATCCGTACCGCGCTGCATCCGGGCGACGATCTGGGCGAACTCCTGATACCACCGCTGGTTGTGCTCGGCCGGCCCGGAGATGATCAGTGGGGTCCGGGCCTCGTCGATCAGGATCGAGTCCACCTCGTCGACGATCGCGAAGTTGTGCCCGCGCTGGACCAGCTGGTCGGCGGACATCGCCATGTTGTCGCGCAGGTAATCGAAGCCGAACTCGTTGTTCGTGCCGTAGGTGATGTCGCAGTCGTACGCCGCCTTGTGCGCCGACGGCGGCTGGCCCGGCAGCACCACCCCGACGGTCAGCCCGAGGAACCGGTGGATCCGGCCCATCCATTCGGCGTCCCGCTGGGCCAGGTAGTCGTTGGTGGTGACCAGGTGCACACCCTTGCCGGTGAGCGCGTTCAGGTAGGTGGGCAACACCGCGGTGAGGGTCTTGCCCTCACCGGTCTTCATCTCGGCGATGTTGCCGAAGTGCAGCGCCGCGCCACCCATGATCTGGACGTCGAACGGGCGCTGGCCGAGCACCCGCCGGGCCGCCTCGCGGGCGACCGCAAACGCTTCTGGGAGCAGCTGGTCGAGGTCCTCACCGTCGGCGAGGCGCTGCTTGAACTGGTCGGTCTGCGCCCGCAGCTCGGCGTCGGTAAGGCCGGTGTAGTCCTCTTCGATCGAGTTGACGGCGTCCGCCAGCTTCTTCAGCCGGCGCACCTGCCGCCCCTCACCAGCGTTGAGGAGTTTCTCCACAATTGGCACGGGTCTTCAGCGCTCCCCTAGACAGTCTGAGCAACCATCGTAGGCGGAAACCGAACCGATCCGCACCTCGAGTGTCGGTGCCGCGGGGCACCGCCAGCGGGCCGGCACCGGGCTAGCTGGCCGGCTCGGCGAGCGAGATCACACCGTAGTCGTACGCCCGGCGGCGGTAGACCACGCTCGGCCGGCCCGACTCCTTGTCGTTGAACAGGTAGAAGTCGTGCCCCAGCAGCTCCATGTGGAACAGCGCGTCCGCCACGGTCATCGGGTCGCCCGGGTGCTCCTTCTCCCGGACGATGTGCCACGGCTGCTCGTCGTACTCGGCCTGCGCGACCGCCTCGGCGGCGGCACCGAGCTCGAACTCGTCGGAGTCGGGCTCGGTCGCCAACTCCTCGCTCGCCCGCTGCCCCGGCAGGTCGGTGGGCAGGTTCGCGGTGGCCGCGGCGACCGACACCCGGGCCCGCTTGCTGCGGTGCACCCGGCGCCGATCGGCGGCCCGGCGCAGCCGCGCGGTGAGCTTGGTGATCGCCTCGTCCAGGGCGGTGTAGAAGTCCCGCCCGCAGGCCTCGGCGCGGACGACCGGCCCCCGGGAGACGCAGGTGATCTCCACCCGCTGGCAGTGATCCTGCTGTCGAGGATTCCGCTCATGCAGCAGCTCGACGTCGATCTCGATGATCTTCGGGTCGAACCGCACCGCGCGGTTGAGCTTCTCGGCCACGTGCACCCGGAAATGCTCCGGAACCTCGACATTGCGGCCCTTGACGACGATTTCCACGCCTGACCTCCCCCCGCGCGCTGGATTCACACCAGCGCTCTCGATCGCCTGGCGGCACGCCCTCCGGCGCCAGCCGGACGGCGGCTGGGTTACGGCTAGAAGTTGACGCTATCGCCTGTCTGGCGCCGCGTCACCCCCCTCGCGCCGAGACCTGCTCCTGAAGTTTCGGGCAAAGCCGTACAGCTACCTTAAAGGCTATCCAACCGTCGCAGTCAACCCGATCACCCGGCCGGGTCAGACCGCTCACAGCTCCCACCTCGCTAGTCCGCCACCAGTCGCGCCGCGACTCGGGTCGCCCGCGGCCGGGGACAGCCCAGTTGCGCCGCAACTGGGCGAGCAGCGCCCCGGCCGCACCGGCCCCCGGGCGGGCTGGCGGGCCGGCGGGCGAGCGGGCCGGCGGGCGAGCGGGCCGGCGGGGCGCGGCCGCTACCGGGCCGGCGAGCAGGTGCGGCGGGTGGCGGCGAGCACCGCGGCGCCGGCCACCGGCACCCCCGCCTCGGCCAGCCGGGCGGTGGCGGCGGCGAGCGTGGCGCCGGTGGTGATGACGTCGTCGAGCAGGATGACCGGTTCGCCGGTCCGGGCGACCCGCTGGCGTAGCCCGGCCAGCCGCAACGGGCGGGGCCGGAACGCGTCCCGGGCCTGCGCCAGCCGCTGCGCGGCGGCCAGCCCGGTCGAGTCCGGCCGGGGTCTGGCCCGCAACGGCCGAGCGAGCGTGACCGGCCGGCCGGCCGCGCGCAGTCGGGCCGCCGCCGGCCGGGCGAGCCGGAGCAGGTGGTCGCCGTGCCGGGCCCGGGCGGCGGCCGGCACGTCCGGGACCGGTACCAGCAGCACCGGGCCGGCCACCAGGCTCGCCACCACCTCGGCGAGCAACCGGCCGAGCGGACGCGCCAGCCGGTGCCGGCCCCGGTCCTTGTACGCCAGCACCAGCTCCCGGAGCACGCCGTCGTACGCGCCGAGCGCCGCGCACACCGGCAGGCCCGGTGGCGCGGGGTCGGGACGGGTCGGGTGCGGCCGCAACCCCGCCACCACCGCGACGCACCGATCGCAGACGCCGTACCGCATCGGCGTACCACCGCTGGCCCGGCAGCCGGCACAACCCGCCGGCAGCACCAGGTCGGCCAGCCCAGCGACCAGTGCGGACAACACCGGGGTGGCCAGTCAGTCCAGGAAGAACGGGGACAACGGCGCCGCTTCCGTCTCCTCTGGAGCGTCAATGAGCTGCTCGACGCCGATCCGGCTCGGCGCGCCGGTAAAGCTGAACGCCTGCTCGTCCGCCTCGTACATAATCGACTCGAACCCGTTGGAATCCTCGTACGGATGGGCGACCAGCGACGTGATCGAGGCGTTCCCCAGATCGCGCAGCGGCTCCTCCAGCCCACCATCCACAGTCAACTGATACAGCCACACCCGGTCGTCCAGCTCGCCCGCGACCACCAGCCGGTTCTCGTGGCTGAACGCCACCCCGTCCAGGTTGCGCAGAGTGGTCGGGAGCGGCCGCGGGTCCTGGATGGTGATCGAGTCGCCTTCCCGGTCGAGCCACGCCATGTACAGGACATCGCCCGCGATCAGCGCCAACCGCCGGCGCTCGGGCGCCACCGCCACCGCGGTCACGTCGCCGGAGACGCCGGGCACTGGGACGTCGTCCACCCCACCCTGCGCGGTGAACCGGTACAACCGTCCGTCCGCTACCACCAGCCCGGCCCCGCGGTCGCCCGCGCTGAGCCAGGCCGGTTGGCCGATCACGTCCGCCACCAGCGAGGTCGACTGCTCGGTCGCCTCACCGTCGTCGGCGGTCACCACGCTCAGCCGCTGCCGCCCGGCACCGTCTGGCCGCACCAGCGCGGCCAGCTCGCCGCTCCGGGTCACCGCGGCGGCGAGCACCCCGGTGTTGACCTCCTCGGACAGGACCGGCAACAACGGCGGGTCGGTGGTGGCGAGCGGCCGGACCACCCCGTCCAGCACCGCCATCCGGACCGGCTCGGACAGCCAGCTCCGTCGCCGCGGCACGAAATCCCGCTCCCGCCCGTCGATTTTCAGCACCAGCTCGGAGTTGGGGCGCAGCTCCAGCAGACTCCAGGCGAGCTGGTTGCCGAGCTGCTCGACGGTCTGCCCCTCCCCGACCGCGGCCGCGTTCAGGTCCACCACCAACCGGTTGCCGTCCCAGATCGGCGGGCTGACCAGCTGGCTGCCGGCCGGCAACCCTTGCAGCAGCCGGGACAGCGCCGGCGCCGGACCCTGCAACAACCACTCCACCACGATCAGCGGATGCTGCCCGGACGACTCCCCGGCCTGTGGCAGCCACCGCAGATCGGAGACGAGCTGCTCGTGGTCGGCGTCCCAGAAGTAGATCGGCCATGGGAAGAAGTACCGGTCGTTGGTCAGCGCGGTGTCGGCGAGCAGCATCGTCGCCGGCGGTTCCGCGATCCGCAGCCGCGGCGGCTGGTTGCGGCCGTCGCCGTCGATCCCGCCGCCCTCGGTCACCACCCGGAACTCGTAGCGGGTGGTCCGGCTGCCGGTCACCGCGTCGAGATAGCCCTCCGGGCGCAGTGTGCCGACCGGCTGGACGTTCAGCTCCACCCGCCAGGAACCGTCGGCCACCTCGGTGATGACCGGGTCGCCGAGCAGCCGCACCACCCGGATCCCGTCCGGGTCCCACTGCTGCCGGTCCACCTCCCGGATGAACTGCCGGACCCGGTCGTCGGCGGTGTCCGGCCGCCCGGCCGCGGCTTGCAGGAAGTTGCTCACCTGCTCCTGCGGGGTGGCGGCGTCGTCCGCGCCCGGCGGCGGTTCGCCCTCGCCGGGCGAGCCCAGGCCGGCCGCCGGGCCGGGCCCAACGTACTCCACATCGGAGCTGGTCGGGACGCCGCAGCCGGCCACCAGCAGGCAGCTGGCGATCGCCGCGGCGAGCCGCGACCGGCCGGACCGCCGGCTCATCGGTCCACTCCGGATCCGGTGAGCTCCGGCCGGGTCGGGCCGCTCCCGTTCGCGTCCGCCGGGACCAGCGGCAGCGGTGAGTCGGCCAGCCGGTCGCCGGCCCGCAACGGCAGCGTGAGCCGGAACTGCGATCCCTGGTTGGGCTCGCCCCAGGCCTCCAGCCAGCCCCCGTGCAACCGGGCGTCCTCCAGACTGATCGACAGCCCGAGCCCGGTGCCGCCGCTCTGCCGGGCCCGCGACGGGTCGGCCCGCCAGAACCGGTTGAACACCAGCTTCCGCTCCTCCGGGCGCAACCCGATCCCGTGGTCCCGGACGGTCACCGCGGCGGCGGTGTCGTTGGCCGCCAGGGTCACCTCCACCGGCCGCCCCTCACCGTGCTCGGCGGCGTTCTCCACCAGGTTGCGCAGGATCCGGTCGACCCGCCGCGGATCGACCTCGGCGATCACCGGCTGATCCGGCAGCCGCAGCTTGACCTCGCAGCCGGCCCGGGCGCAGATCGCCGACAGCCGGTCGACCGCCTGCCGCACCACCGGCACCAGGTCGGTGGGCTCGCTGTCGAGCGAGGCGAACCCGGCGTCGAACCGGCTGATCTCCAGCAGGTCGGTCAGCAGCGACTCGAACCGGTCCAGCTCGTTCTGCAGCAGTTCGGCGCTGCGGGCGACCTCCGGCGGGTACGACGCCCGCTCGTTGAAGATCAGGTCGGCCGCCATCCGGACCGTGGTCAGCGGGGTCCGCAGCTCGTGCGAAACGTCCGATGTGAACCGTCGCTGCAGCCGCGACATCTCCTCCAACCGGACGATCTGCCGTTGCAGGTTCGCCGCCATCTGGTTGAACGACGCGGCGAGCAGGGCCAGGTCGTCCTCGCCGGTGACGGTCATCCGCTGATCGAGCAGCCCGGCGGAGAGCCGCTGCGCGGTCCGGGCGGCCAACCGGACCGGCCGCACCACCAGCCTGGTCACCAGCCCGGTCACCACCGCCAGCAGCAGCACCAGCATGACCCCGGTGGCGAGCACGATGGTCCGGATGTCGTTGGCGGTCTCCTGCTCGAACGTGAGCGGGAAGAAGTAGTAGAGCGCGACCTCGGCACCCTGCCAGTCGACCGGCACCGGCGAGCCGTAGACGAGGTAGGTCACCTGCTCCCCCTCGTACAGCTCACCGGTGATGATCTGGCGGCTGATCCCTTTCCGGACCGCCGCCTGCAGTTCCGGGGTGATGAACTCGGTGACGTCCCGGTCCGGCGGCGGGACCGCGATCGCCCCCGCGATCTCATCCGGCGTGACCAGCGCGACCGTCCCCTGCTGGCCGCGGTCCGGACTGATCGCCAGCGGATCCAGCACCTGGCTGCGGATCTGGGTCGGCAGCAGCGAGCTGTTGCTGGGGGCGAGCGTCTGCAAGCTGGTCCGGGCGGTCTCCGCCCCGCTGATCACCTGCTCCTCGGCCGCCCGCTCGGCGGCGTTCATCAGGTTCCGGGTGGTCAGCGACACCACCAGGTAGCCGAACACCCCGACCAGCAGCGCGGAGGCGAGCAGCGTGATGGTCACCATCCGCAGCTGCAGGGACCGCCGCCAGGTCCGCCGGGCCACCGCGTACCCGGCAACCGCGCGGGCGGACAGCTCGCGCTGGAACGCCCGCAGGGCACGTACGGCCGGCGGGGGCTCAGGCGGTTCGTCGGTAGCCTCCGCGGCGGCCACCTCAGGCGCAGCTACTTCAGGCTCGGCCACAGTGCGCCCAGTGTAATCCGGCAAATACCCAGCTAGCCGGTGCCGGCCTTGTAGCCGACGCCGCGCACGGTGAGGATGATCTCGGGCCGCTCCGGGTCCGGCTCGATCTTGGCGCGGAGCCGCTGGACGTGCACGTTGACCAGCCGGGTGTCGGCCGAGTGCCGGTAGCCCCAGACCTGCTCCAGCAGCACCTCCCGGGTGAACACCTGCCGGGGCTTGCGAGCCAGCGCGATCAGCAGGTCGAACTCGAGCGGGGTGAGCTTGACCTCCTCGCCGTTGCGGGTAACCGTGTGGGCCGGCACGTCGATGGTGATCTGGTTGTGGGGCGGCCCGATCACCAGCCGCTCGGCCGGCGTCTCGCCACCCCGGCCGCGCCGCAGCTGCGCCCGGATCCTGGCCACCAGCTCCTTCGGCTTGAACGGCTTCACCACGTAATCGTCGGCGCCGGACTCCAGCCCGAGCACCACGTCCACGGTGTCGGTTTTGGCGGTCAGCATGACGATCGGGACTCCGGAGGGCTCCGCCCGGATCGCCCGGCACACGTCGATGCCGCTCATGCCGGGCAGCATCAGGTCGAGCAGGATGATGTCCGGCCGGTGGTCACGGAACGCGGTCAGCGCCTGCTCCCCATCGGCCACGAACACCGGCTCGAACCCCTCGTTGCGCAGCACGATGCCGAGCATCTCGGCGAGCGCCGGGTCGTCGTCGACCACCAGTACGCGGTCTCTCACGCGCTCCAATATCGCACGTCACCGCGACCAGCCGGCAAGCGCGTACGGCGGCCGCGCGTGGGAGACGGGGATCGCGCCGAGGTACCGTTCCAGCGACCACCGAAGGAGGCTTTGGATGGCGGACACCGCCACGGCGCGCCGGGTCGGCCTCACGACGCTCGTGCCGTACCTGCGCGATCATGTTTTCTCGCTGGCCGCGGTGGTCGTGCTCTCGTTGCTGACCGCCGCCGGTACGCTCGTGCAACCGCTGCTGATCCGGCAGGTGCTGGACGGGATCGGGGCCGCCGAGCCGGTCACCGGACAGGTCGTGACGCTGGTGGTGGTGCTGCTGGCGGTGGCGCTGGTGTACGGGCTGCGCAACTTCCTGCTGCAGCGGGCCGCCGAAGGGCTGGTGCTGGGCGCCCGGCGCCGGCTCGCCGGCCACCTGTTGCGGCTGCCGATCGTCGAGTACGACCTCCGCCGTACCGGCGATCTGCTGTCCCGGGTCGGTGCGGACACCACGCTGCTGCGGGCGGTGGTCACCTCCGGGCTGTTGGAACTCGCCTCCGGCGTGGTGATCGTGGTCGGCGCCGCGGTGATGATGATCGTGATCGACCCGCTGATGTTCGGCGTGACCGTGCTGGCGCTGGTCGGCTTGATCGGCGGGATCACGATCGCCCGGCGGGTCCGCGGCGTCTCCGAGCAGGCGCAGGCCCGGATCGGCGAGATGACCGCCGCGGTCGAGCGGGCGATCAGCGCCGCCCGGACGATCCGGGCCGCCCGCGCGGAGGCGCGCGAGACCGCCGCGGTGGTGGCGAGCGCGACCGCCGCGTACGAGGCCGGGGTACGGATGGCGCGGCTGCAGGCGATCGTCGGGCCGGCGGTGACCACCGTGATGCAGGGCGCCTTCCTCGCCGTGCTCGGGGTCGGCGGAGCCCGGGTCGCCACCGGTGCGATCACGGTCGGCGACCTGGTGGCGTTCGTGATGTTCCTGTTCCTGCTGATGATGCCGATCGGTCAGGCGATGAACGCGTACACCCAGCTGCAGGCCGGGCTGGGCGCGCTGCAACGGATCGAGGACGTGCTGGCGTTGCCGACCGAGGCGGTGGCCGACCCGCCGGCGACCGTCGCCGAGCCGGCACCGAACCCACCGGCGATTGAGTTCGACCGGGTCACGTTCGGCTACGCCGGCGGCGAGCCGGTGCTGCACGAGGTCAGCTTCTCGGTCGAGTACGGCACCCGGACCGCGCTGGTCGGCCCGTCCGGCGCCGGCAAGTCGACGCTGCTCGCGCTGGTGGAGCGGTTCTACGACACCAGCGGCGGGACGGTCCGGGTGGCCGGCATCGACGTTCGAGACCAGCCGCGGGAAGTGCTCCGGGCGCAGCTCGGCTACGTCGAGCAGGAGGCGCCGGTGCTCGCCGGCACGATCCGCGACAACCTGCTGCTGGCCGCGCCGGACGCGACCGAGCAGCAGCTGCTGGAGGTGCTGGCCACGGTGAACCTGTCCGAGCTGGCTACCCGCGCCCCGGAAGGGCTGGACGCGCAGGTCGGCGAGGGCGGGGTGCTGCTGTCCGGGGGCGAGCGGCAGCGGCTGGCGATCGCCCGGACGCTGCTGGCCGGGGCGCCGATCCTGTTGCTCGACGAGCCGACCAGCAACCTGGACGCCCGGAACGAGCACGCGCTGCGGCAGGCGATCAACGCCGCGTCGGCCGACCGGACCCTGCTGATCGTCGCCCATCGACTCTCGACGGTCGTCGACGCCGACCAGATCGTGGTGCTCGACCAGGGCCGGGTGGTCGCCACCGGCAGCCACGAGGAGCTGGCCGACAGCAACCCGCTCTACCGCGAGCTCGCCACCCACCAGCTGCTGGTCAGCTGACCGGCAGCCGGCCGCGTCGGGGTCAGGCGCTGACCTCGACCAGCTCGCGAGCTTCGGCGTAGTGGCAGGCCGAGGCGTGCCCCTGGCCGCGGTCGATCAGCGCCGGAATCTCCTCGATGCACCGCTGCTGCTCGGACTCGGACAGCTGGTTGGCGAACTTCGGGCAGCGGGTCCGGAACCGGCAGCCGGACGGCGGGTTGACCGGGTTGGGCACGTCGCCGACCAGCACGATCCGCTCCCGGGCCCGTTCCTTCTGCGGGTCGGGCAGCGGGATCGCGGAGATCAGCGCCTGCGTGTACGGATGAGCCGCCTTGGTGAACAGCTCCTCCACCGGCGCGGTCTCGACGATCCGGCCGAGGTACATCACCGCCACCCGGTCGGCGATGTGCCGCACCACCGACAGGTCGTGGGAGACGAACAGGTACGACAGGCCGAGCTCCTCCTGCAGCTCCTCGAGCAGGTTGATGACCCCGGCCTGGATCGAAACGTCGAGCGCGGAGACCGGCTCGTCGAGCACCATCACCCGCGGCCGGAGCGCGAGCGCCCGGGCGACCCCGATCCGCTGCCGCTGCCCGCCGGAGAACTCGTGCGGGTACCGGTTGCCGTGCTCCGGGTTGAGGCCCACCAACTGCAGCAGGTCCCGGACCTTCTCCCGGCCGTCGCGGCCGAACAGCCGGTGGATCCGCAGCGGCTCGGCGATGATCTCGAAGACGGTCATCCGCGGGTCGAGCGAGGCGTACGGGTCCTGGAAGACGATCTGCAGGTCCCGCCGGATCGGCCGCATCTGCGACCCGGACAGCTTGGTGATGTCGCGGTCCTGGTAGAAGACCGAGCCGGAGGTGACCGGGATCAGGTTGAGCAGCAGCCGGGCGGTGGTCGACTTGCCGCAGCCGGACTCGCCCACCAGCCCGAGCGTCTCGTTCGGCCGCAACTCGAGGCTGACGTCGCAGACCGCGTGCACCTCGCCCACCTTGCGCCGGATCAGCCCGCGCGACCGCACCGGGAAATGCTTGACCAGGTTCTTGGCGACCAGCACCGGCGGCGCGGTCTGTTGCTGCTGCCCAGCATCGGGGGTAGCGGTCATCGCACTCAACTTAGCTCCTCCAGCTCCGCCAGCACCTCGGCGTCGACGGTGACCGGCTTGAACAGGTCACCCGGCTTGGCCCCTTCGAGCCGGGTGTGGAAGTGGCAGGCCGCGGTGTGGTTGCCGACCACCGGCAGCAGCTCCGGCTCCTGCTCCCGGCACAGCTGCTCGGCCATCGGGCAGCGCGGCGCGAACGGGCAGCCGGGCGGCAGGTTGAGCAGTGACGGCGGGGTGCCCAGGATCGGGGTGAGCCGGGCGCCGCGGGCCTCATCCAGCCGGGGCAGGCTGCCGAGCAGGCCGAGCGTGTACGGCATCCGCGGCCGGTAGAAGATCTCGTCGACCGAACCCGATTCGACCAGCTTGCCGGCGTACATGACGTTGACCCGGTCCACGTGACCGGCGATCACGCCCAGGTCGTGGGTGATCAGCACCAGCGCGGCGTTGGTCGTCTTCCGGGCGGTCTGCAGCGCCTCCAGCACCTGCGCCTGGACGGTGACATCGAGCGCGGTGGTCGGCTCATCGGCGATGATCACGTCCGGGTTGTTCGCCATCGCGATCGCGATCACCACCCGCTGACGCATCCCACCGGACAGCTCGTGCGGGTACGAGTGGACCCGCTGCTCCGGGTACGGGATGCCGACCAGGTCCAGCAGCTCCACCGCCCGCCGCATGGCCTGCTCGTTGGAGATGTCGTTGTGCGCCTGCACCGCCTCGGCGAGTTGCTTGCCCACGGTGTAGACCGGGTTCAGCGAGGTGAGCGGGTCCTGGAAGATCATGGCGATCTTGTTGCCCCGGATCTCGCTCAGCTTCGCGTCGTTGAGCCCGATCACCTCCCGGCCCAGCAGCTTGGCCGAACCGGTGACCCGGGCGTTGCGGGGCAGTAGGCCCATCACCGCCAGCGAGGTCACCGATTTACCGGACCCGGACTCGCCCACGATCCCCAGCGCCTCGCCGCGGCGCAGCTGGTATGACACGCCGCGGACGGCTTGCACCAGCCCGTCCTCGGTCGGGAACGTGACGGTGAGGTTGTTGATGTCGAGCAGAATGTCGGCGTCGTCGGCCTGGTCGGCCTCGCGTACCGACAACTCCTGGTCGGCGGAGCGGGGGTCAATCGTGGTCATTGCCGCACCCTGGTCTGTCGTGGGTCGAGAGCGTCGCGCAGACCGTCACCGATGAAGTTGGCGGTCAGCGCAATCAAGATAATGAAGATGCCTGCGGGGTAGAACAGCCACGGTCGCGTGAACACCGTGGTCCGGTTCTGGTTGACCAGCAACCCCAGCGAGGTGTCCGGCGCCTGGATGCCGAACCCTAGGAAGGACAGGCCCGCCTCGACCAGGATCGCAGTCGCGATCAGCAGCGTACCCGACACGATGATCACACCGGTCGTGTTCGGGATCAGGTGGCGCAGCACGATCCGGGTGTTCGACGCCCCCATCGCTCGCGCCGCCTCGATGAACTCCTGCTCCCGCAGTGAGAGCACCACGCCCCGGACCACCCGCGCGGTGGTGGTCCAGCCGAACAGGGCGATCACCAGCGCCACCGCCCACCAGCTGGTGCCGCCCCGGACGTTCCCGGCGAGCGCGGTCACCAGCACCAGCAGCGGGACCACCAGGATGATGTCGACGATCCGCATCAGGATCGCGTCAACCCAGCCGCGGAAGAACCCGGCGACCGCGCCCCACAGCGCCCCGATCGTGGTGGCGATCAATGCCACCGTGAACGTCACCTTCAGGGACTGCTGGGTCGCCCGCATCACCGCGCCGAACATGTCGTGTCCGGGCAGGTCGGTGCCGAACGGGTGTTGCAGACTCGGCGGCTGGTCGATCGGGATCTCCTGGTGGATGGTGTGGTCATACGGCCACACCAGCGGGCCAAGAAACGCGTAGGCAACCACCAGGAGGAAGACCACCAGGCTGCCGACCGCCAACCGGTGCCGCAGGAACCGGCTCACCACCAGCTGGAGCTGGCTGCGCTCCTTGGTGGTGATCGCCTCGGCGTCGAGCATTGGTGGGGGGGTGGCAGCCGCGGCCCGAGCGGCGGGCTCGGTGATGGGCTCAGTCATAGCGGATCCTCGGGTCGAGCACGGCGTAGAGCAGGTCGGCG
>DATCKZ010000014.1:0-2154 GCA_036564175.1 Natronosporangium sp.
CTGCCGACGTCCCGGACGGTGAAGGTGCCGCCGTCCCGGTGGAACTCGGCGTGCCGCCGGGAGACGGTGACGTCGTCGAGGAAGATGTCGCTGTCGGGGTGCCGGCCGCTGGTGGTCACGTCGTGGTCGAGCAGGAACCGCGCCCCGGCGTTCGGGCCGCGGCGCACCACCAGCAGCGCCATCCCGGGCGGCAGCGAGCCGGCCATCCGGCTCGGCGCCACGTCGGTATCGGGACCCTCAAGGACATCGTCCAGCGAACCCATGTTGAGGGTGGAGGTGACGTCGAGCGGTGGGAACTCGTCGTCTGGGCGCGTCATCGGACCACCTCTCCGGGTCTGTCGTTCACGTTAAGCATCGGTCAGCTTACGGTAACCGGCCGCATCGAGCAGCCCCTCGATCGCCGCCGGATCGGCCGGTTCCAGCTCCAGCAGCCAGCCCTCGCCGTACGGGTCCTCGTTGACCACTTCGGGGCGGTCGGACACGGTCTGGTTGACCGCCGCCACCTTGCCGGCGACCGGTGCGTAGATCTCCGAGACGCTCTTGGTGGACTCGACCTCGCCGACCACGTCGCCGGCGTTGAGCTCGGTGCCGACCTCCGGCAGCTGGACGAAGACGATGTCGCCGAGCGCGTCCTGGGCGTAGTGGGTGATCCCGACCCGCACCCGGCCAGCCTCGGCCGGCGCCGCCCACTCATGCTCCGCTGTGTACCGCAAGTGCTCCGGAGTCGTCGTCATCTGCCCACCTCTCGCCGTGCCGCCACTCAGGAGTCGGGGCGTGCGTGTTCCAGTGTGTCCGGCTGACGCACGGTCGACACTTCCACCCCACCCGGCTCTTCCTGCACGGTCACCGTACCGCCGTCGCCCTCCACCGACGCGACCACCCCGCCCGGGATGTGCATCGCCGGCGCGAGCGTCTCCGGGTCGCCGATCGCGGTGATCCGGTACGGCGACTGCAGCAGCGTGCCATCCACCACGATGCCACCTTCGCCGTCGACGAAGTAGGTGGAGGCGATCACCCGTACCGACTTGCCGCCGCCGTCGATCTGCATCGCCTCGGCGCCGGCGCTACGCAGCTCCTGCACCGCGTCGAGCAGGGCGGCCGCGTCGACCGCCGGCGGGCCGCCGTGCAGGGTCACCACCACCCCGGGCCCGACCGCCGGCAGCGTACCGGCGAGGATCCCCAGCTCGTCTGCCCGGCGGGCGGCCTCCGCCTGCGCCTCCTGCTGGCTCTGGCCGCGGGTGGTCAGCCGGGTCCGGGTGTCCTCCAGCTCCCGGATCTCGTCGCGCAGCCGCTCCTCGTGGGCGTCCAGGTTGGCCAGGATCCGGACCAGCTCCTCCTGGTCCAGCGCGGTGGCGGTGGGGTCGTCGGCGACGCTGCGCACCTGGACCGCGAACGTGAACCCCAGCAGCCCCAGCAGCCCGGCGACCACCAGCTTGGTGCCGGTCAGCCGCCGGCTCGCCGGCGCCGGCCCGGCTTCGCCGGCATCCGGGTCGGGCTCGCCGGCGGCCGGCTCGGGTTGGTCGGCCGCGGCTCCGGTTGCCGAGTCTGCCGCCGGCGCCGGTTCGCCGGCCGCCGCGTCCACCGGTTCGTCGGCCGGGACTTCGTCGGCGGGAACATCGTCGGCCGGGACCTGGCCGGCCGGGAGTTCGTCGGCCGGGAGTTCGTCAGCCAGGGGCTGGTCGTCGGCCCGGTCGGCCGCTTCCTCGGTGGATTCCTCGCTCATCCCGTTTCCCTACGCCCGGAACAGGTGCCGGCGGATCGCCGCCACGTTGCCGAAGATCCGCACCCCGAACACCACTACGACCCCGATCGACAGCAGGCTGCCCACGCCCAGCTGGTCACCAAGGTAGACGATCAGCGCCGCCACCAGCACGTTGGAGATGAACGAGATGACGAACTGCTTGTCGTCGAAGATACCGTCCAGTTTGGCCCGGATGCCGCCGAACACCGCGTCGAACGCGGCCACCACCGCGATCGGCAGGTACGGCAGCAGCCAGACCGGCACCTCCGGCTCCAGCACGATCCCGAGCACGACCCCGGCGACCAGGGCGAGCACTGCTATCACTCAAGTACCTCCCGCAGGTGTCGCATGGTACAGCTGCGGCTCGTTCGCCGCCGGCAGGGTCAGGTCCTCGGCGCTGCGCAGCTCGTAGG
>DATCKZ010000015.1:0-14648 GCA_036564175.1 Natronosporangium sp.
CCACCGAGTCCGAGGCCACCGAGCCCGAAGCCACCGAGTCCGGAGAGGAGCGGTGAGGCCATGACCGCACCGTCCAGCGAGGGCTATCTGGAGCGACCCCGCGGCAGCAGCCTCGCCGACGTCGTCGACCTCATCCTCGACAAAGGACTGGTGGTTGACGCGTTCGTCAGGGTGTCGGTGCTCGGCCTGGAGCTGCTCACCATCGACGCCCGGATCGTCATCGCCAGCGTCGACACCTACCTGCGATTCGCCGAGGCGGCTGACCGGGTGATGCTCGGGTCAGCTCGCGGCCAGCGGCTGCCGGACATGCTCAGCAACATGGTCGAGGGTGGCGCGCGCGGCAAGACCAAGGGGATCGCCGAGGGAGCAAAGGAGACGGTGAAAGAGGCGATCGGGCTCGGTGACGAGGACGAGTCGGACACCGCCGGCAAGCCGCGGTCGAGGTCGGGCCGGTGAGACGAGCAGACGCCGCAGCCCGCGGGCCGGGTCTCCACCTGTACGGCATCCTGCCGGCGGGCGCGCCCGGCACCGCCGACCTCCCCGAAGACCTGACGCTCATCCCGTACCGGCGGATCGCCGCGCTGGTCCGGCCGGCCCCGACCGATCCGTCCCGCCAGCTGCGTGCGTACCTGTTGGCGTACGCGGAGATCCTCGACCGGCTGGCCGGCAGCGGCCCGGTGCTGCCGGTGCGGTTCGGGGCTACGTTCCCGGACCGGCCTACCGTCGAGCGGGCCGCGCTCGCCCCGCACCACGACGACTACGCCCGGGCGCTCGCGACCCTGGCCGGGAAGGCACAGTACACGGTCCGGGCCCGGTATCGCGGGGACGCGGCGGTGCAAGAGGTGCTGGCCGAGCATCCGGAGCTGGTCGGCCTGCACCGGGCCGCGACCACCCGCGGCACCCCGGCACGGCGGCTCGAGCTCGGCGAGCGGATCGCCCGGGCCACCCGCCGGAAGGCGGCCCAGGACGCGGCGGTGGTGACCGAGTGCGTCCGCCCGTACGTCGCCGCGGTCGTGGTACCGCCGGTGCCGGACCCGAACGGTGACCGGATCGCCGACGTGGCCTGCCTGGTGGCCCAGTCCGGGGTCGCCGACCTGACCACCGCCGTCAACGAGCTGGCGCACCGGTGGCGGGAGCGGGCGCGGCTGCGGCTGCTCGGCCCGATGGCGCCCTACCACTTCGCGGCCGGGCTGCTCGGCGGCGACCGGATCGCGGCTGGAGGGCGGGCGTGATGGGACTGCTCACCGGCCTGCTGACGCTGCCGCTGGCGCCGGTGCGCGGCGTGGTCTGGATCGCGGAACAGGTGCAGGCGCAGGCCGAGGCGGAGCAGTCCGGGCGCGGCGCGCTCGCCCGCCGGCTGGCCGAAATCGAGGCGGCGTACGAGGCCGGCGAGCTTACCGAGCAGCAGCGGGCCGAGCTGGAGTCGGCGGCGCTGGCCGGCCTGCCGGTGGCCGATGGCGGGGGTGGTTGAGGTGGCTGACCAACCACAGTCGACTGACCGGATCGACGCGCGGGAAGCCGCCCGGCGGGCGGTCGCGCACGTGACCGAACTGGCCGGGCAGGCGCCGGAGGTGGTGTCCGGACTGGAACCGACCGACGACGGCTGGCTGGTCACGGTCGAGCTGCTGGAGCTTTCCCGAGTGCCGGACACCACCGACGTGCTCGGCTGCTACCAGGTGACGATCGGCCCGGACGGCGAACCGCGCGGATACCGGCGGGTCCGGCGCTACCACCGCGGCCGGGTCGGGGAGGAGCCACAGTGACCGGTACGGTAGCCCGCCCGGAGCCGGCCAACCTGGCCGACGTGCTGGAACGCGTGCTGGACAAGGGAATCGTCATCGCCGGCGACATCCGGATCAATCTGGTCGACGTGGAGCTGCTGACGATCCGGATCCGGTTGCTGGTGGCATCGGTGGATCGTGCGAAGGAGATGGGCATTGACTGGTGGGAGTATGACCCAACCCTATCGTCCCGGGCCCGAGCGGCGATCGAACGGGAGCGCGATGCGGGGACCGAACGGGAGCGCGATGCGGGGACCGAACGGGAACCCGATGGCTGAGTCGACCGGCGTATGCGTCTATGCGGTCGTGCCGGACCCGGGCGATCGTGCCGGTCGGGCCGGTACCGCACTGGCGGGGGTGCGGGGCTGGGCGAGCGAGCCGGTCCGGTTGGTGACCGCTGACGGCCTGGCCGCGGCGGTCGGCACGATCCCGGCCGAGCTCGCCGGCGGTGATCGGCTGCAACGCCGGCTGGCCGACCCGGGCTGGCTCGCGTTCGCGGTGCGGGCCCACCACCGGGTGGTGGAGGCGTGCTTCCGGGCGATGCCGACGGTGCCGTTCCGGATGGGCACGGTCTACCAGCACGAGGCGAGCGTCCGGGAGCTGCTGACCGAGCGGGCCACCCAGCTGCGGGCGGCGCTGGCGGTGGTCGACGGCCGGTGCGAGTGGGGCGTGAAGGTATACCACCGGGCACCGCCCGAGCCGGCCCGACAACCGTCGACAGTGGGCGCCGGCGGCGCCGACCGGCCCGGCACCGCGTACCTGCTGCAACGGCGGGCCGAGCGGGCCAACCGGGAACAGGCCCGGGTGGCGGCCGCGCTGGCGGCGGCGCGGCTGGACGCCGCGCTGGCGGCGCTGGCGGTCGCGGTCGAGCGGCCGGCCGCCGCCGGCTACCCCGGCGACGCGCCGGCGCCGATGCTGCGTGCGTCCTATCTGGTCGACGCGGCGCGGAGCGACCAGTTCACCGGTGCGGTCCGTGCGCTCGCCGCCCAGCACGCGGCGGTCCAGGTCCGGCTGACCGGGCCGTGGCCGGCCTACTCGTTCGTCGGCGGGGTCGAGGCGGGGGTGCCGTGACGGTGGCCGCGGACCCGGAGCCGGTGCTGCTGCCGGAGCACGTGCCACTGGTCGACCTGCTGGACCGGGTGCTGGCGCGCGGGGTGGTGGTGACCGGCGAGGTCACCCTGGCGATCGCCGACATCGACCTGGTACGGATATCGCTGCGCGCCCTGCTGTCGTCGGTCCGCCCGGAGTCGGGGTGACTGTGGACGCTGACCCGACCCGGGTCCGGCTGGATCCGGCCGACCCGGAGCGTGGCCTGGTGGCGTTCGTGCTGACCCTGGTCGAGCTGCTGCGGCAGCTGATGGAGCGGCAAGCGCTGCGCCGGGTCGACCACGGTGACCTCTCCGACGACCAGGTGGAGCGGTTGGGCGCGGCACTCATGCGGCTGGAGCAGGGGATGGCCGAGCTTCGCGACCACTTCGGACTCACGCCGGAGGACCTCAATCTCGACCTCGGCCCGCTCGGCCCGCTGCTCCCGCGCGACTGAGCCGGCGTCCCAACTCGTCCACGGCGTCCGCCTCCAGATTGGCGAAGCTGAGCCGGAGCATCCGCCGGTCGTCCGGGAGGAAGGCGGTGCCCGGCATCACCAGCGTGTCGTGCTCGACCACCAGGTCCCGGACCAGCTCGCCGGTCGGCCGGTCCGGAAACGGATGCCGGACCCAGCCGAAGTAGCCGCCGCTGCTCACCAGCTCGAACCCGCCCGGTGCGGACGCCATCATCGCCTGGAACCGCTGCCGGCGGGCCGCCACCTCCCGGGCCCGGTCGCGCCGCCAGGCGCCGGCCCGGCGCAGCCCGGCCCAGGCCGCCTCCTGTCCGATCCGCGGTGCGCAGATCGCCAGGCAGTCGAGCAGCTTGATCGCCTCCCGGTTGACCGCCGGGTCCGCCACGATCGCGCCGACCCGGTAGCCGGCGAGCGCCAGCTCCTTCGAGAAGCTGTGCAGACTGACCACTGTGGCCGGCCAAGCCGGGTCGGCGAACAGCCGGTGGGCGGGCTGGTCGGTGCCCCGGAACGCCCGGTACGTCTCGTCCAGGATCAGCGCGATCCGGTGCCGGGCGGCGAGCCGGGCGAACTCGGCGATGGTCGCCGGATCGATCGTCACCCCACTTGGGTTGCCCGGCGTCACCAACACGATCGCTCGGGTGCGCGGGCTGATGACGGCGGCGGCGTTGGCCACCGACGGGACCAGATCGGCGGCGGGCTCTGCGTACACCGGAATGATTCCCTGCATCCGCAGCCACATGTCGTGGTTGAAGAAGTACGGCAGCGGCAGGATGATTTCGTCGCCGGGGCCGGCGAGCACCGAGGTCACCACGCAGAACGCCTGGTTGCAGCCGGCGGTGATCTGGATGTGCTTGACCCCGAGCTCGGCCTGGTAGTCGCGGCGCAGGTCGTCGGCGACCGCCTCCCGCAGCTTGGGCAGGCCGGGCAGGTCGACGTACCGGTTGCTGGCTGGGTCGCCGGCGACCGCCGCCACGTGCGCCACCACCTCGGGCGGCGGCGGATACTGCGGGGCGGCCTGGGCCAGGTCGAGCAATGGCCGCCGGCCGGGTTGGTCCGCCAGCAACGCGTACGTCTCGGTGATCGGCGAGTCGGGCTGGTCGGTGGTCCGGTGGTGCAGCCGCATCTGTCCGCTCCTTCCGCTGCCGGGTCTGCTGTGAGCATCCCGGATCGGCGGCGGGGGAGCTAGACGGCGGTGACGTAGGCCGGCGGTCGCGGCACCAGCCAGCTGGCGAGTTCAGCGGCGGGCATCGCCGGCGCGGTGATCCAGCCCTGCACCAGCGTGCAGCCGGCCGCCGCCAATGCCAGCCGGGTCGGCTCGTCCTCCACGCCCTCGGCGACCGTCCGGATCCCGAGCAGCCGGGCCATCGCCACAATGGAGTGGATGATCGCCGCGTCGCCCGGGTTGTCGACCATCCCGGCCACGAACGACCGGTCGAGCTTGACCTCGCCGATCGGCAGCCGGCGCAGGTGCTGCAGCGAGGAGTAGCCGGTGCCGAAGTCGTCCAGCGCGATCGTGCAGCCGAGCGCCGCGATCTGGTTCACGGTGGCCTGCACCCGGCTGGGGTCGGCGAGCAGGGCGCTCTCGGTGATCTCCACCTGCAGCCGGGACGGCGGAACCCCGTGCTCGGCGAGCCGGCGGGCGAGGTGGGTGGCGAGGTCGTCGCTGTAGAGGTCGCGGACGCTGACGTTGAGCGAGGCGCGGAGCTGGATGCCCTGTGCCTGCCAGGCGGCGAGCTGCGCCACCACCTCGTTGACCACGTACGCGGTGAGCTGCTGCATCACCGAGCTGTGCTCGGCGACGGTGAGCAGCTCGGCCGGCGGAATCGGTCCGAGCCGCGGGTGCTGCCAGCGCAACAGCGCCTCGACCCCCTCCACTTCGCCGGTGGCGAGCGAGACCTGCGGCTGGTAATGCAGGGCGAGCTGGCCGGCGCCGGTGGGCAGGAGCGCGTCCCGCAGGTCGGCGATCAGGTGCAGCCGCTGTGGACTGTTGTGGTCGCCGATCGCGCTGTACGTGACCACCGAGCTGCCGCCCAACTTCTTCGCCTCGTACATCGCCACGTCGGCGTGGCGCATGAGCTTGCCGAAGTCCTCGCCGGCGGCGTGGTGACCGATCCCGAGCGAGGCGGAGACGTCGATCTGCAACCCGTCGATCGCGACCGGGTCGGTGAGCGCGCGCAGGGTCGCGCTCCCGAGCCGCTCCGCCTCGCCCGGATCGGTGCTGGCGGCGAGGACCGCGAACTCGTCCCCACCGAGTCGGGCCACGGTCGCAGTGGTCGGCAGCGCCATCGTCAACCGGTTGGCGACCGCGGTCAGCACCCGGTCGCCGACATCGTGGCCGAGCGAATCGTTGACATGCTTGAACCGGTCGAGGTCGAGCATCAGCAGCACCAGTCCGGTCGGCGCGCCAGGTGCCGGGCGGGCCGACTTCGGGATGTCGGCGAGCAGCTCCTGGAACCGGTTGCGCAGCCCGGCCCGGTTGGCGAGTCCGGTCAGCGGATCCATCCGGGCCGCCTGGTCGCGGTCGGCGGACAGCCGCGCCAGCCGCTGCACCGCGTAGAGCGGGATGAACACCAGCGGCACGAACCCGACGTTGATGTGCGCCGCGACCGCGAGCACCGGGCTCATCGACAGCAGGGCCGCCTTGAACAGCACGTGGTTGGCGACCACCCGGCGCAGCCCGGGGCAGCGCAGCGGGGTGCCGCGGCCGACCACCGCGTGCAACAGCTCCACCGTGGCGAACACCAGCAGCCAGGCGATCATCGCTGCGAGCACCGTCACCGCGTCCGAGGCGATGTGGGTCGGCCCGTCGCGCTCGAACGGGTCCGGGTCGCCGAGCCACAGCATCGCCGCGGCGGCGAGGAAGGCGAGCGTGTACTGGCCCCAGATCTGTGCCGCCTCGGCCAGCGGGCGGCGCCGGCGCCAAGCGATGACCGCGAGTGCCAGGGCCTGCGCGAGGATCGCCGGGCCGAGCCCCCAGCAGAGCAGGATCGCGAATGTGAAGCAGATCGCAGGGGAGATGACCATCGGGATCCGCTGCGGGGTGGCGAGCATCACGATCGTGATCCAGCCGGCGACCAGGGCCAGCCCGGTCATCAGCCAGATCTGCGGATGGGCGATCGCAACCCGGATCGCGTCGTCGGCCAGCACGGCGACCGTCCCCGCCGCCACCGTGGCCATCGCCACGGCGTACCAGCGCCGGCGCCAGCCGACTCTGAGCGCAGTCGTTCCGTCCACCGGTCCCCCCTCCGGTTTCCGTGGTTTTTCGCGCAGAGACGCCACAGCTTAGCTGAGGATATTTCGGGTAAGCAAGTATTGTCGCTCTCGCACTTAAAGCTCTGATTGTCCGGTTCAGTGCTCAGGGGTGCGGAAGTTGCGAAGAACCATCGTGGCGTCCGGGGCGGCCGCTGGTCGACTGGGTATGGTCTGCTGTGCGTCCGACCGTACCCATTGGGGAGTAACTGGATCATGGCAGCGAACCCGTCCTTCGACATCGTCAGCAAGGTCGATCGCCAGGAGGTCGACAACGCGCTGCGGCAGGCTGCCCGGGAGCTCAGCACCCGGTTCGACTTCCGGGGCACCGGCGCGCAGATCGAGTGGGCCGGCGAGGAGGCGGTGACCCTGCAGGCCGAAACCGAAGACCGGGTGAAGGCGGCCCTCGACGTCTTCAAGGACAAGCTGGTCAAGCGAAGCATCTCGCTGAAGGCGCTGGAGGCGAGCGAGCCGCGAGCCTCCGGCAAGGTCCACAAGATCGACTGCAAGATCGTGCAGGGGATCAGCCAGGACAAGGCGAAGGCGATCAGCAAGAAGATCCGCGACGAGGGTCCAAAAGGGGTCCAGGCGCAGATCCAGGGCGACCAGCTGCGGGTCACCGGCAAGAAGAAGGACGACCTGCAGCGGGTGATCGCTCTGCTCAAGGAGTCGGACTTCGGGATCGCGCTGCAGTTCACCAACTACCGGTAACAGCGGCCACCGGCGCGGTTGCCGGATATCTTCGTGAGCATGCCACCGTTCCTGCACGACCTGGTCAGCTGCCTGCAGGCGCCGACCGTCGCGCTCTCCGGCACCGACGGGCAGATCCGGCCCGGCGGAGTGCAGGGCGTGTTCCGGCACGACCGGCGCGTCCTCTCCGGGCTGGTGCTGGACGTCGACGGACACGAGCCGGTGCCGGTCGGGCACCGGCTGCAGGCCGCCGGCCGGGCGCAGTTCGTCAGCGTCGTCCAGCACGTCGGGGACCCGAGCAACGACCCGACGGTCCGGCTGGAGCGGGAGCGGCGGGTCCGGCCGGACGGTCTCGACGAGCAGCTCTCGCTGGTCAACGCCGCCCGGACCGAGATTTCGGTGACGGTACGGGTGCGGGCAGCCGCCGACCTCGCCGGGGTGACCGACGTCAAGCGCGGCACCGCGGTCCCGCCGCTGGCCCCGGCGGCCGGGCTCGGTTGGGCCGACCAGCAGACCCGGGTCACCGTCACCGCCACCGGCGAGCCCACCATCGCCGGCGACACGGTCAGCTGGCCGGTCACCGTGCCGGCCGGTGGTCGCTGGCAGGCGAGCCTGTCGGTGGTGGTCACCGAGCCGGGCCCGGTCGCGGGGGCGTTCCTGCCAGCGCCGATCCCCGGCTGGGACCCGGTCACCGTGGACGGGCCGGCCGACCTCGCCGCGCTGGTCGACCGCGGGATCGGCGACCTGGCCGCGCTGGCGCTCGCCGACCCGCTCGCCCCGGCCGACCAGTTCCTCGCCGCCGGCAGCCCCTGGTATTTCACGCTGTTCGGCCGCGACTCGCTGTGGGCGGCGAGATTCGCGCTGCCGCTCGGCACCGACCTCGCCCGCGGCACGCTGCGCACGCTGGCCCGCCGGCAGGGCCGGCGGCACGACCCGCAGACCGGCGAGGCGCCGGGCAAGATCCTTCATGAGGTACGGACGGACGCGGCGCACGGCTGGCTACCACCGGTCTACTTCGGATCCGTGGACGCGACCGCGTTGTGGGTGTGCCTGCTGCACGACGCGTGGCGCTGGGGGATGGCTGCCGAGGACGTCGAGGAGCTGCTCGACCCGCTGGAGGCGGCGCTGGGCTGGCTGCTCGCCGACGCCGACGCCGACGGCGACGGGTTCCTCGAGTACATCGACCTCAGTGGACAAGGACTCGCCAACCAGGGCTGGAAGGACTCCGCCGACTCGATCCAGTTCCCGGACGGCACGATCGCCGAGCCACCGATCGCGCTGAGCGAGGCGCAGGCGTACGCGTACGAGGCGGCGATCGGCGGCGCCCGGCTGCTGGCGGCGTTCGGCCGGCCGGGTGGCGACCGGCTCCAGGCGTGGGCGGCGCGGCTGCGGCAGCGGTTCCGGGAGGCGTTCTGGGTCTCCGACAGCCGCGGCCGGTTCCCGGCGATCGCGCTGGACGGCTCGAAGCGGCCGGTCGGCACCGCCACCTCCAACCTCGGGCACCTGCTCGGCACCGGGCTGCTCGACCCGCCGGAGGCGGCGGCGATCGCGGCCCGGCTCCGGGAGTCCGACCTGGACAGCGGGTACGGGTTGCGGACGATGAGCGCGGACGCGGCCGGCTTCAACCCGATCGGCTACCACACCGGCTCGATCTGGCCGCACGACACGGCGATCGCGATCCGTGGGCTGGTCGCCGAGGGCCATCCGGCGGTGGCCGCCTCGTTGAGCGCCGGGCTGCTGCGGGCCGCCCCGGCGTTCGAGCACCGGCTGCCGGAGCTGTTCGCCGGCACGGACGGCCGGGCCGGCGAGCCGGCGCTGGCGTACCCGGCCTCCTGCCGGCCGCAGGCCTGGTCGGCGGCGGCCCCGCTGGCGCTGCTGCAGGCGGCGCTCGGGCTCGCGGTCGACGTCCCGGACGGCACCGTGGAGGTCCGGCCCCGCCCGGAGTTCGCGGCCTGGTTCCCGCTGCGGATCAGCGGCCTGCGGGTGGCCGGCCGGCCGCTGGAGGTCACAGTGGACGCCGCCGGCCGGCTGACCGGATCGACCCCCGCCGCCGAGCCGGCCAGACCGCCGCGCGACGCCCGGTAGGTGCCGTACGATCAGTGAAATGAAGGTGCTGATCACCGGCGGCGCCGGCTTCATCGGCAGTACGGTCGCCTCGGCGTGTCTGGACAGCGGGATCGAGCCGGTCATCCTCGACAGCCTGGTCACCGGCCGGATCGAGTTCACCGTCGGCCGGATCTTCTACCACGGCGACATCGCCGACGGCGCGCTGCTGGACCGGATCTTCGCCGAGCACCCGGACATCGAGGCGACAGTCCACTGTGCTGCGCTGATCGTGGTGCCGGAGTCGGTCACCCAGCCGCTGCGCTACTGGCAGGCGAACGTCGGCAAGACGATCGCGCTCGTCGAGCACCTGCTGCGGCACGACTGCACCCGGTTCCTGTTCAGCTCGACCGCGGCGATGTACGGCCCGGGCGAGGACTTCGCGGTCGACGAGGACTCCCCGCTCGAGCCGTCCAGCCCGTACGCGCGTACCAAGGTGGCGGTGGAGACGATGCTGCGGGACGTCGCCGCCGGCACCCCGCTGCGGGCGCTGTCGCTGCGCTACTTCAACCCGATCGGCGCCGACCCGCAGTTCCGGACCGGGCTGCAGATCAAGCACCCCACCCACCTGCTCGGCCGGCTGATCCAGGCGGCCAGCGCCGGCGAGGAGTTCACCATCACCGGCACCGACTGGCCGACCCGCGACGGCACCGGCATCCGCGATTACATCCACGTCTGGGACCTCGCCGAAGCGCACGTGCTGAGCCTGCGCCGGTTCGACGAGGTGGTTGGCAAGGACGACGACGGCTACCAGGTGATCAACCTCGGCACCGGCACCGGCACGACGGTCCGGGAGATGGTCGACGCGTTCCAGCGAGTGACCGGTGAGCCACTGCGAGTGCGGGAGTCCGTTCCCCGGCCGGGCGACGTCGCCGGTGCGTACACCCGCAGCGACCGGGCGCAGCGGCTGCTCGGCTGGCGCCCGCGGTTCAGCCTCGCCGACGGGATCCGGGACTCGCTGCGGTGGGCGGAGCTCCGCGACCAGCGGCTGCCGTGACTCGGCCGGGTTCGCACGTCAGGGTTAGGTCAAGTTTGCGCGCCGGGTCCGGCCGGGGCTTGCGTGCCGGAGTTATAGTGCCCGCAACTCACCCCCTGGAGGCGTCGTGGTCTACGAAGTCACGGTTGACGACCTGACCGAGCTGTGGCAGGCCGGTGCGGTCAAGCTGCCGCAGGTCGCCGCGCAATATGCGGAGATGGCGCGAGAGCTGCACGCCACCGCGCTGTCCGAGTCGCATGCGTTCGGGCAACGGACGATTCCGGGTGCGCCGTCCTACGCGACCTGGGGCGGTCCGCTGCTGTCGGTCTGGAGCAACCTGCGCGACATGGTGCAGGACGACATCGCGGTCCGCAGCTACGACAACCTGATCAGGGCCGGCCAGGTGCTGGTCGACATCGCCAACGGATACGCCACCACCGAATACCTGAACACCTCCGAGCTCAGCCAGTATCACGAAGCGATCGAAGACTACGAGCACCATCCGAACCCGGACCGGCGCCCACCCGCCTACATCCCGGAGGCGCCGAGCACGACCGACCCGCACCCCGAGGAGCGGCCCACCGGCGGGCCGTTCTAACGACCGGGAGGACCCGAGATGAGCGAAGGTATCCAGGACGTCGATCTCGTCTCCGGCTGCATCGCCAAGGTAGACGACATCCCGGTCATCCCGTGGCACGAGATCGAAGCGGCGGCCCAGGCGGTTGCCCAGGCAGCGGCGGAGGCGCGCGGCCGCGAGTTCATCCTGGACTCGCTGGCCTCCGGATACGAGCCCGGGTCGGAAGCCTATATGGATACGACCACCGGCGACTTCTACGTGCCGACCGGGATCGGCACCGGGCGGTGGGTGAACACCACCACCGGGCAGGAGATCGACCACAACCCGACCCAGGTCAGCCCGAGCGAGTACGAATGGGTCGTGTCGTTGTTCACCCAGTTTCACGACCGCTGGCCGAGCGGCGCGCGGGCGATGGCCGAGCACTGCCGGAACGCCAAGACCCACCTCCAGTCCGGCCGGATGACGCCGATCGTGTCGGTCAAGGACCTGGTTGCCGGGCACTGGCAGGGGGCCGCGAGCGACGACTTCCGGGACTTCTTCCTGACCCCGTTCACCAACGCGGTCACCAACCAGCAGGCGCTGCTCGACGAGCTCGCGTGCGCCATGTACGCGTACGAGGCGGTGCTGCGGCAGGCCCGGGTCGACGCGAAGAACATCGCCGACCGGGCGGTGGACGTGCTCGACAGCATCGACGCGTACGGCGGTGGCGGCGACATCGGCCTGGTGCTCGGTGTGCTCGGCGTGGCGGTCTCGGTGGTCTCGGCGGTAGCGACCGGCGGCACCAGCCTTTCGATCACGCTCGGGCTGATCGGCGCGGGCATCTCCGGCGCCCAGCTGGTCCACGGTGAACTGACCGAGGGCGAGCCGCCCCCGAAGGACCAGCAGATCCAGGGCGAGACGGTCGACATGGTGCTCAGCAGCCTCTCGAACGTCCTCAGCGACCTGCGGACGGCGATGGACTTGGAGGAACGGGGGATCGCGCACGCGCTGGGCGAGACCAGGAGCGAGGTGGCGAACCTGCTCAGCGCCGACCGGCCGCTCGACGTGGCGACCATCCTGCCGAACGAGCCGAACGACGACGGCATCGTCAACATCACCGCCGGCGAGCGGCCGGATCCCAGTGGGTTCCACCCGGCGTAGCCGAGGGCCTGCTGCACCTGGGGTGGGCGTGAGCTGAGCGAGCGAGGAGACTGAGCACTGTGGGACGGGTTGCCGAGAGACTGTCTACGCTGACCGTGACGTGCACGTCGCCGGACGGCAACATCACCGCCGAGCTCCGCGCGGGCGAGCCCAGGCAGCTCAGCTTCCGCCCGGCGGCGTACGAGTCGTACACCGAGTCGGCGCTCGCGCACCAGCTCAGCCGGTTGGGTGAGCTGCTGTACGTGGGGCACGAGCGGGCCGTCCGGCGGGTGATGGACGACGTGGGACTGCACCGTCCCACCGACCCGGCCGAAGCCCGGGACGAGACCCAGCGCCGGTTCCTGCAGGAGCTGCGGAAGATCTCGGCGACCGGCAAAGGTCCGCAAGGGCTGGTGCGGTTCGAGGTCGCTGGCATGGCGAGCTGGCACTGCGAGATCACCACCGGCACGCTGCACCAGCTGACCGAGCCGGAGTTCGTCGCCGAGGCCACCGCCGCCGGCCGCGAGCTGCTGCGAGCCAGCCGATACGAGAAGGCGTTGCTGAAGAACGAGTTCTACGGGGCGCGGCACGCCCCGCCGGTCAAAGAGCGGATCCGCCGCCGCGCCGCCGGGTAGCGCCGGGGTTGGCTAGCGCCTGATCGCCACCACGTGCTCGCCGGCGTCGACCAGCTGGAACCCGGCGAACAGCGACCGCGGGAACCGGATCTCCACCGCCCGCTGCCCGGCCGGGAACGCGTCGTCGGAGAACCGGTACACCAGCTCGTCGCCGTCGTCCCGGAGCACGAGCACGTCGATCCGGTCGAACCGGTTGTTGGCCGACCGGTCGGCGAACTCGGCCGGATCGCCGACCCCGGCCAGCTCGGTCAGGAACCGTACCCGCTCGTGGAACTCGGCCGCCGGGTGCGCGTAGTGCGCGTTCCACTGGAGGAAGCCGTAGTACGGATTGACCGCCAGCAGGTCGACTCGATCCGACAGCACCACCGGGTTGCCGGTGCCCCGGTAGCGGTCGTCGATGATCCGGCTCAGCCGGTCGTCCGGCAGGGCGGCGGCCTGGGCGGTCTCGGTGTGCGGGCTGTCCCGGATGGTGGTGAGGAACTGCTGGCCGGCGAAGACGACCAGCGCCGCCGCGAGCACCCAGCCGACCCGCCGGACGTCGGCGGCCGGGAACCGCCGGGCGGCCAGCGCCGCCAACCGGACCAGCGCGAGCCCGCCGGCGGTCAGCAGGATCAGCGGGATCAGCGGCTTGCCGCGGAAGCTCAGCAGTGGCGTGTCTGCCGCGGCCGCGAGCGCGCCGAGCAGGTACCAGCCGTACGCGGCGGCGAGGAACACCAGCAACCCGCGGGAGAGCGGCTCCCGTACCGTCCAAACCAGATAGCCGAGCCCGAGCAGCGCGATCGCGCCGGTGACCGACGGTGTGAACATCGGCAGCGGTAGGTCGGCGTGGCCACCGTGAAACCAGCGGTTCGCCAGCGACTCCGGATGCTCGGCCCGGAGGACGCTGACCAGCAGCGGTAGCCAGTAGACCGCGGCGACCGCGGCCGCGATCGCCAGCACCGCCGCCGAACGCCGGAGTTGCCGGCGCCGCAGCCGGCCCCGGACCCCCTCCACGACCAGCCAGCCGGCGAGCGCGATCGCCGCGATGAAGAAGAAGTAGTAGTAGGTGAGGAACAGCACCCCGCCGATGAGTCCAAGATAGACAGGATGGATGGGCTTCGCGTCCGGCCGGTGCAGGCCTGCCACCGCCGCCAGCCACCAGGGCACGATCGCCACGATCACCAGCCAGGCGTACGGCTCGTACGCGTTGTCCACCACCAGCGGTACCGCGGCGAGCAGCGCCGCGGTCGGCGCCGGCACCAGCCGCCGCCACAGCAGGTAGGTAATCAGCGGGACCAGGATCGCGGCGGCCACCGCGCCGACCTTCGCCATCCGCCACGGCTCGGTGCCGGTGAGGTCGGCGGTGCGGCCGAGCACCCAGAAGTACGCCGGGGCGTAGAACGACGGCAACCCCCGGAACGTGAAGTCGGCGTTCTGCCAGGTGTCGGCGAACCGGGTGATCGCGGCAGTCCGGAACGTCTGGTCCCCTTCCAGCCCGCCCATCGCGTACGAGGTGCCGTTGAGCGAGCTGACCAGCGACAGCCCGGTGATCGCACCGAGGATGGCGGGTGCCAGGTCCGCGCCCCAGTCGCGACCGCGCCGGGCCGCCCACCACCAGCCGACCGCGCCGATCGCGACCAGCCCGACCACCGCGGTGCGCAGCAGGTATTCGGTCCGCGGGCCGGCCGGGTTGTAGCTCGGCACGCCGGCGAGCACCACCAGCGCGGCGGCCCCGGCGGTGAACAGCAACGGCCGGGCGGCACCGAGTCGGAGCAGCCGCCGGCGGGGCGGTGGCGGCGCCTCGACCGTCGGTTCAGAGTCTACTGTGACTGTTCCTTGTGCCATGGTTACAGCCGTCCGTCGGCGATGGCTTGTTTGATCCAGGGGATGACTTCGTCGAGCATGTCCTCGAGGCTGGTGGTGGCTTGGAAGCCGAGCAGGGTTTTGGCTTTGTTGGTGTTGGGGATGCGTTTGGTGACGT
>DATCKZ010000016.1:0-72781 GCA_036564175.1 Natronosporangium sp.
CGGTCAGCAGCGGCGGGCCGGCCGCTACTGACGCTTCCGGATCTCCTCGATCGCCTGCGGCACGACCTTGAACAGGTCACCGACCACCCCGAAGTCGGCGAGCTCGAAGATCGGCGCCTCCGGGTCCTTGTTCACCGCCACGATCGTCTTCGAGGTCTGCATGCCGGCCCGGTGCTGGATCGCCCCGGAGATGCCCAGCGCGATGTACAGCTGCGGCGAGACCGTCTTGCCGGTCTGCCCGACCTGGTACTGGTGCGGGTAGAACCCGGCGTCGGTGGCCGCCCGGGACGCGCCGACCGCGCCGCCGAGCAGGTCGGCGAGCTCCTCGACCAGCGCGAAGTTCTCGGCACTGCCGACCCCCCGGCCGCCGGAGACCACCACCGACGCCTCGGTCAGCTCCGGCCGGGCGCTCTTCGGCTCGGCGACCCGCTCCACCACCCGGGCCAGCTTCGCCGACTCCGGGATCGAAACCTCCACCGTGGACACCGTCGGGGTGACCGGCGACGGCGTCGGCGTGAGCGAGTTCGGCCGCAGCGTCGCCAGCGGCAACCCGCGGGTCACCTTGGAAGTGACGATTGTGGACCCGGCGAAGATCGACTGGGTAGCCGTCCCGTCCGGCGCCAGCGCGCTCACGTCGGCCAGCAGCCCATTGTCCAGTTTGATCGCCAGCCGGCCGGCGATCTCCTTGCCCTCCTGGGTAGCGCCCAGCAGCACCGCCGCCGGCGAGGCCTGCCGCACCAGCTCCGCCAGCACCGACGCCTTCGGCGCCACCAGATAGCCGGCCAGGTCTTCGTGCTCGGCGACGTACACCTTCGCCGCCCCGAACTCGGCCAACCGGTCGGTGAGCGCCGCCGCCGTCCCTGGCTCGCCGAGCACCACCGCGGCCGGCTCGCCGAGCTCCCGGGCCAGCGTCAGCATCTCCAGGGTGACCTTCTTTACCGCGCCGCCGCCGTGCTCGACGACCACCAGCACCTCAGCCATCCGACTGTCCACCCTCTCCGGTCAGACGAACTTCTCCGACGCCAGGAAGTCCACCAGCGCCTTGCCACCCTGGCCCTCGTCAACCACCTTCTGGCCGGCCGTACGCGGTGGCCGCTGCCGGTGCTCCAGCACCGCCGAGCTGGCCCCGGCGAACCCGACCTGCGCCGGGTCGATCCCCAGGTCGGCCAATGACAGCGTGGAGACCGGCTTCTTCTTCGCCGCCAGGATCCCCTTGAAGGTCGGGTACCGCGGCTCGTTGATCGTGTCCCAGACGCTCACCACCGCCGGCGTGGTGGCGGTGACCACCTCGTACCCCGCTTCGGTCTGCCGCTCGATGGTCACGGTCTGGCCGTCCACGGTGAGCTTGCGGGCGCCGGTCAGCGCCGCGATGCCGAGCCGCTCGGCCAGCATGTGCGGCATCGCCGCGACCCGGCCGTCGGTCGACTCCGCCCCGCACAGCACCAGGTCCGGGTTGAGGGTCTTGAGCGCCGCCGCCAGCACCAGCGAGGTGCCGACCGCGCACGACCCGGCGAGCGCGTCGTCGAGCACGTGCACCGCCTTGTCCGGCCCCATCGACAGCGCCTTGCGGATCGATTCGGCGGCCCGCTCCGGCCCCATCGTGAGGATCGTGACCTCCCCACCGTGGGCCTCTTGCAGCCGCACCGCCTCCTCGATCGCGTAATCGTCCATCTCGTTGATCACATTGCCGGCCGAGGCCCGGTCAACGGTGTGGTCGGCATCACTCAGCCGCCGCTCCGCGCCCGAGTCCGGCACCTGCTTCACCAGCACCACGATGTCCATCGGGATGCACGCTACCTGGTCCGCTGAACGGGCCATAATCTGGGAGTGATCAAAGAGTGGTTCGACCCGGCCGCGCTGCAGCGGGTCGGCACCACCCCTGACTACCGGTTCTCGCTCGCGAACGAGCGGACCTTCCTGGCCTGGGTCCGGACCGGCCTGGCGTTGATCGCCGGTGGGCTGGCGATCGCCCAGTTCCTACCCGAGCTGCGGATCCCCTACCTGCGCGAGGCGCTGGCGATCTGCCTGCTCGCGGTGGGCGGTGCGGTCGCGCTCCGGGCGGTGCATCACTGGGTACGGTGTGAGCGGGCGATGCGGCTCGGCGAGGACCTACCGCCGTCCCGGTTCCCGGCCCTGCTCGCGGTGGCGGTCGGGCTCGGCGCGTTGCTGCTGATCGGGGTCGTGATCGTGGAGAGCGTCGGCCGATGAGCCAGGACCCCGACCGTCGGTCACCGGTGACCCGGGACACCGGCCGGCTACCGGTGACCCGCGATCCAGGGCGGCAGCCGGAGCGGACCCGGTTGGCCTGGCGCCGGACCATGCTCGCGATCAGCGCGGTGACCGTACTGGCGGTCCGGCTGGCGCTGGAGCGGTCCGGGCCAGGGCTGGTCCTGCTCGGGGTCGCGGCGGCGCTGCTGGGCTGGCTGGCGGTGCTGGCGATCAGCTGGCGGCGGATCGCCGCCCTGGCCGCGCCGCCGCCACCGCCGGTACGGCGGGCGGTGCCGCTCACCGCCGCCGCGACGGTCGGGTTCGCGGTGATCGGGATCGGGCTGGTCCTGCCCGCCGAATAGCCACCGGGCTACCCCGCCCCGCCCGGTTACCCGGCAATTCGTGGACCGACCTGCCGGCAGAGGCGACAAACCGGTGCCCGGCGCGGCATGATTGGCGCATGTTCCGCGTTGCCGTGCTCCTGTCCCTCGCCAGCGTGCTGCTGACCGCGCTCGCGCTGATCAGCTGCCTGTCGGTCGAGGACAAACGCCAGATCCGCGGGATGCCCCGATTCGCCTGGGTGCTCGCGATCCTGTTGCTGCCGCTGGTGGGGGCGAGCGCCTGGTTCCTGTTCGGGCGCCCGCTGCCACCCGGCAAGTCCGGCTGGTCGGTGGCGCCCGCTCGTCCGCAGGCCCGGCGCCCGGCACCCGACGACGACCCCGAATTCCTCCGGTCGCTCGGCGGCTCCACCGGCAAGCAGCCGAAGCCGAAGTTGAGCAAGCAAGAGGAAGAGGAGCTGCTGCGCCGCTGGGAGGAGGACCTGCAGCGGCGCGAGGGGAAGCCGCGGCCGCGCGACCCCGGCACCGAGCCGTAGCCGTCCACCCGGCTCGCGGGCTGATCCTCTACGCTCGCCGACCATGGGAACCCTCGCCCGCGCCGCGCTGCTGATCGTCCCGTTCGCCGCGCTGGCGCTCACCCCCGGCACCGCACTGGCGCACCAGGAGCGCGAGGTGACGTTCCCGGACGGCCGCGGCAGCGTCCCGCAGTACCGCACCGACGGCCCGCAGCTGCTGGTCTGCAAGACCGATTTCGCCGCGTTCGAGGCCCGGATCGCCGACTACGAGCCCGCGCTGCGGGAGCGCAACCTGGCCCTGTTCGAGGAGTGCCAGCAGAACGGCTACCGGCACCTGCAGGAGGCGGTCGACGCCGCCACCCCCGGCACCCGGATCCTGGTGCTGCCCGGCGTCTACCAGGAGGAGCCGAGCCTGGAGCCGCCGACCGGCCAATGCCGCAACATCGACGCGCCGCACGCCACCGTCGGGCTCAGCCACTACCAGGTGCTCAGCTTCGAGCAGCAGGTCGCCTGCCCGCACGAGCAGAACCTGGTGGCGGTGCTCGGCAAGCGGGACCTGCAGATCGAGGGCACCGGCGCCGGCCCGGAAGACGTCATCATCGACGCGCAGTACCGCAAGCTCAACGCGATCCGGGCCGATCGCGCCGACGGCTTCTACCTCCGCAACCTCACCGCGCAGCGGACCACCTTCAACGCGGTCTACGTGATGGAGACCGACGGGTTCGCGATCGACACGGTGGTCGCCCGGTGGAACGACGAGTACGGCTTCCTGGTGTTCGCGAACGACCACGGGCTACTGTCCAACTGCGAGGGTTATGGCAACGGGGACGCCGCCATCTACCCCGGCTCCGCCTCGAACATCAACGCCGACGCCGGGCACGAGGTGGAGCGGTACGCGGTCGAGATCACCGGCTGCTATGGACATCACAACCTGCTCGGCTACTCCGGCACCGCCGGCAACTCGGTGTGGGCGCACCACAACGTGTTCACCGAGAACACCGCCGGGGTGGCGATGGACTCGGCCTTCCCCAACCACCCCGGGCTGCCGCAGAACCACGCGCTGTTCGAGCACAACGTGATCGCGTTCAACAACCAGGACTACTACCGGTACGTCCGGGACGGCACCTGCGAACGGCCGTCGGCGCAGCGCGGGTACGAGCGCGGGGTGGTCTGCCCGGCGGTCGGGCTGCCGGTCGGCACCGGGGTCATCAACCCGGGCGGGAACTACAACATCTTCCGGGACAACGAGATCCGCGGGCACGAGTACACCGGCTTCCTGACCTCCTGGGTGCCCGGGTTCATCCGCGGCGCGACCGGGCTCGGCGAGCAGTTCGACACCTCCCACCACAACCGGTTCTACGACAACGCGTTGCGGGACAACCGGATCGACTTCTGGTGGGACGGCCAGGGCCGCGGCTCCTGCTGGCAGGACGCGCCGCACCTGGTGACCGAGCCGCGGGTGCTGCCGGTCTGCGGCGACGACGAACTGCCGGCCGGGCTGCCGGTCGGCCGGTTGCTGCCGGAGCCGGCGAAGGTCCTGAAGCTGTACGTCTGCAACGGGTACTCGCTGGACGACCAGGTGATCCCGGCCGGCTGCGACTGGTACGGGGCCACCGGGCTGGCCCGGATCGAGGTGCAGGCCGCGCTGGCCGAGGCGGTGCTGCTCGGCGTACTGCTGCTGGCGCTGTGGGCGCGCTGGCTGCGCCGGTCCAGATCGGCCGCGGTGTGCCTGGTGATCGCGGTCGCCGGCCTGGTGGTCGGCGTGCTCGGGGCGGGGTACGAAGGCAGCGCGCTGACTCCGATCGGGCTGGCGCTGTTCGGGATCGGGGTCGGTTGGCTCGGGCTGCTCCTGCGCGACCTCGGCCGGTCCGGGTTCGGCTGGCTGACCGTGGCACTTGGCGCGGTCGGACTCCTCGGCGCCGTGGACCGCGGCCTGGCGATGATCCCGTTCATCCCGGTGCCGCCGTCGGTGGTGCGGCTGCTGCTGGAGCTGGTCTGGGTGCCGTGGGCGGTGGTGCTGCTGGTGCGGCCGCGGCGAGCCAGCAACGCCGCCCCGAACGGCCGGCCCGCCCCGGCCGCCGTACCGGAACCGCCGGCGCCGGAACCGCCGGCAGCGGAACCGCCGGCCCCGGAGCCCGCCACCGCTTGATCCCCGTCGTTCTAGGAGTTGTTCAGCCCGATTTGCCGGATTCTCGCCTGACCAACTCCTGGACGGCGGGAAGTTGGGCGACGGGCGGGTACGGCGCGCGGCAAGGCAGAATCGGGACATGCAGATCGCGCTGCTGGGGCCGCTGGCGGTGCGGGACCAGGCGGGTACGCCGGTGGACGTCGGCGGGCGCCGGGCCCGGACCCTGCTCACCCTGCTCGCGCTGCAACCCGGCCAGGTGGTCACCAGCGGCTACCTGATCGACCGGATCTGGGAGGCCGACCCGCCCGACGGCGCCCAGAACGCGCTGCAGGCGCTGGTCTCCCGGCTGCGCCGGCACCTGCCCGACGGGGTGCTGGAGTCGCACCGGGCCGGCTACCGGCTGGCGGTGGAGCCGGACGCGGTCGACGTCCGCCGGTTCGAGCGGCTGGTCGCCGAGGGCAGCGCCGCGCTCGACGCCGACCCGCAGCGGGCGCTCGCCGCGCTCGATGAGGCGCTGGCGCTGTGGCGCGGGCCGGCGCTGGCCGAGACGGTCGAGGCCGGGTTCCCGCCGGGCGAGGTGATGCGGCTGGACGAGCTGCGGCTGACCGCGATCGAGAACCGGGCCGCGGCAGCGATCCGGCTGGGCGACGGCCAGCGGGTGGTCCCCGAGTTGGAGGCGCTGCTCGCCACCCACCCGACCCGGGAACGCGCCGCCGGGCTGCTGATCCGGGCGCTCGCCGCCGCCGGTCGCAGCGGGGACGCGCTCGCCGCGTACGAACGGATCCGGACCGCGCTCGCCGACCGGCTCGGCGCCGACCCGTCCCCGGAGCTGGCCGAGCTGCACCGGCGGCTGCTGCACGGCGACCCGCAGCTGGTGCGCGCGCCGGCGATGCCGGCCGAGCCGCCCCGGACCAACCTGCGCGCGGCGCTGACCAGCTTCGTCGGGCGCGACGACGACCTGGCCCGGGTCGGCAAGCTGGTCACCGAGTACCGGCTGACCACCCTGATCGGGCCGGGTGGGTCGGGCAAGACCCGGCTGGCGGTGGAGGCCTCCCGGTCGCTGGTTGGCGAGCTGCCGGACGGGGTGTGGCTGGTCGAGCTGGCGCCGCTCACCGATGGCGGCGAGATCGCGCCGGCGATCCTGAACGCGCTCGGGCTGCGCCCGCAGGCGCTGCTGCGGCGCAAGCGGGTCTCCGCCGCCGAGCGGTGGGGCCGCAGCCTGGACGCGTTGGAGCGGCACCTCGACACCGGCGACGACCCGGTCGACCGGCTCACCGCCGCGCTCGCCGACCGGCGCCTGCTGCTGGTGCTCGACAACTGCGAGCACCTGCTCGACGCGGTCGCCGCGCTCACCGACCGGCTGCTCGGCGACTGCCCGCGGCTGCGGATCCTCACCACCAGCCGGGAACCGCTCGGGATCACCGGCGAGACGCTCTGGCCGGTGGAGCCGCTGCCGATGCCGCCGCCCGGGGTCACCGCCAGCCAGGCCGCCTCCTACCCGGCGGTGCGGCTGCTCGCCGAGCGGGCGGCCGCGGTCCGGCCCGGGTTCGCGGTCGACGACGGCACGGTGGAAGACGTGGTCCGGATCTGCCGGGCGCTGGACGGCCTACCGCTGGCGATCGAGCTCGCCGCCGCCCGGCTGCGGACCATGACCCCGCGCCAGCTCGCCGACCGGCTGGCCGACCGGTTCCGGGTGCTCACCGGCGGCAGCCGGACCGCGCTCCCCCGGCACCAGACCCTGCGGGCGGTCGTGGACTGGAGCTGGGACCTGCTCAGCGATCCGGAGCGGCGGCTGCTGCGGCGGCTCGCGTGGTTCGTCGGCGGGGCCACCCTGGAGGCGGTGGAGCAGGTCTGCGCCGGCGACGACCTGCCGGCCGACCAGGTGCTCGACCTGCTCACCGCGCTGGTCGACAAGTCGCTGGTGGGCACCTGCGGCGGCCGGCACCCGCGGTACGAGCTGCTGGAGACGATCCGGGAGTACGGGTTGGCGCGGCTGGCCGAGGCGGGCGAGGTGGACGCGGTCCGGCGCGCCCACGCCGGCTACTTCCTGCGGCTGGCGACCACCGCCGAGCCCCGGCTGCGCACCGGCGACCAGCTGCAGTGGCTGGCCAGGCTCGGCCAGGACCACGAGAACCTGGTCACCGCCATCCGCGGCGCGATCGACGCCGGCGACGCGCCGGTCGGGTTCGGGCTGGTCTCGACGCTCGGCTGGTACTGGTGGCTGGCCGGCCGCAAGCAGGAGGCGACCGAGCTCGCCGCCGAGGTGTTCACCCTGCCGGCCGAGCAGGTGGCGCCGGAGACCAGGGGCGTCGCGTACGCGATGGCCGCGCTGAACGCGATCGAGGGCCCGAACGACGAGGCCCGGGCGATCGAATGGTTCGTGCGGGCGACCGCGCTCGCCGAGCGCGCCGACCGGCAGCGGCATCCACTGCTGCGGCTGGTCGGGCCGATCAGCCAGCTGCTCAACTCCTGGGCCTGGGGCGGCGACGACGCCGCGCCGACCGCCGACCTGTACGCCGGGCTGACCGTGCTGATGGACGACCCGGACCCGTGGGTCCGGGCGACCGCCCGGATGACCCGCGGCCACGCCGCCCTCAACGGCGGCTGGAACCACGCGGTCGCCGAGCGCGACCTGGCCGCCGGGCTCGCCGACTACCGGACCACCGGCGACCGGTGGGGGATCGCGTTCATGCTGAGTTCGCTGGCGGACCTGGCGGCCTGGCGGGGCGAGTTCGCGGCCGCGGCGGGCCAGCTGGAGCAGGCCAAGCAGCTGCTCGCCGAGTTCAGCACCAGCGAGGATCTGGTGACCATCCAGCTCCGGCTGGCGCAGCTGCGGTGGCTGCTCGGCGATCGGGCCGGCGCCGACGCGGAGCTGGCGGCCGCCCGGCAGCAGGCCGACCGGATGGGGCTGGCGAAGGGCCGGCTGGACGTCGAGCACCTCGCCGGCGAGCTGGCCCGGCTGACCGGTGAGCTGGCGACCGCCCGGGCCCGGCTCGCCACCGCCGCGGAGCGGGCGGCGACGGTCCCGACCCCGCCCCATTTCCGGGCGGTGCTCGCCAGCTCGCGGGCCCTGCTGGCCGGTGCCGAGGGCGATCTCGAGGCGGCCAGGGCGCTGCACGCCGAGGCACTGCGCGAGGCGATCCTCTCCGGGGACGCGCCGGTGATCGCCCGGGTGGTGGTGGGGATCGCCGACCTGGCGCTGGCGACCGGCGAGCCGCGGCTGGCCGCCCGGCTGCTCGGCGCCAGCGACGCGGTCCGCGGCACCGAGGACCGGTCGTTGCCGGACGCTGGCCGGGTGGCGGCGGCCGCCCGCGCCGCGCTCGGCGAACCGGAGTTCGCCGAGGCGTACGCGGACGGCCGCGCGAGTGCGCCCACCAGTGGTGAAGCGGTGCTGGCGCTGGCCGCCCCGCTCCGCCTCACCCCGGCCGCGTGATCAGACCTCGCGTGGTCAGACCTTCCGCTTGAACGTCCGCACCGACAGCGGCGCGAAGATCAGCGTTATCACGGCGGCCCAGATCAGCGAGGTGATGGTCGGCGTCATCACCGGTCCACCGTGGATCATCCCGCGAACGGCGTCGCTGAGCACGCTCACCGGGTTGTGCTCGATGAACCAGCGCAGCCAACCGATCTGGATCGACTCCGCCGGCACGAACACGTTGCTGACGAACGTGATCGGGAACAGGAACGTGAACCCGAAGATCTGCACCCGCTCCGGGTCCTTGGCGGTCAGCCCGATCAGCACCGACACCCACGAGAACGCCAGCGCGAATCCGAGCAGCAGCAGGGTCGCCCACAGCAGCCCCAGCCAGCCGGCGTCCGGCCGGAACCCGAGCACCACCCCGGTGAGCGCCACCAAGAAGATCGACCAGATCTGCTTGACCTGGTCGGCGGCGATCCGGCCGGCCAGCGGCGACCACCGGGCGATCGGCAGCGACCGCAGCCGGTCGAACACCCCCTTGGTCAGGTCGGTGTTGAGCCCCTGCGCCACATACATCGTGACGAACAGCATGTTCATCACGAACATCCCGGGCACCACGAACTCCAAATAGGCCCGCCAGTCGCCCTGGATCGCGCCGCCGAACACGAACGTGAACAGCAGCACGAACATGATCGGCTGGATGCTGAAGTCGCTCAGCTCCCACGGGTTGTGCCGGACCTGCACGACCGTGCGCCAGGCCAGAGTGGCGCTCTGCTTGAGCCCGTCCAGCGGGCTCACCCGCGAGGTCAGCGGGCGGGCACCGGCCGATCCGGCCGGTGCGGTTGCGGTGGTGGCGGTCATGCCCGGCTCCCCTCGGTCTGCACGGCCTGGTCGGCCGGCTCATCCTGCACGTCTTCCTCCTCGACCCCGCGCCCGGTCAGGCTCAGGAACACCTCGTTGAGGCTGGAGGTGCGCAGCGCCAACTCGGTGACGACCACCCCGGCGTCGTCCAGCCGCCGAACCACCGCCGGCAGCACCTGCGGGTCGCCGATCTGCGCGGTCACCAGCCCACCCTGCACATCCGGGGTGGCGGCGGCCAGCTCACCGACCACCGAGACCACCACTTGCAGCTCCGCCGGGTCGGCCGGCCGGACCGCCAGCGTCTGCGCACCGGTCTTCGCCTTCAGCTCGTCCGGCGTGCCGGTCGCGATCACCTTGCCGTGGTCGATCACCACGATCTCGTCGGCGAGCTCGTCCGCCTCTTCCAGGTACTGCGTGGTCAGCAGCACGGTGGTGCCGCCGGCGACCAGCCCGCGGATCAGCTCCCACAGCTCGTTGCGGGCCCGCGGGTCGAGGCCGGTGGTCGGTTCGTCCAGATAGAGCAGCGGTGGCTCGCCGACCAGGCTGGCCGCCAGGTCCAGCCGCCGCCGCATCCCGCCGGAGTAGGTCTTCGCCGCCCGGCCGGCGGCGTCGCTCAGCTCGAACTGGTTCAGGAGCTGCTTGGCCCGAGCCCGGGCGGCCGACCGGGACATGCCCAGCAGCCGACCGATCAGCAGCAGGTTTTCGGTGCCGGTGAGCTGCTCGTCGACCGATGCGTACTGCCCGGTCAGGCCGACCAGCTGCCGCACCTGGTGGGCCTCGCGCTGGACGTCGAACCCGCCGACGACCGCCCGGCCGGCGTCCGGCCGCAGCAGCGTGGCGAGAATCCGCACCGCGGTGGTCTTGCCGGCACCGTTCGGGCCGAGCAACCCGAGCACCGTGCCGGTGCGGACCGACAGGTCCACGCCGTTCAGGGCCTTGGTCTCACCGAAATGCTTGACCAGCCCTTCGGCCCAGATCGCATGATCCATAGTTGTGCCCTCCCTCGTAACTCGGGCCACTATGCCGCCTTGGTCTGACAACCCGCTGACGATTGACCACCATCCGCACTGACACCCGCTGACGTACGTGGCGAGCATCACGCGGGACGGTCATTCGTAGCGGCGGCGCGCCGGATCCGCCCGGAACCGGACTCGGGGCAGCAGTCCCGCCCAATCGCCGCCGGCCAGCCGGCGCAGGCTCAGCGCCAGATCGAAGCTGAGCCACCGGGTCAGCTCCGGATGGGCCGGGTGCTCCCACAGGCCGGCCGGGCCGCGCCGGGCGAGCAGGAACTCGACCAGGTCGGCCAGCCGCGGATCGGCGGCGGACGCGCCGGCCCGGGTCGCCAGCTCCAGCACGTACGCCAGGTCGAACCGCGCGTAGAAGGTGATGAACCCGGCCGGCGGGGCCAACCCGCGCAGCCGGGCAACCTCGGTACCGAGCGCCCATTCGTCCCGGGTCTCCCGCTGCAGCAGCAGGTCGAGCGCGCGCCGGGTCGGTTCGGCGCGCCGCCGCTCCGGGTGCAGCACCAGGCACCCGAGCACCGCCTGGGTGTTCGCCCGGCAGCCCGCCGACCCGGGCAGCCGCCGGTAACCGGCCACGTAGCCGGGCTGCCCGGCGGCCCGGCCGGTGGGCCAGCCGCCGTCCGGCAGCCGGTGCGCCAGCAGCCACTCGTACCCCCGCTCGGCTCGCGGGTCGGTGGCGTACCCGACCGCCGCCAGCCCGCGCAGCGGTAGCGCGGTCTGCAACGGCATGGTGTCGTACCGGTCGCCGGTGTGGAACGCGCCGAGCGGGAACGAGCCGTCCGGTTGTTGCCGGGCGAACACCCGCTCGGCGAACTCGGCCACTCGCGGGTGGCGGCGGTCCAGCCCGGCGTAGGCCAGCCGGCACAGCTGCCAGGCGGTCTCCTTGAGCCCGGCCGGCTCGGCGGCGAGCAGCTCGGCCAGCTCGGCCCGCCGGCGGCCGGCGAGGTCGGCGACCTCCGGGTCATCGGCCGGCACCGCCAGCAGCTCGGTGAGCACCCGGTAGCGCAGCACCGGCGACGGGTCGCACAGCAGCAGCTCCGCCGCCGGCATCGGCTCAGCAGCGGGCACCGGCTCGGCGGCGGTCATCGCAGGGCCTCCCGCAGGTACGGGGCGGTGGGTGTGTCGCCGGCCGCGAGCTGCTCCGGGGTACCGGTGGCGATCACCCGGCCGCCGGCCGGCCCGCCGCCCGGTCCCAGCTCGATCAGCCGGTCGCAGCCGGCCAGCAGCAGCGGGTCGTGGTCGACCACCAGCACACTGTGGCCGGCGGTGACCAGCTCCCGGAGCACCCCGGCGAGCCGGGCGATGTCGAGCGCGTGCAGCCCGACCGTCGGTTCGTCCAGAATGAACAGCGTGCCGGTGCCGACCGGCCGGGCCAGCTCCTTGGCGAGCTTGAGCCGCTGCCGCTCGCCGCCGGAGAGGGTGCGGGACCGCTGACCGAGGGTCAGGTAGCCGAGCCCGAGCCGGGCAGCCGCCCGCAGCGGCCGGGCCACCGGTTCGTGGTCGCCCCACCGCTCGATCACCTCGTCGATAGTGGACGCTTCCAGCGCCGGCAAGCTCCGTCCGCGTACCACCAACTCCCGTGCCTCGGCCCGGTAGCCGGTCGCGTTACAGGCGTCGCACGGCCGCTCCACCGCCGGCAGGAAGCTCATCTCCTCCCGGACCGCGCCCCGGCCGCGGCAGGCGTCGCATCGCGGCACCAGGTCGGCAGCGGACAGTTCGCGGGCGGCCGCCTCGGCGGAGTCGGCGTACGCCCGGCGCAGCGCCGGCAGCACCCCGAGGAACGCACCGGGGGTACGGATGCCGGTGCGGGACTGGTCGGCGTGGACGGTCCGGGGCGGCGCGCCGTCGATCCCGGCGTGGGCGCCGGGGGCGATCGTCTCGTACGCCACCGAGCTGGTCAGCTTCGGCGGAGCCAGCGCCCGGGCCAGTACGTCGATGACCAAGGTGGACTTTCCGGAGCCGGAGACGCCGCAGACGCCGGTGAGCACGCCGAGCGGGATGGTCACGTCCTCCCCGACCAGGTTGTGTTCGGTCGGTGCCCGGACCACCAGCGTGCCGGTCGGCCCGGCGCGCGGCCCGCGCGGTGGCCGGACCGGCGCCAGCAACCGGCCGGCCCGGTCCCGCACCCGGGCCGGCGGTCCGGCCGCCACGATCCGGCCGCCGGCCGCGCCCGCGCCCGGGCCGAGCAGCACCAGCTGGTCGGCCCGCTCGATCAGCCGCGGGTCGTGGTCGACGTACACCACCGTGTTGCCGGCCTGCCGCAGCTCGGCCAGCGCGTCACCGAGGGCCGCCACTTCCCGCGGATGCAGGCCCCGGGACGGTTCGTCGAGCAGCACGGTCATCCCGGTCAGCTCGGCGCCGAGCAGCGAGGCGAGCTTCACCCGCTGCACCTCGCCGGCGGACAGGGTGGCGCAGGCCCGGTCCAGGTGCAGGTAACCGAGGCCGACCCGGGTGAGGAAGGCCAGCCGCCGGCGGACCACCCGCAGCGACCGGCCGGTCCAGCCGGGCGCCCGGTCCGGCACGGTGATCCGGGCGGCGGCCTCGCGTAGCGCGGCGACCGGCTCCCGGTGCCAGCCGTGCCGGTCCAGCCCGGCCAGCCGGACATCCAGGTACGGCGGGCGCAGCCGGGCGCCGCCGCAGGCCGGGCAGGTGACGTGGTCGGTGTAGAGCCCACCGACGTCCCAGTTGGCCATGATGGACAGTACGCCCCGCCAGGTGACGGTCCGGGACGCCATCCGGCGCGCCTCCGGCGGCAACACCACCGGCTCCTCGCCGAACAGGAACGCCTGCCGGGCCGCCGGTGACAGCTCGCGGTAGGGCGTGGTGAACGGGTCGAACCCGTACCGCTGGGCCAGCGCCTGCAGCATCCAGTAGCCACCGTTGTCCGGTTTGGACAAGTACGCGTGCGGGAAGAACCCGGGCGAGTAGAGCGCGCCGGCGCAGATCGGCCGGTCCGGATCGGCGATCAGCCGCTCCTCGCGCGGCACCGGGATCGTCCCGACGCCGTGGCAGCGCAGGCAGGCCGCCTCGTAGGTGGCCGGCGAGAACTGCGCCGGGGTCAGCGACAGCGCCGACGCGGCCGGGCCGCGCTGCCCGGCGTACGCCAGCAGCACACCGAGGTGGAAGCTGAGCTCGGTGGCGGTGCCGACGGTGCTGCGCGGGTTCCACAGCCGCCGTTCCGGCCCGATCGCGACCGTGGGGCCGAGCCCGGTGACCGCCTCGACCGGTGCCTGTGGACCCTCCCGGACCGACTGCCGCTCGTACAAGGATAGGCACTCCAGCAGCCGCCGATCCGCCTCGGCGGCCAATACGTCCCGGATCAGCGACGACTTGCCGGACCCCGAGACCCCGACCACCGCGGTCAGCGCCCGCTTCGGGATGCTGACCGAGACCTCGCGCAGGTTGTTGGCGGTGGCCCGGCGGATCCGGATCTCCGGGCTCACCCGCCGGCCGGGGCGCGGCGCCCGGCGCGGTCGCGGCACCGGCGCCCGGCCGGCCCGGTCGCCGCCGGGCGGGCCGGCGTACTGCAGCTCACCGCCATCCGGGCCGGCACCCGGGCCGAGCCGGATCAGCCAGTCGGCGGCCGCCACCACCGCTGGGTGGTGTTCGACCACCATCACCGTGCTTCCCCGCTCAACCAACCGGCGCAGCACCGCCAGCAGCTGGGACAGGTTGGCCGGGTGCAGTCCGGTGGTCGGCTCGTCGAGCACCACCAGCTGCGCCCGCTCCGCGGCGGCGAGCTGCTTGGCGAGCTTGACCCGCTGCGCCTCGCCGCCGGACAGGGTCGGCGACGGCTGGCCGAGCCGCAGGTAGCCGAGGCCGACCTCGCGCAGTGCGGCGATGATCCGCCGAGCGGCCGGGTCGCTGCCGAGCAGGTCCGCCGCCTCGTCCACAGTGGTTTCGTAGAGTTCGGCGACGCTGCGGGGCGGGCCGGTGTCGAGCCGCACCTTGGCTTCCCGCACCTGGGCGGTGAACCGCTGCCCGCCACACGCCTCGCACGGCAGCCATTCCGAGGGCAGGTAGGTGAGCTTCACCTCGACCGCGCCCATCCCGCCACACTCGGCGCAGGCGCCGTCCGGTCGGTTGAACGAGAACGCGCTGGCCGGCAGCCCGGTGGCGCGGGCGTACCGGGCCCGGATCCGGTTCGCGAGACCGGTGTAGGTGGCCGGGTTGGACCGCGGGTTCCGGCCGATCGGCGACTGGTCCACGAGGACGGGGCGGAGCGGCGCTCCGGCGAGTCCCCGGCATCCCCTCGGCTCGCCTGCCTCCAATGTGGCTACCAGAACGTCGCGGACCAGGGTGGTCTTGCCGGCACCAGAGGGCCCGGTCACGACCGTGAGCACCCCGACCGGGACGGCACAGTCGAAGCCGCGCAGGTTGTGGCGCGCGGCCCCGCGTACCGTCAACCAGCCTTGCGGCTCGCGCGGTGCTGGTCGAGCCGGCCGGGCCGCCCCGCCGAACCACCGGCCGGTCTCGGTGTCGCTGCGCCACAACGCCGCCGGCGGCCCCTGAAAGACCACCCGGCCGCCGGCCGGACCCGCCGCCGGCCCGAGTTCGACCACGTGGTCGGCCGCGGCCACCGCGGCCGGGTCGTGCTCGACCAGCACCACCGGCCCCCGCAGCCGGCCCAGTTCGCGCAGCAGCCGGCCGATCTCGGCGGTGCCGAGCCCGATCGTCGGCTCGTCGACGACGTGCAGCAGGTCTTCGACGTCGGCGGCGAGGATCACGGCCAGCCGGACCCGCTGCGCCTCGCCCCGGGACAGGCTCGGCGAGGGCCGGTCGAGCGTCAAGTAGCCGAGCCCGAGCGCGGTCAGTGCGGCGAGCCGCCGCCGGATCTGGTCGCGCGCCCGGCCGGCCGGTGCCGGCAGCACGGCCCGCTCGATCGTCGCGAGTGCACTGTCTACGTTGAGCTTCAGGAACTCGGCGAAGGTCAGCCCGGCCAGCCGGTAGCCGGCCACGCCGTCGCCGTGGAAGTCCTGCGGCCGAGCCACCGGCACCCGCTCGCCGCAGCCTGGGCACAGCGGCGCCCGGGTCAGGGTCCGGCTGCCGCCGCCGGTCCGGAACGTGACGTACGGCGTACCGAGCGCGACGACGTCGTCCAGCAACCCGCGCAGCTGCTTGGCCGTACGGTTGCGGTCGGCCACGCCGATCCGTACGTCGATCGCATGTGGCCGGTCAGGATCGAGCGGCCGGCCGGACCAGGGGCGGCCGTCCACCTCGATCGCGGCCGTTGAAAATTCCCGCCGCAGGTATGCCAGCAGCCGGGCGTGGCTGCCCTCGGTGGCGCGGACCAGCGGTGCGATCACCTCGACCGGCCCGGCGGCGGCCAGCTCACGCAGGGTGGCGAGCTGGGTGTCGGGCGAGGCGAGCGTGGCGGCTTCGCCGCAGTGCGGGCAGCTGCGCTCGGCGAACCGGGCGTAAAGGACGCGGAGGTACGGGTGGATGCCGGTGGCGGTGGCGACGGTCGAGTTGGGGTTGCGGTTGACGGTGTTCTGGCCGACCGCGACCGCCGGGCTCAGCCCTTGGATATCCCGGACCCGAGCCGGCCGCAGCCGGAGCGCGGGCGAGCCGAGCGAGAGCGTCTCCAGGAACCGCCGGCGCGACTCGTGGTAAAGCGTGTCGAACGCGAGCGACGACTTGCCGGATCCGGAGACCCCGACCACCGCCGTGATCCCGTCGCCGAACTCGACCGCCACGTCCCGCAGGTTGTGCTCGGCGGCGCCCTCGACCCGTATCCCCACGCCACATTCTCTCCCGGCGCAATCATGGAGCCTTTTCGCGTGTGGTACGGCGTGTCGCGAGAACTCCATGATCGACGCGGTCCCGGCCAGCCGGAGCCGGCGCACCGGCTGTCGTACGGGTGCGAGACAGTAAGGAATGCCTGACACCAATGACCCCAAGGCGGTCCTCAAGCGCTACCTGCAGGAGCAGCGCGACGCGCTGGTCTGGAAAATCGACGGGCTGGACGAGCGGGCGGCCCGCTGGCCGCGCACCCCGACCGGCACCAGCCTGCTCGGGATCCTCAAGCACTGTGTGAACCTCGAGGTGGGCTACTTCGGCCGGACCTTCGGCCGGCAGTGGCCGACTCCGGAGGAACTCGTACCCGACAGCGCGTTCGACGACGACCCGCAAGCCGACTGGTACGCCACCGAGCACGAGACCCGCGACGGGCTGGTCGACCTGTACCGCCGGGTATGGACGTTCGCCGACGAGACGATCGACTCGCTGCCGCTCGACGCACCGGGCCGGGTGCCGTGGTGGCCCGGAGAGCGAGGCGAGGTCACGCTGCACCGGGTTCTCGTGCACGTGGCCACCGAGCTCGCCCGGCACGCCGGGCACGCCGACATCCTGCGCGAGCTGACCGACGAGTTGGCCGGGCTGATCCCGGGCCTGGACAACATCCCCGAGTACGACTGGGAGGGGTACATCGCCAAGCTGAAGGCGATCGCCGAGCGGTTCTGACGGCGCCGTCCCGCCACCGCCCGGCCCCGATCGGCGCCCGACTGCCGGCCGCCGAAGGCTAGCGCCGCGGCAGGAGGGTGAGTGGGCCGGCGGGCGGGGGCAGCCAGGCCGTGCCGAACCGGGCGGCCAGGCCCACCCACCGGTCGGCGCGGAGCACGTGCACCGGGGACTCGTCGGGACCGAGGAACCCCATCCGGACCACCGCCTGGATCAGCCGCTGCGGTACGTCGAGCCGCACTCCCTCGGACTCCACGGTGATCGCGATGTGGTCGAGCAGGGCCTCCCGCACCATCCGTACTCCGACCGGGCGGCCGGCCACGCCGGTCTGGGTGACCTGTTTGAGCGTGCTGGCGGCAGCGTTCGCCACCCGGCGGATCCGGCCGGCCGGGATCTCCTCGGTCACCGCCGTCCGGGCCGGTGGCAGCGGCCACCGCCAGTCGTGGTCGCGCGGCTCCGGGCCAGCGCCGGCCAGCAGCGGCGCCGCCGCGACCGTGACATCCGCCGGTACGGAGAGCAGCACCTCCCGGGTGACCAGGGTGCGCCACGGCAGCCGGGCCCAGAGCGCGGTCCGGCCGGTGGCGAGCGGGCGCAACCGCACCACCGCCGACCGGTCGAGGTGAGTCAGCCGGCCCAGGAACACCTGCGCGTCGGTGGGCAGCTCCAGGGCCACCGGCATGGCTGGTCAGTCCCTGGTCAGCCGGCGGTAGGTGACCCGGTGCGGCCGGGCCGCTTCCTCGCCGAGCCGTTCGACCTTGTTCTTCTCGTACGCCTCGAAGTTGCCCTCGAACCAGAACCACTTCGCCGGGTTGGTGTCGTCGCCCTCCCAGGCCAGGATGTGGGTGGCGACCCGGTCCAGGAACATCCGGTCGTGGGAGATCACCACCGCGCAGCCGGGGAAGTTCAGCAGCGCGTTCTCCAGGCTGGACAGGGTCTCCACGTCCAGGTCGTTGGTCGGCTCGTCGAGCAGGATCACGTTCCCGCCGATCTTCAGGGTCAGCGCCAGGTTGAGCCGGTTGCGCTCGCCACCGGACAGCACCCCGGTCGGCTTCTGCTGGTCCGGGCCCTTGAACCCGAACGCCGCCACGTACGCCCGGGACGGCACCTCGACCTTGCCGACCAGCAGGTGGTCCAGGCCGTCCGAGACCACCTCCCAGACCGTCTTGTTCGGGTCCAGACCGGACCGAGTCTGGTCTACGTAGGACAGCTGCACGGTCTCGCCGATCCGGATCGTCCCGGAGTCCGGCTGCTCCAGCCCGACGATCGTCTTGAACAGCGTGGTCTTGCCGACCCCGTTCGGGCCGATGATGCCGACGATGCCGTTGCGCGGCAACGAGAAGCTCAGGTTGTCGATGAGCACCCGGCCGTCGAACCCCTTGGTCAGGTTCTCCGCCTCGATGACCAGGTTGCCCAGCCGCGGGCCCGGCGGGATCTGGATCTCCTCGAAGTCGAGCCTGCGGGACTGCTCGGCCTCGGCCGCCATCTCCTCGTACCGCTGCAGCCGGGCCCGGCTCTTGGTCTGCCGGGCGCGGGCGCTACTGCGTACCCACTCCAGCTCCTCGTCGAGCCGCTTGCGCAACTTCGCGTCCCGCCGGCCCTGGATCTCCAGCCGGGCGGCCTTCTTCTCCAGATAGGTCGAGTAGTTCCCCTCGTACGGATAGGCGCGTCCCCGGTCGAGCTCGAGCACCCAGGTGGCGACGTTGTCGAGGAAGTACCGGTCGTGGGTGACCGCCAGGATGGTGCCTGGGTATTTCGCGAGGTGCTGCTCCAGCCACTGCACGCTCTCGGCGTCGAGGTGGTTGGTGGGCTCGTCGAGCAGCAGCAGGTCGGGCTGCTGCAGCAGCAGCTTGCACAGCGCCACCCGGCGCCGCTCGCCACCGGACAGGGTCTCGACCGGCGAGTCCGGCGGCGGGCAGCGCAGCGCGTCCATCGCCAGCTCGAGCTTGGAGTCGAGGTCCCAGGCGTCGGCGTGGTCCAGCTCCTCCTGCAACTGGCCCATCTCGGCCATCAGCTCGTCGGTGTAGTCGACCGCCAGCTTCTCGGCGATCTCGTTGAACCGGGCCAGCTTGGCCTTGGTGTCGGCGACCGCCTCCTCGATGTTGCCGAGCACGGTCTTGCCCTCGGTCAACGGTGGCTCCTGGGCCAGCAGCCCGACCGTGTAGCCGGGCATCAACCGGGCCTCGCCGTTGGTCGGCTGGTCCAGCCCGGCCATCACCTTGAGCAGGCTGGACTTGCCCGCCCCGTTCGGGCCGACCACGCCGATCTTGGCGCCCGGCAGGAAGTTCAGCGACACGTTGTCGAGGATGACCTTGTCGCCCTTCTTCAGCCGGGCCCTGTCGAGCACATAGATGAACTGGGCCACCGTAAGCCCTACCTCCGGGTTGGTTTAGATCCGTACGCCGCGGTCTATTGTCCCAGGCCGGGTCGGCACCGCCCACCCCGGCCGGCGCCCGGCAGACCGAGCGCCGCCAACCCGCCCGGCAGCCGGCCGATCCGACCTCCGGCCGGCGGTCGAGGTATGGCCGAACATCGATTGATCGCGGTGCCCGACCGGCGCTGGTGTGAGTCGAGTTCAGTAAGCTTGACGGCACGCCCGGTGACGTCGGATAGGCTGGGTTGACTGCCCGGAGGTGGTCTGAACGTGTCACGCAGCTCGTTCGTCGTGGTGGCCAACCGGTTACCGGTCGACGAGGTGACGACGGAGTCGGGACGAGAGTGGCGCCGCAGCCCCGGCGGGCTGGTCACCGCCCTGCACCCGGTGCTGGTCGCGCGGAAGGGCACCTGGGTCGGTTGGGCCGGCGGGGTCGGTGACGCACCGGAGCCGTTCGAGCTGGACGGCGTGCAGCTCCACCCGGTGCCGCTGACCGCCACCGACCTGGAGCGCTACTACGAGGGACAGTCCAACGCCACGATCTGGCCGCTCTACCACGACGCGGTCGAGACCCCGGTCTACCGGCGCCGCTGGCGGGAGGCGTACCGGGAGGTGAACGCCCGGTTCGCCGACGCGGCGGCCGAGGTCGCCGCCCCGGGCGCCACCGTCTGGGTGCAGGACTACCAGCTGCAGCTGGTGCCGGCGATGCTGCGGGAGCGGCGGCCGGACCTTCGGATCGGTTTCTTCCTGCATATCCCATTTCCGCCGATTGAGCTGTTCATGCAGATGCCCGGTCGGGCGGAGATCCTGCGCGGGTTGCTCGGCGCCGACCTGGTCGGGTTCCAGCAGCGGCTGGCCGCCCAGAACTTCGTCCGGCTGGCCCGGCACCTGCTCGGGCTGCGGTACAAGGGCCAGGTGGTGAAGGTCGACGACCGGGAGGTGAAGGCCGGCGCCTTCCCGATCTCGATCGACGTCGCCCAGATGGAGCAGCTCGCCGCGAACCCGGCGGTGCAGGCCCGGGCCAAGCAGATCCGGGCCGAGCTCGGCGACCCGAACGTGGTCATCCTCGGGGTCGACCGGCTCGACTACACCAAGGGGATCGAGCAGCGGCTCAAGGCCTTCCGGGAGCTGCTGGCCGAGGGCCGGCTGTCGGTGCCGGAGACGGTGATGGTGCAGGTGGCCACCCCGAGCCGGGAGCGGGTCGAGCACTACCAGACGCTGCGGACCCGGGTGGAGCGGGAGGTTGGCCGGATCAACGGCGAGTTCGGCCGGGTCGGCGTCCCGGCCGTCCACTACCTGCACCAGTCTTACAGCCGCAACGAGCTGGCCGCCCTCTACAGCGCCGCGGACGTGATGATGGTGACCCCGCTGCGGGACGGCATGAACCTGGTCGCGAAGGAGTACGTCGCCTCCCGCTCCAACGGCGACGGCGCGCTGGTGCTCAGCGAGTTCGCCGGCGCCGCGACCGAGCTGCGGCAGGCGTTCCTGTGCAACCCGTATGACCCGGAGGCGGTGAAGGAGACGCTGCTGCGGGCGGTGACCGTCGAGCCGGCGGAGGCGAGCCGCCGGATCCGGATCATGCAACGGCACCTGCGCAGCCACGACGTCGATCATTGGGCCCAGTCGTTCCTCTCCGAGCTGGGAGCGGCATGACCGAGCCGCTCCGGGCCGCGCTGGCGCGGCTCGCCGGCCTGCCCCGGCTGCTGGTGGCCAGCGACTACGACGGGGTGCTGGCGCCGATCGTCACCGAGCCGTCGAAGGCGTTCCCGCTGCCCGGCGCGATCGCCGAGCTGGCCGGGCTAGCCGAGCTGCCGGGCACGACCGTGGCGCTGGTCTCCGGCCGGGCCCGCCGCGACCTGGCTGCGGTCTCCGGCGCGCCGCCGTCGATCGTGCTGGTCGGCAGCCACGGCTCGGAGTTCGCCGACGGCGTCCAGCTCACCCCGGCCCAGGCCGAGCTGTACGCCCGGGTGGAGGCGGAGCTGCGCCGGCTGGTCCGGGACCTGCCCGGGGTGTGGGTCGAGACCAAGCCGACCACCGTGGTGGTGCACACCCGGACCGCGCCGGCCGACGTGACCGCGGCGGCGCAGGCGGCGGTCCGGGCCGGCCCGGCGAGCTGGCCCGGCGTCCACACCACCAACGGCAAGGAGGTGGTGGAGCTCGCGGTCACCACCGTCCACAAGGGCACGGCGGTGGCGGCGTTGCGGGAGCGGGCGGCCGCCGACGGGGTGCTGTTCGTCGGCGACGACCGGACCGACGAGAACGCGTTCGCGGTGCTGCGCGACGGCGACGTCGGGGTCAAGGTCGGTCCGGGCGAGACCCGCGCCCGGTTCCGGGTCGACGATCCAGCCGCGGCGGTACGGGTGTTCGCACTGCTCCGCGAACTTCGGGCCGGCTCGGCCACCGGCTGACCGGCTGACCGGCTGACCGGCTGGCCGGTCAGCCGCCGACCGGTGGCTCGACCAGCGACACCACCTCACCGATCACCACCACCGCCGGCGGCCGGACGTCCCGCGCCGCCGCCGGCAGATCCGCCAGGTTCGCCCGTACGGTCTGCTGCGCCGGCGTGGTGCCGTCGGCGATCACCGCGGCCGGGGTGGTGGCGGGCCGGCCGTTCGCCAGCAGCACCTCGACGATCGCCGGCAGCTGCCGGATCCCCATCATGATCACCAGCGTGCCGCGCAGCCGGGCCAGCGCCGGCCAGTCCACCAGCGAGGCCGGGTCGTCCGGCGGGAGGTGGCCGGAGACCACCACGAACTCGTGCGCGACGCCCCGGTGGGTGACCGGGATCCCGGCCACCGCCGGCACCGCCACCGCACTGGTCACCCCGGGCACCACCGTCACCGGGATGCCGGCCTCGACGCAGGCGAGCACCTCCTCGCCGCCGCGGCCGAACACGTACGGGTCGCCGCCCTTGAGCCGGACCACCGCCGCGCCCGCCTTGGCCCGGTCGACCAGGATCCGGTTGATCTCCGCCTGGGCCCGGCTCGGCCCGTACGGGATCTTGGACGCGTCGATCAGCTCCACGTCCGGCCGCAGCTCGTCGAGGAGCAGCCCGGCGGCGAGCCGGTCGACCACCACCACGTCCGCCTCGGCCAGCAGCCGGCGGCCCCGGACGGTGATCAGCTCCGGGTCACCCGGGCCGGCCCCGACCAGCGCCACCCAGCCGCCGGTCGCCGGTGCGCGCTCCGGCAGCGTCCCGTCGGCGAGCGCGCCCGCGACCGCGTCCCGGACCGCGACCGCCCGGCGCGGATCGCCGCCGCCGAGCACCGCCACCGTGATCGGGCCGTGCCGGGTCACCGCCGGGGTCCAGGCGGTCGCCGCGTGCCGGTCGTCGGCCCGGACGCAGAAGATCCGGCGCTGCTCGGCCGCCGCGCTGACCGCCTCGGCCGCCGCCGGGTCGTCGATCGCCACCTGCACCAGCCAGACATCGTCCAGATCGGAGGGTTGGAACGGGCGCTGCCGCCACCGGAGCCGGCCCGCGTCGGACAGCGCCCGCAACGCCGGGGTGAGCGACGGGGAGACCACGGTGACCACCGCGCCGGCGGCCAGCAGCGCCGGGATCCGGCGGGTCGCCACCGCGCCGCCGCCGACCACCAGCACCGGCCGGCCGGTCAGCCGCAGCCCCAACGGGTAGAGCGCGGTCGGGCCGCTGGCGCCTTGGGAGGTCTCGGTCACGCGACCACGATAGTGGGCGGGCGGCGGGTCACCCCGATCCTGGCTAGGGTCTTTGTCGCTTTAGGCTTGAGAAAGCTGGTTATGTCGTACATTTACTACTGTGCTGAAAGATGTGCTGACCGTGTCCGGGCGGGTGTCAGCGCTGCTCCGGGCCGGCATCATGTCTGGGGTGATCGTGGCGCTGGTCGTCTACCCGATCGCCGCGATCTGGGGGATCGCCGTCAAGACCGGCGCGGAGATGGTCAACGACCTGCCGACCGAGTTGCCGGAGACCCCGCCGGCGCAGACCACCTACGTCTACGCCAGCGACGGCAAGACCCTGCTCACGACGTTCTACGAGGAGCACCGCAAGTACACCCCGATCAGCCAGATGTCGCCGTACATCCAGCAGGCGATCGTGGCCAGTGAGGACGCCCGGTTCTACGAGCACAACGGCGTTGACACCAAAGGGATCGCGCGGGCGTTCGTGGCCAACACCAAGTCCGGCGGGGTCGAGCAGGGTGCCTCCACTCTCACCATGCAATACGTACGGATGGCATTGCGGGACGGTGCCCAGAGCCCGGCCGAGGCGGTGGCCGCCACCGAGCAGACCAGCGCCCGGAAGATCCGCGAGGTCCGGCTGGCGCTGGCGGTGGAGAAACAGCTGTCCAAGGGCGAGATCCTGGAGCGCTACCTGAACCAGGCCTACTTCGGCCACCGGGCGTACGGGATCCACGCCGCGGCCGAGATCTTCTTCTCCAAGAAGCCGGCCGAGCTCAGCCTGGTCGAGTCGGCGATGCTCGCCGGCCTGGTCAAGGCACCGACCGCGTACGACCCGGCGAGCCAGGACCAGCAGGCGGCGACCGACCGCCGCAACTGGGTGATCGACCGGATGGTCGAGCTTGGATACATCTCGCCGAACCTGGCGCACGCCGCCAAGCTGGAACCGATCGAGCTGGACCTGAGCGAGCCGCCGAACGACTGCACCTCGATCCCGGAGTCCCGCAACGACTGGGGGTTCTTCTGCGACCTGTTCCGGAACTGGTGGAAGTCGCAGGAAGCGTTCGGCGACAACCCGACGCGCCGTGAGGACCAGCTGCGCCGCGGCGGCTACCAGGTGGTCACCTCGCTCGATCCGGAGATCCAGGAGATCGCGATGCGGACGGTGGTGCGGAAGGAGCCGATCGGCAGTCCGTTCGCCCACGGCGCGGTCGCGATCGAGCCCGGCACCGGGCTGGTGAAGGCGATGGCGGTCAACCGGATCTACTCGCTGGACCAGCGCAACAACGGGCCGCACACCGACTACGCCCGCAGCCAGCCGGGCAACTACCCGAACACGGTGAACCCGCTGCTGGGCGGCGGCGACGTGCCCGGCTACCAGGCGGGGTCCACATTCAAGTGGTTCGTGCTGCTCGCCGCGCTGGAGGCCGGGCTGCCGCTGTCGACCAAGATCTACGCGCCGTACAAGTACGTGTCCAGCTACCCCGGCGGGGGCGGCGGCTCCGCCGACTGCGGCGGGCTGTGGTGCCCGAGCAACGCCAGTGGCGCGATGACCGGCACCCAGACCATGTGGTCCGGCTTCGGCAAGTCGGTGAACACCTACTTCGTCCAGCTCGAGGAGCGGATCGGCGCGGCGAACGCGGTCCGGATGGCCGAGAACCTCGGGTTGCGGTGGCGGACCGACATCGACCGCGGGATGGCCGCGCCCGAGCGGGCCAACAGCTGGGGGGCGTTCACGCTGGGGGTGGCGGACACCACCCCGCTGGAGATGGCCGCCGCGTACGCGGTCGGCGGCGCCGACGGGGTCTACTGCGAGCCGCTGCCGGTGCTGTCCATCAAGGACCCCAACGGGAACGAGGTGACCTACCGCAACGCCGACGGTGCGGAGGTACGGGTGGCCGAGCCGCGCTGCCGGCAGGCGGTCTCGGTCGAGGCGGCGCGGGCCGCCACCGACGCCGCGCTCTGCCCGACCGGGTCCGGCGCGCGGACCGGCAGCTGCGGCGGCTGGTCGACCGCGGACAAGGTGGCGGGGATCGCCGGCCGGCCGATCGCCGGCAAGACCGGCACCACCGACAGCAACCGGACCGCCTGGTTCGTCGGGTTCACGCCGCAGCTGTCGGTGGCCTCGTTCACCGCCGACCCGGACAACCCGTTCAACGCGGTCGGTGAGGGCCGCGCCGATCAGTCGATCACGACCGTGCCGCAGATCATCCGGGCGGCACTCGCCGACGAGCCGGTGCTCGACTTCCCGCCGCCGACCGAGCTGGTCGACTAGGGCGGACCGGGCTGGCAGCGTGCCGGCTCGTGGCCGTCGCGTTAGCGGAGGTCCGACTGGCGGAGGTCGGCGGCGACCAGCGACCAGACCTCCAGGTCCACTCGACCGGTGTGCAGCTGGCCAGCGTTGCGCAGCAGTCCCTCGTACGTGAATCCGGCCTTCTCCGCGACCCGGCGGGAGGCGATGTTGCCGGGCGCGACCCGCAGCTCGATCCGCTGGAACCCGTGCTCCAGGATCAGCGCGATCGCGAGCCCGTCCACCGCCTCGGCGGCGAGCCCGAACCCGCGCGCCTGCGGCGCCACCGCGTACGCGATCTCGGTGATCTTCGCGGTCCAGTCGGTGTGCTTGGTCCACAAGCAGCCCACCAGGGTCTCGTCTTCCCGCCGGATCATGCCGTAGTGGTCGCCGCCGCCCCGCAACCGATGCTCGGCCGCCTCCTCGGTGCACCAGGCCAGCGGGTCGACCTCCAGCGACTCGGCCGGAGTCGGCAGCCAGCGGCGGGTCTGCTTGTCGGCGAAGATCTCCGCCACCGCCGGAGCATCGTCACTGACCAGGGGGCGAACCTGCAATCGCGGGGTCGCCACGGTCAAGGTCGGGAACGCAGGCACCGCCGCGTGTCTGGCCACCGTCTCCCTTTCGTTCGCTCGTCCGCCAGGTCCCGTCGCCTCGGCTCCGGCCCGCCTCGTCCAGCCCGGCCGTCCGCCGGCCGGACGAGCCGCCAGCAACGCCGCGGGCGACGATACCGTACCGGTCCGTGGCGGTTCTACCCCCATTGCGTAATCACCCGGTTGAGCGCCGCTCACATCCCGCGAGCCGAGCCTGGCTTCCGCGGACTGGCGGGCAGGCGATAAGTTGCCGGCAGCGACATGATGGGAGCCGCCGATGACCGACCCGAACTTCTCGATGTCGAACAGTCCGCAGCCGCCGCAGCAGCCGCAGCCACCGCAGCCGCCGCAGCAGCCACTGCCGCCGGAGCAGTGGCGGCCCTCCGATGCGGACCGACAGGCCGCCGCCGAGCGGTTGCGGATCGCCGTTGACGAGGGTCGGCTCAGCCTCACCGAGTACGACCAGCGGTTGCGCGCCACCGAATCGGCCGGCACGATCGAGCAGCTCAACCGGGTGCTGGCCGACCTGCCCGGACCGCCGGAGCAGCTGCTGGTCCAGATCGGCGAGATCGCGGTGACCGCCACCACCGCGTATACCCCGATCGGGCCGATCCCGCTACGCGGTTCGCAGTGGACCGTCCACGATCAGTGGCTCTCGGAGCAGAAGACCCCGACCTGGGCGATCGTGCTGGCGATCGTCGGCTTCTTCCTGGTCTGCGCGTTCAGCCTACTGTTCCTGCTGGCCAAGGAGACCCGGTTCCACGGCACCGTGAACGTGACCGTCAGCAACGGCGGCCAGCAGTACGTCGCCCGGATCCCGGTCTACAACCAGCAGCAGGTGCACCACATCTACAACCAGGTGAACTACGTCCGCGGGCTCACGACGCGGTGAGCCGCTGGGTGTGGATCGCCCGGACCGCGTCGATCGTGTCCGCCTCGGCGGCGGTCTTGTCGAACCGGTAGCGCACCACCCGGGCGAACCGCAGCGTGACCCCACCCGGGTAGCGGGTGCTCGCCTGCACACCGTCGAAGGCGACCTCCACCACCTGCTCCGGCCGGACCCGCACCAGCCACTCGTTCCGCTCGACCGCCAGCTCCTGGAACCGCTCGGTCTGCCAGCGCAGCAGCTCGTCGGTGAGCCCTTTGAAGGTCTTGCCGAGCATCACGAACCCGCCGGTCGCCGGGTCGCGGGCGCCGAGGTGCAGATTGGACAGCCAGCCCCGACGCCGGCCGTGCCCCCACTCCGCGGCCAGCACCACCAGGTCGAGCGTGTGCCGGGGCTTCAGCTTCACCCACGCCCCGCCCCGGCGGCCGGCGTCGTACGCCGCCTCGATCGCCTTGACGATCACGCCCTCCTGGCCCCGCTCGACCGCGCCGGCGAGCGCGGCCGCCACCTCCTCGGCGGTGCCGGCGGTGGTGCGCTCCACCTGCAACTCCGCCGGCACCGCTTGGGTGAGCGCTTCGATCCGCTCCCGCAGCGGCCGGTCCAGCAGGTCCGCGCCGTCCAGGTGCAGCAGGTCGAAGAAGTACGGGGTGAGCCGCAACGCTGAGCTGCCGCGGGTGGCCGCCCGGCTGGACGTCTCCTGGAACGGCCTCGGCCGGCCCCGCTGGTCGAGCACCAGCGCCTCGCCGTCCAGCACCACCCGGGTCACCGGCAGCGCCCGGACCGCCGCCACCACCTCCGCCATCCGGGGCGTGAGATCGTCGAGGCTGCGGCTGAACACCGCCACCTCGTCGCCGTCCCGGTGCACCTGGATCCGGACCCCGTCCAGCTTGGTGTCGACCATCGCCGGGGCACCGGTGGTGTCGAGCGCCTCGGCCGGGGTGGTGGCGCTGGCGGCGAGCATCGGCGCCAGCGGGGTGCCGACCCGCAGCGAGAACTCGGCGAGCGCCGCCGCCCCGCCGGTCAGCGCCGCCCGGGCCACCGTGGGCAGGTCGCCGGCGAGCAGCAGCGCCCGGCGGACCGCCGCCGGCGGCACCTCGGCCGCCCGCGCCACCGCCTCGACCAGCACCCCGGCGCCCGCCCCTTGCCGCAGCTCACCGAAGAACAGCCCGCGCAGGAAGGTCTGCTCGTCGGCGGTGGCCGCGCCGAACAGCCGGTGCACCAGCTCCCGCCGGCGGGCCTGCGACCCGGCGCCGCTCAGCTTCGAGATCTCGTCGACCGCCCGGTGGACCTCCGCGACGGTCAGGGTCGGTACGTCGGCCGGTGGCGGCACCTCCCGCAATGTCGCCCAACCGACCCCGGTCTGCCGCTGTCGCAGCTCGCCGGCGAGGTAGGCGGCGCCCGGCTCGGCCTCCGCCGGGGTGAGCTGGCGCAGCGCCCCGGCGAGCAGCTCGATCTTCGCCTTCCGGCTACTGACCGCCGCCACCGCCGCCGAGGTCGCCGCCAGCTCCGCGAACCGCATCGGCTGTGCCTACTACTTGGACAGGTTGGCCAGGTTGTTCAGCAGCAGCGCCTCGGCCAGGCAGATCCGCTCGAACTCACCGATGTGGAGGCTCTCGTTCGGGCCGTGGATCTTGCCGTGCGGGTCGCCGATGCCGGTGACCAGGATCGCCGCCTCCGGGAACATCTCCTGGAACGTAGCGATGAACGGGATCGAACCGCCGATCCCGATGTCGACCGGCTCTACCCCGTCCCACGCGGTCCGGAAGGCGGCCCGCGCCACCTCGTACGCCGGCCCGGTCGCCTGGATCTCACAGGGTGCGCCGAGCCCGTCCAGGGTGACGGTCACGCTGGCGCCCCACGGGGCGTGGCTGCGCAGGTGGGCTGCCAGTGCCTCGTACGCCCGCTTCGGGTCGTCGCCCGGCGCGATCCGCAGGCTGAGCTTCGCCTTGGCGGTCGGCACCAGCGCGTTCGGCGCCTCGCCGGTGGGTGGCGCGTCGATGCCGAGCACCGCGAGCGCGGGCTTGGTCCAGAGCCGCTCGACCAGCGAGCCGGTGCCGATGAACTCGACCCCGTCGAGCATGCCGGCCTCGGCCCGCAGCCGGTCCGGCGGGTACTCCAGGTTGGTGGCCGGGCGCCGGGTGAGTCCTTCGACCGCCACGTCGCCGGCCTCGTCGTGGAGGGTGGCGAGCAGCCGGGACAGGGTGGTGAGCGCGTCCGGCACCGCCCCGCCGAACTGGCCGGAGTGCACCGCCGACTCCAGCGTGCGCACCTCCACGAACAGGTTGACGATGCCGCGCAGCGAGGTGGTGAGCGCGGGCACGCCGACGTCCCAGTTGCCGGAGTCGGCGATCACGATCACGTCGGCGGTGAGCTGGTCCCGGTAGTTGGTGAGCAGGTCCGCGAGCGAAGCCGACCCGTACTCCTCCTCGCCTTCGAGGAACACCACGACCCCGACGCCCAGCGCGTCGCCGAGCGCCCGGAGCGCCGCCACGTGGGCCATCACCCCGGCCTTGTCGTCGGATACGCCGCGGCCGTAGAGCCGGCCGTCCCGCTCGGTGACGGTGAACGGCTCGCTCTCCCACTTGGCCCGGTCGCCGATCGGCTGGACGTCGTGGTGGGCGTAGAGCAGGACGGTGGGTGCGCCGGGCGGGGCCGGCTTCTTACCGATCACCGCTGGCTGGCCGCCGGCCCGGACGATCTGGGCTTCCAGGCCGCAGCCGCGCAGGAGTTCGGCGCAGAACTCGGCCGACCGCTGGACGTGGCTATGGTCGAACTCGGCGAACGCGATGCTCGGGATGGCAACCAGCCGCTCCAGGTCGGCGCGCACTCCGGGTAGCTCGCGCGAGATCGCCGCGCGGAGCTCGGTTTCGCTGATGGGTGTGGTCATCCGGTCATCCTAAGGCTGATCGACCGCACCCGGATCAGCTCCTCGAACAGCTCACCCCAGGCTATGAGTCGTGGGGCGGGTGCCCACGTCGTGCTCGCCGGCTTCTGGCCGGCTACCGGGCTACGAGCCGTTGTGGCGCTGGCTGCCGGACCCGCCGGTGCCGCTGGCCGCTTCCCGGGCCGACCGGCCGGCGGTCGCCACCCAGTCCCGCACCTTGCCAGCGCCGGCACCGACCCAGCCGCCGATGTCCGCCGCCCCGCCGCCGATCCGCCGCAGCAGCTTGAACAGCGGGTCCTCGGACCGGCTGAACGTCTCCCGGTAGGACTCGGCCGCCTCCTTGACGTCCTCGGAGACCGAGGCGGTGGCGTCGTCCTCGCGCCGCGGATAGTCCCCCGCGAGGATCCGCTGGTAGGCACCGGAGTCGATCCACCGCCGGAGCTCGGCCGCCCGGGCCACCGGCATCGGGTGCGACCGGAACGCGACCAGCAGGATCTTCAGGATGCTGTCCCGGATGTCGCCGGCCCGCTCGTACTCCGCTGCCTGCTCCAGGAACGCCGTGGTGTCCACCTCGGACAGGTCGCCGCCGCCGGCCAGCTTCATCGACAGCCGCAGCGAGGCGGCCGGGTCCTGACAGGCGAGCAGCCCGGCCCGGTCGGCCGACAGCTCCGCCTTGCGCCACCATTCGTAGAGCGCCGCGATGATCCCGTACAGCATGAACGCCCCGATCGGGAACCACGCCAGCCGCAGCATGAAGTTGGTGAGGATGATGATCATGGTGCGGTAGACGGCGTGGCCGGAGAGCACGTGGCCCAGCTCGTGGCCGAGCAGGCAGCGCAGCTCGTCGTCGTCGGCGAGCTCGAGCATGCCGGTGTTGACCACGATGAACGGGTCCTTCATGCCGACCGCCATCGCGTTGAGGGTGCGGTCGTTCTGGACGAACAGGGTCGGCAGCTCCTTGATGTCCAGCGAGGTCGCTGCCTCGGCGTAGATCCGGTGGAGCCGCGGATACTGCCGGTGGTCGACCTTGATCGCGCCGCCGAGGAACTGCAGCCGCCAGGCCCGCTCGTTCCAGACTCCGGCGATCACCTTCAGGACCTCGTCGAAGCCCTTCAGCTCCCGGAGCGCGGTGAGCGCGCCGCGGTCGGCCGGGTGCTCCCAGGCCCGCGAGCTGATGCCGGTCAGCACCACCCGCCGCTTCGCCGGCAGCTTGCCTTCCTTGGCCTTCTTGCCCTTGCCGTCCTTGTCCTTGCCGGGCTTGCCGTCGCCAGCGTCCTTGCCCTTGCCCTTGGCGTCGCTGTCAGCCATGGCCGCCCCTCTCCCCCCGATCTGGCCGCGCAGGGCGGCACATCCGACACCCATCCGTTGCCGATGGTGCCCTATGTCCGCAAACCGCGTCCACCCAAACGGCGTGGCGGTTTGCCCGCCCGCCGGTTCGCCCCCGCCTGCCGGTTCGCCCCCGCCTGCCGGTTCGCCCCGCCCGCCGGTTCGCCCCGCCCGCCCGCGTCGATCCCCGCCCGCTCACATCGCTCTAGGGAGTTGTTCATGCCCGAGTCGGGCAAATCGGGCTGGATTCTCCTTGATCTACGTGACCGGCGACTCGGCAAACCCCCGATCTCGGCGGCGGGGTCGGTCGCGCGTTGCCTAGGCTCACCACCGCCGGGGCGGGGCCGGGTGCCGCCGGCCCCGCCCGGCCGGGGTCAGGGGGCAACCCTGACCCGGCGCAGGCCCCGGCGGCGATGACTCGGCTCGACCGCCTGCGTCACCGCCGCCGGATCGAGTTCGTCGCCGCCCTCGGTCGCCCCGGCTCCGGCGTCGTTCCCGTCGGTCTGCTCAGGCTCCACGGGCTGGTCGGCCCCCGTGGGCGGGTCGGCCTCGCCGGGCAGGACGGCCTCGCCGGGCTCGTCAGGCTCCGAAAGGACCGGCGCCAGCGACTCGTCCGGCTCGGCCACCCCGACCGGCTCGGGCGACTCCTCCAACTCGGGCACGAACCCGCCAGCCGGCGGCAGCTCACCGTCATCGGGCGGCTGGTTTGCGAACCGGTCCACCGCGACCTCGAACGGCGTGTCGTCGAACTGGGTCGGCGCCTCGTCGTCGGGCACCGGCACGGTCGGCTCGCCACCGATCCGCTGCTGCGCCTCGGCATCGTCGATGACGCTGGTCGCGGTGCTCACCCTGCGGCGCTGGAAGATCGACTTACCCCGGCTCAGGTCGTGGCCGACCGAGGTCGCCTCCACCTCGTACTGCAGGCGCTTGTTGCCGTGCTCATCGACCCAGTCACGGGTGAAGAGCCGGCCGGTGACGATGAGCGGATCGCCGAGCGCGACCGACTCCTTCACGTTGGCGGCGAGCGCCCGCCAGCAGTTGACTCGCACCCGCAGGCTGTTGCCGTCCATCCACTGCCCCGTCTGCCGGTCGTACCGGCGAGCCGTCGACGCGATCTTGAAGGTGGTCACCAGCGCACCGGTGTTGGCGGTCTTGCGCCACTCGGGGCCGTGGAGCACGTTCCCCACGATCGTCACGTTGGTATCGAACATGGACTGTCCTCTGTCTCTCGGTCCAGCGTTGGCGAGTCGACTCAGCGGACAGCCTGGTCCAGTGCCACCCCGCGCGCCAGCCAGCAGACCGCGATCTGTGGATAACCGGGCACGCTGTGGATGGCCCCCACAGACCTTGTTGATCTGCTATAGAGCCCGCGCCATATCCGGACTAACCGGCACGAACACCAATGACCCGTTGTGGCCACCGAACCCGAACGAGTTGGAGATCGAGGCGGCCGGCTCCCACGGCCGCGGCTCCAGCACGACGTCCAGCTTGAACTCGGGATCGACGTTCACCGTACCCATGGTCGGCGGAAGCGTCCGGTGCGCGTACGAAAGCGCCAGCGCGACCGCCTCGATCGCGCCCGCCGCCCCCTGCGCGTGCCCGGTCACACCCTTGACCGCGGTCACCGCCGGCCCGGGCGCCCGGAACAGCTCCCGGATGGCGAGCGCCTCGGTCGCGTCGTTCAGCGGCGTCGAGGTGCCGTGCGCGTTGACGTGGGTCACGTCGGCCGCGGAGACCTTGGCGTCGTGCAGCGCCGCCCGCATGCACGCCAGCGCGCCCCGCGCGTTCGGCTCGGGCGCGGTCAGGTGGTGCGCGTCAGCGGTCGAGCCGACCCCGGCGATCTCCGCGTAGCCGCGCACGCCCCGGGCCGCCGCGTGCCCCGCCTCCTCCAGCACCAGCACCGCCGCCCCTTCGGCGACACAGAACCCGTCCCTATCCACATCGAACGGTCGGGAGATGCCGGTGCTCGACAGCGCCCGCATGTTCGTGTAACCGGCCACGTTGGTCGGGGTCAGCGCCGCCTCGGAGCCGCCGGCGAGCACCACGTCCGCCCGCCCGGCGGCGATCCACCGGGCGGCGTTGCCGACCGCGTGGGTGCCGGTGGCGCAGGCGGTCGAGATGGTCTCGCACGGCCCGCGCAGCTGCCAGCGCATCGAGACGGTCGCGGCCGCGGCGTTCGGCATCACCATCGGTACGGTGAGCGGCGAGACCGCCCGGTCGCCGCGCTGGGCCCGTACCCCCGCCTGGTTCTCCCAGAACGGCGCGCCGCCGATCCCGCTGCCGATCAGGACGCCGGCGCGGTCCGGGTCCAGCTGCGGCAGCGGGCCGGCGGCGGTGGCGTCGTCGAGGAAGCCGGCGTCCACCAGCGCCTGCGCCGCCGCCGCCACACCGAACTGGGCGAACCGGTCCAGCCGCCGCGCCTCCACTCGAGACAGCCCCCACTCTTCGGGGTCGAAACTGGGCACCCGCCGGACCCGCTCCGGTTCGGCCGGCCGGCACAGACCTGCCCAGAACTGGTCGGCGCCGATCCCGTTCGGCGCCACGACACCCACGCCGGTGACCAGCACTCGCCGGCCATCCCGCGACTCGATCACCACGCCTCCTCCCCAGCGCCGGCCGCGTGGTTCGCCCGGGTGCGCGCCCACCCAGCCGCGCCGGCCCATCGCGCCCACATACCGTAGCCCCAGCAGCACGCCACCGTCACTAGTTCGGCGTCCGCTGTCCGCCGGACCACACCCCCGCCAGGCGCGGAAGTCGGGCTGCCGCCATCGGTCGAGCGGCCCAGCCGCTCAGCCGTACGACGCAGCCGCGGGTCAGCGCCCCCGGCCGCTCGACAGCGGCGTACGTTGCGCCGGAATCACCGGCGACACCGGCTCCACCGCCATCGCCGGATGGAAGATTTCCCATCGGCGGCCCCGGCGCACCAGCAGGTCCTGGCAGAGCAGGTGTGGCCCGCCGGCGAAGATTACCCGATCGACCGCACGCCGTAGCTTCTGCAGCCCGGACTGTGACTGCGATCCGGTGAACATCACCACATCCCTGGCCGGCACCCCGACCACCAGCTCCCCCGGCACCGCGCTGGCCAGGTCGTCCCAGAACGCGGGGGCGAGCAGGACGCTCGATTCGAGCCCTTCGACCCCGTTGAACGAGATCATCAGCGTGGGCGGCTGGCCGTGCACCCCGACCTGGTCCAGCACCGCGTAGAGGTTCTCGGCCGCCTGGCGCCGGAGCTGCCGGCGGGACATGCCTGACAAATCATGCTCTTGCCAGGTGAGCAGGCGCCGCCCGTACGGCGGCCCGGGCGTATACCCGACCACGATGTCGCCCAGGAAGCCATCGGTGAGCTCATCCGGCGACAGCTGGGGGTCGTCAGTGCTCACCAGCACAGGGAGGAGTGTGGTACTGGTCACCGGCACGGTCACAATCTAGTAACAACTGCTGAGCAAGTCCAGCCCAGCATCATGCCGTACGATGGCCGCCACCGGACCGGCGGGTTCCGGCGGTACGCTGCAGGAACGCGCCCGTAGCTCAGCGGATAGAGCAGGGGACTTCTAATCCCAAGGTCGCAGGTTCAAATCCTGCCGGGCGCGCCCGCGCCTCCTCATGATCATCGCGGCCACCGTGCAAGCACCACCCTGGCCGGTCAGGTCAGGACCTCGACGTAGCCGTCGGTGGCGTGGACCCGGATCCGTTGCCCGTCCTGGATCAGCCGGGTGGCGTCCACCACGCCGACCACCGTCGGCAGGCCGTATTCCCGGGCAATCACCGCGCCATGGGTCATCGCGCCGCCGACTTCGGTCACCAGCCCGGCGACCGCGACGAACACCGGCGTCCAACTCGGATCGGTGTGGGTGGTGACCAGGATGTCGCCGGCGTCGAGATCGGCCTCGGCCAGGTCCTGGATCACCCGGGCCCGACCCTCGACGACCCCGGGCGCGGCGGACACCCCGACCAGCGCCCCGGCCGGCACATCGTCGCGCCGGTACGCACCATTCAGCAGCTCGCCCTCCGAGGTGAGCACCCGGGGTGGCGTGAGCGCGTGGTACGACCGGAACGCCTCCTTCCGCTGCCGGATCAGCTCCCGGTCGACCCGGTTCGTGCGTACGGCGTCGTGGAACTCCTCGAACCTGAGGTAGAAGCTGTCCGTCGGCTCGGCCAGCACCCCGGCCCGCACCAGCCGCTCGGCCTCCGCCAGCAGCGCCTGTTTGTAGATGAGGTAGCGGCTGACGATGTCGTACTTCGGGTATTCGCGGTAGCCGATGAACGTCCGGACCCGGTCGATCATCCACTTCGTCTGCTCCGCCTTCTGCTCGCCGTCCGGCAGCTCCCGCAGCCGGGCGAGTAGCTCGGTTTCCTTCGCCTGCGCCGCCTGCCGGCCCTGCTCGAACCGCCGTGCGGCGGCGCCCGGCTCGAACCGCCGGACATTGTCCAGGATCAGCGGCACCAGCGTGGTCGGACGCTCCCGCCACCTGGGCCGGGTGATGTCAATCTCCCCGACGCAGCGCATGCCGTATCGGTCGAGGTAGGCGTCGATCGCCGCCCGGGCTTCCGGCCCGCCGTCGACCTTCGCGAGCTCGTCCAAGAAGGTGTCGTCCGGGAACCCGTGCTCCTGCACGCGGTGCAGGAACGACACCACCGCCGGATGTGGCCGGATCGCGTCGGCGACGTCGAGCAGCGCCAACCCCATCTCCGAGGTGACGTTGTTCGGTGCGGAAAGCGTGAGCGGGTCGGCCGGGTTCTTCTCGCCGAGCCATTCCAGCAGGTGGTCGTTCAGCCACCAGCTCGCCTCCATCCCGGCCATCACCGCCTGGAAGTTCAGCGGGTCGCTGAGGAGCTGCTTGTGCTCCTGGAACGCCGACGCCAGGAACTCGAACAGCGCCGGCCCGGATTTGTCCCGGATGTCGCGACGCAGCGCTTCGATCGAGTGCTGGCTGCGGGCGATCAGGTCGGTGACGATCGCCGGATCGTTCGCGATCGGGTTCGGCGGCCCGGCCGGCAGCGGCCGGCTGACCGGACCGGCATCGGGAAGGGTGGGCAGGAAGCCGTCCCGGGCGCAGACGGTCGCCAGCGCGTCCTTCGCCAACGGATCGGTCCGCTCGACCAGCGCCAGGAAGCCGGCCCGCCGGGCCGGCGAGGCCAGGTGCGGGGTGACGTCGACCCACAGCCGGCCCCCGGCCTCGAGCATCGGCGCCATCGCGGTCAGCTGCCACACCGACAGCCCGAGCGGCCGCATCGGGTCGGTCATCATCTGTCCATGCCCGACCGACAGGTAGACGTGGTTGCCGTCGTCGCCCACCTCGGGGATCGGGAACAGGGTGGTGATCGGCCGGCTCTGCACGATTGCGAAGCCGTCGCCGTCCAGGCACCATTCGATGTCCTGTGGCTGGCCGAACTCGGCTTCGATCCGCCGCCCCAGCTCCGCGAGCCGCACGACCTGCGGGTCGGTCAGCGCCGGCTGGGTCTGCCGTGCCGGCTCGACCGCCACCCCCCGGGTGCCGCCGTCCGGTCGAATGTAGACGGCGCGCGGCTTGGCGGCGACCGTTCTGGCGATGACCGCACCGTCCCGGACCTGGTAGCGGTCCGGGTTGGCCCGGCCGGAGACCAGCGCGTCGGCCAGGCCGAAGCTCGCCTCCACGGCGCTGACCTTCCGGTTGCCGGTGACCGGGTCGGCCGTGAACAGGACACCGGCCGCCGCCGCGGCGACCATCTGCTGCACCACCACCGCCAGTTGCACGGCCCGGTGGTCGATGCCGGCGCGCTGCCGGTAGCTCACCGCCCGGTCGGTGAACAGCGACGCCCAGCACCGCCGGATCTGTGCCAGGACCGCCGCCGGCCCGACCACGTTCAGGTAGGTGTCCTGCTGGCCGGCGAACGCGGCGGTCGGTAGGTCCTCCGCGGTCGCGCTGGACCGGACCGCGTACCCGGCCTGCTCGCCGAGCCGGGCCAGCGCCCGGCCGACCATGGCGGCGATCTCGTCCGGAATCGGAACCGCTTCGATCACCTGGCGGATCTCCGCGCTGAGCGTGGCGACCGCCGGCCGGTCATCCGGGCCCAACCGGGACAGCCGATCCAGCCGATCGGTCATCGACGGCGCTTCCGCCAGGATGCGGCGGAACACCTCGGTGGTGACGCAAAACCCCGCCGGCACCCGGACGCCGGCGATCCGCGACAGCTCACCTAGCCGCGCGGCCTTGCCACCCACCAACCCGATCTGCGTCTGGTCCACCTCGCGCAGATCCACGACATACCGCCCCGCAGCAGCCATACCGCCCCCCGTGAATCGCGGGTTCGCACTCCGGCCGCCGATTGTGCGCCATTACCCGGGTCTTGCCGCAAGCCCTCCTCTGGGGTATACATTGACAATGGCAGGGAAAACTCCCTGCCATTCCTATATCCGGTATTCGCTGTCTCCGATATTCGCTGGTCCACTAGTGCGGTGTGGACGCCGTCGCCTGCTGCTGGGTGGTCCGGTTGAGCGCGTACTCCAGCAACACCAGCAACATGTCCCGTACCGAGGTCCGCTCCCTGGCGTCGAAGGCCAGCACCGGCACCTCGTCGCGGACCGCGAGTGCCCATCGGACCGCGTCCAGGTCGTGAGTGAGCCGGCCATCGAAGGCGTTCACAGCGACCACGAACGGCAGCCCGGCGTGTTCAAAGTAGTCAATCACCGGGTAGCAGTCGTCGAGCCGGGCACTGTCGACGACCACCACCGCACCGAGCGCACCGTTGCTCAGGTCGTCCCACATGAACTCGAACCGGGCCTGTCCGGGGGTACCGAACAGATAGAGCTTCAGGCCGGCGTCGATGGTGACGCAGCCGAAGTCCATGGCCACGGTGGTGGTGGTCTTGCCGGGATGGGCCGGTTCGTCGATGCCCACCGACACCTCGGTCATCTCCGCCTCGGTGGTCAACGGTTCGATCTCGGAGATCGCCCCGACGGTGGTGGTCTTCCCGACGCCGAACCCCCCGGCGATTACGATTTTGACGGGGATGGGCGCAGTGGGCCGGGGCGAGCTCGCCCCCGGCTCAGGCGATTGCACGGAGTCCACGGATCACTCGCAGGATGGTCGCAGGGTCGTGTGGGTTCGCGACGTCCGACGTATGGACGTCGAGGTAGCCGCTGGCACGGAGATCGCCAACCAGAATCCGGGTGACGCCGAAGTGGAGCGGTACCCGGGCGGAGATCTCGGCCACCGATACCGGTTCGGCGCAGATTTCGATGATGGCCTGCAGCTCCGGTGGCAGCGTCTCCACCGGGGGCGCCGTGGGTGGTGGCACCGGCCGCGCCGAAACCTGGGTCTCCAGGCTGATGTCTGGATCCACACCATCTACCCGCCCGGCGGTGAGTACGAACGGGCGGGGTCGCCCGCCACCGTCGGTGGGCTTTGGACTGTCGCCAGTGGGTGGTTTCACCGGCGGCAGGGAAGCCTTGAGGTACGGCCGGATCCGGGCCGCCGCTGGTCGGTTCGGCGGCGTGCCACGGCCGGCCGGTTCGGAACCGGCTGGTTCCGGCCCGTCCCTCGAAATCACGACTGAACGGCATTCTTCAATTCGATGATCAGCTGCGGGCTGAGCGCGGCGCCGGCGCGGCTGGCGAACAGGGTCATCTCGTAGGCGATCGTGCCGAGGTTCGCCGACCGCTCGGCGATCACGCCGAGCACGGAGCCAGCGCTGATCGTGGTGATCAGAAGATAGCCATCGGCCAGGTCGAGGATCACCCGGTTGAGGTCGCCGAGCGAGTACCAGTCGGCCACCCCGCCGGCGAGGCTGGTCAGGCCGGACACCACCGCCGCCAGCCGCTCGGCGTTGGCCTTGTTCTCGATCGCCGACATGGCCATCAGCAGCCCGTCGGAGGAGACGGCGATCGCCTCCCGCACGCCCGAGGTGCTGGATGTGAACGAATCGAGCAGCCAGTTGAAGGTCTTCGCCTCCTGGCTCAGCTGAACCTGACTACTGGTCATCGCGTTCTCCTCGAAGTGCCGGCCGATGGCCTGACCCGTCGTTCGACTCGATTTCCTGCTCAGCCCGCCGGATCCCCGCTTGGAGCTGTTCGACCAGGTCCCGAGCCTGGGCGGGATCGGTGGCGGCCAGCGGCTGGCCCGGCCGCCGGTTCACCGCCGGCTGGCTGGGCCGGGACCGGGTGGTCGGGCCGGTCACGTTCAGGCTCGCGCCCGGCACCCGCCGCCGCAGCGCTGGCGCACCGGACGCGGCGCCGCTCGCCGCCACCAGGTACTCGGCGGCCACTGGGGTGACGGTCCGCCGGACCGGCGGCCACTCCCCCGGCTGCCCGGCCGGCGCTGGCCCAGCCGGCGCAACCCCGGTCGCGGCGGATCCGGGCCCTGTGGATCCGGTCGAAGACCCGGCACCTGCTGGCGTTCCCGCGCCGGCCGGCGTTCCGGGACCGGCGGACGTCCCAGCGCCAGCGGACGTCCCGGCACCAGCGGACGTCCCGGCGCCGTCGGGCGTGGCCGGCGGCGTCGGCACCGCGGCCAACCCGGTGGCCGAGCCACCGCCGGCGGCCGACCCGGCAGCCGATGCTGGCCCGGCGGCCGGCGGCGCGCCCGCAGCCGCCGCCGGGGCGGCTGCCGCCGCTGCCGCGGTAGCACCGGTCGCCGCGGTCGCAGTAGCACTGGCGTCGGCCGATGCGGGTGCCGCCGGCTGCGGCATGGTCGGCGCCGGCTCCGGCTGGGTCGCGGCGGGCGGGGGCGAGTCCGACGGGGGCGAATCCGGCGAGGGCGAGGAGTGCCGCACCGCGAACGCGTTCCAGGACCGCCCGGTCTCCAGTGCCCGGGTGGCGCGCTGCACCGCCCCCGGATCGAACCTGCCCAGCTCCGGCTCGGCGTTCACCGAGACGCTCGCTACCGCCCCGGTGGCCGTACCCGGCATCAAATGGTCGCGGTAGAGGTTGACCACCGCGGTGATGCCGCCCCCGGCGGTCTCCGACAGGGTGACCCGCAGCCCGTGCCGGCGGGCCAGCCGGCCGACCACGAACAGCCCGAGCACCTCGGTCGGCGCCAGGTCCAACCGCTCCCGCCGGGCCAGCCGGGCATTCTCTTCGGCGATCCGCTCCTCCGGCATGCCGATCCCGTGGTCGACGATCAGCACCTCCACCGCCGGCTCGTGCGGCGCCCGGTGGCCGGTGACGATCGCCGAGACGGTGACCCGGGTGTGCGGCGGCGAGAACGTGGTCGCGTTCTCCATCAGCTCGGCGAACACCAGCACCAGGTCGCTGATCACCGCCGGCACGACCGCGATCGCCGGCGAGATGTTGACGTCGACCCGCTCGTAGGCCTCGATCTCACCGAGCGCGAGCCGGACCACGTCGGCCAGCGGCAGCGGCGCGGTGTGCTCGTCCGGGCCACTGGCACCGGAGAGCACCACCAGGCTGCCGGCGTTGCGGCGCAACCGGCTGGCGACGTGGTCGAGCCGATACAGCTCGACCAGCCGGTCCGGGTCGGTCTCGTTCCGCTCCAGACTGTCGATCAGATCGATCTGCCGAGCGACCAGGTTCTGCGTACGCCGGCCGAGATATCCCAGCATCAGGGCGATGTTGCGGCGGCTGATCATCTGCCGCTCGACCAGCCGGATCGCGAACTCCTGCACCCGCTCGAACGCCCGCCCCAGGTCGCCGATCTCGTCCCTGGCCGCGACGTGCACCGGGTCGATCCGGATCGGCCCCGGCAGCAGCAGTGCCGACTCGTCGTCGGCGATCCGGGCCAGCTCGGCGTCGGCCAACCGGGCCACCCGGTTGGCCGAGGCGGTCAGCCCGAGCAGCGGCCGGACCACCGCGCGGGCGAGCAGCGCGGTGATCGCCACCACCGTGAACACCACCAGCAGCGCGCCGAAGGCGATCAGGTACGCATCGCGCAGCGCCGCCTGCCGCTGCGAGGCCACCTCGTTCAGCACGTCGGCGATGATCTTGCCTTCGACGAACCGGCCCAGCTGACCGAGCGACTGGATGTCGCGGAACAGCCCGGCGACCGACTGCCCGGCGGTGACCTCGAACGGATCGAAGCCGAGCGCCACTCCCTCGCCGGTCGAGTCCCGCTGGATGTAGGCCTGCTCCATCTGGTCCCGCAGCAGCTGCTGGTCCCGGGTGGCGTAGCGGACGTACTGGTCGAAGTAGTCCCCCATCGGCTGCAGCACCAGCGCGTACTGGAACGCGGCGAACTGGCTGCCGGTAGCGGCCACCATCACCAGCAGGGTGGAGGCCTGCGCGGACACCTCGTTCATGCCCAGCGACGCCTCCAGCACCGCCACGTGCCGGGCCGCCGGGCTGGCCAAATCCGCCCCGTCGAGCAGCTGCAGCGACTCGATCAGCTCGTCGATCGCCTGGCTGTACTCGCCGAACAGCTGCTCGGGGACGGCCAACCGGTCCAGTACCGCCGGTCGCGTGTTCAGCAGCAGCTCTTCGGCGTCGGCGACGGCGGCGGCCACCCGCTGCGGCAGCCCGCGCTCCCGGAGGTCGCCCCGGGCGACCGCGTCGTGGATCTCGACCAGCCGGTCGTCCACCTTGGCGGTCTCGGTCATCAGCCGCTCGCGATCAGCCACCTCGAACAGGTAACCGAGCGAGATCAGCCGTTCCTGCTGCAGCTCGAACGCCAGCGCGGTCACCCGCTTGGCGACCCGCATCGAGTACTCGATCTCCTCCGCCCGCTGGAACGTGTTGATCGCGTTGAACACGCTCGGCAGGGTCAGCAACGCCACCGCCAGCAACGGCAACCCGACGACCAGGGCCAGCTTGCTGCGGATCCGCAATCTACCGAACATCGGCGCGCTCCGAGCCGAGCAGCTCACCGGCCAAGGGTTGTTCTCGGGTGGCCGGCGTACGCCGCCCCGACTCGTAGTCAGCGACGCCGTCTGATATGGACATCAACGGGCTGGCGGTGGCCAACTGCGGAGTGTCCGCGGGGCGCCCGGCCCCGTCCCCGCCGGGCGGAAGTTCGCCGTGCCGCGAGTGCTGGCCGGCCTGGCGATCCGTGCGATCGAACCCGCCGCCGAGCAGGCTGAGTGCGGCCAGCCCGAGCGCGAGCAGCACGCCCACCAGGGTCGCCCCGACGGTGGTCCACTGGCTCCGGGCCAGCTCGCCGCCCCGGGCCGCGACCAGCGTGTCCAGTTCGGTCAGCAGCACCTGGAACAGGTCGTCGCCGGCGGCGTGCAGCTCGGTCCGGATCGCCCCGAGCAGCTGCAGGTCGGCGGCGGCCGGGTCGCCGTCGGCCGGCACCGTGAGCAGCAGGCCGTCCTTGGCGCGCAGGAACCGGTCGTACACGCCGAGCACGCTGCTGCTCAGGCTGCGGCTCTCGGTGCTGTCCAGCGCGGCCTGGATCCCCGCCACCAGCGCGTCCCCGGGCCGCGTGACCGCGTCCAGCGCGATCAGGATTTCGGTGGTGGCCTGCGGGCCGGCCTGCTCGGCGGCGGCGATGTTCACCAGGTCGACCAGCTGGCCGGCCGCGATCATCGTCTCCGGCAACCGCCCGCCCGCGGCGTCCTGCAGGTGGTGGGAGTCCTGGTCGGGTTCGCGGACCAGCCCCGAGTTCTCGCGCACCCGATCGAACAGGCCGAGCAGCAGGGTGGTCACCTCCCCGTACGCGGCGTAGGCCGCGCGCGGATCGGGATGGTCGGTGCTGTTCGCCAGCTCGATGGCGTCGCGCAGCCGGGCCCACCGCTCACGCACCCGCAGCTCGTCGCCGAACCGATCGTCCACCTCGGCCACTCCGGCGATCGCGCGGTCCATCGCTTCCTGGGCGATCGGTTCACCGTTCACAGTGGCCGACTTCGCGTCGGTGAGCGCGACCGTGAGCTGCCCGAGCGCGAGCAGGTACTCGATGCCGTGGCGCTCCTCGGTCACCGCCGATCGGCGCTCGCTCAGGTGGCGGCTATGATCGAGGAACAGGACGCCGAGTGGCACCAGCACCGCGATTGCCAGCAGCGCAGCCAGGACCCGTCTGCGCCCGCCAGTCCACCCACGAGTGTCCCGCGCTTGCACCGTCATCACCGATCCCTTCGGAGTGACGGGACCCTGAGATGGGGTTCCATCAACTCAGCAACGCGAACGCCCCCCGCTACCCCGGCAACCCCCGATCTGCTTGCGGAGTGAACTTAGCGAACCGCGATCCGGCGAGGCGCTGACAGACAGGACATACCTTACTCATCCGAACGATGAGGCCTGATCCTCCGATCAGACTATGAAGATCCCGATCGGTGACGTTGCGGTCCTTACCGGGCGGCTCTCGCTCGCTGCCGGGCGATGACCCGTTCCAGCAGCTCACGGGCTGCCGGGGGGACGGTGCCCGGGTCGGCGACCGCTGCCGAGACGGTGAACATCAGCCGGATCCCGCGCAACGGCAGGTAGCGCACATTCGCCGGGCGCGGCAGGTTCTCCGGCACGATCGCCACCCCCAGGCGCTGCGCGACGACATCGAGCAGGGTCGAAACGTCGCCCACCTCGAACCGGACCCGGCGGTGCAGCCCGGCGGCGGCGAACGTGTCGTCGAGCAGCATCCGCCCGCCCCAGTCCGCCGGGAAGTCCACAAACGACTCGCCGTCCAGCTCGGCCAGCCGTACCCCCGCCCGGTCGGCGAGCCGGTGCCCGACCGCGCAGGCGAGCACCATCGGCACGTGCACCAGCGGGGTCAGCGACAGCCCGTCCACCGGCCGGGACAGGGCCACGAACGCCAGGTCGAGCTGGGCGTCCCGGACCCGCGCCGCGAGCACCGCCGAGCCGGCCTGGCTGAGCTCGATCTCGACCCCGGGGTGAGCGGCGTGGAAGTCGGCGAGCACCTCCGGCAGCCGCAGCTCGCGCATGCTCTGCATGATCCCGACCCGGAGCCGGCCGCGGAGCAACCCCTGCACCGCCGCCACCGCGTCCCGGGCGTTCGCCGCGGCGGCGAGCACCCGCCGCGCCTCGACCAGCAGCACCCGGCCGGCCTCGGTCAGCTCCACCCGGCGGGTGCTGCGGGTGAACAAGGTCACCCCCAGGTCACGCTCGAGCGCCCGCACCGACGCGGACAGTCCGGACTGGACGATCCGCAACCGCCGCGCGGCCCGGGTGAAGTGCCGCTCCTCGGCGACCGCCACGAACTGCTCGAGCTGCCGAAGCTCCATGCCGCGGCTCCCATGATCTCGCGGCGCCAATAATCAACAGGATTGCTGGATCTTATCAGAATTTTCTGTTGCAGGACTAACCGCAGCGAGCGGACGCTGGAGTGCGTGACTGCTAACCCCGCTCGCTCGGTGCCGCGCCCGCTGGTGGTGCTGCTCGCGCTCGCCTGCGCGGTGGCGGTGGCGAACCTCTACTACGCGCAGCCGCTGCTGGACACGATCGCGCGGGAGCTCGGCATCGGCACCGGTAGCGCCGGTCTGATCGTCACGATCACCCAGCTCGGGTACGCGTTGGGCCTGGTGCTGCTGGTGCCGCTGGGCGACCTGGTCAACCGGCGCCGGCTGATCACGATCGTGCTGCTGCTCTCGGTCGGGGCGCTGCTGCTGGTCGCCGCGGCGCCGTCGTACGCGTTGCTCGGTGCGGCGATCGGGGTGGTCGGGTTCACCTCGGTGGTGGTGCAGGTGCTGGTGCCGTTCGCCGCCACGCTCGCCGGCGACCACGAGCGGGGCCGGGTGGTCGGCCAGGTCATGACCGGTCTGCTACTCGGCATCCTGCTGTCCCGGACGCTCGCCGGGCTGGTCGCGGAGGTGGCCGGCTGGCGGGCGATGTTCCTGGTCGCGGCGGTGCTCACGGCCGGCCTGACGGTGCTGCTGCACCGGGCGCTGCCGCACCGCGACCCGACCACCGACCAGCGCTACCCGGCGCTGCTCCGGTCGGTCTGGCAGCTGGCGATGGCCGAGCCGGTGCTGCGGCGCCGCTCGCTCTACGGCGCGCTGGCGTTCGCCTCGATGAACGCGCTGTGGACCCCGATCGCGTTCCTGCTCGCCCGGCCGCCGTACCGGTTCGGCGAGGCGGTGATCGGCGCGTTCGCGCTGCTCACGCTGCCGCTCGCGTTCACCACCGGGATCGCCGGCCGGCTTGCCGACCGCGGCCACGACCGGCTGCTGGTCGGCGGCTCGTTCGCGATGATGCTGGCCGGCGCCGGGCTCGCGCTGATCGGCATCGAGCAGCTGTGGGCGCTCGCGCTCGGCGCGATGCTGATCTCGCTCGGCTCGCAGAGCGGGCATGTCGCCAACCAGCGGGAGATCTACCAGCTCGCCCCGGACGCCCGCAGCCGGGTCACCACCGTCTACATGACCACGTTCTTCATCGGCGGGGTGGCCGGCTCGGCGCTGTCCACCGCGGCGTACGCCCAGTGGGGCTGGGCCGGCGTCGGCTGGCTGCTCGGCGCGTTCGCGCTCGCCGGCCTCGCCGCCTGGGCCACCGAGCTCGGCCGCCGCACCACCGCGCCGGCCGGTGCTCCGGCGACAGCCGCGGCGGCCGGCCCGGCAGTCCCGGCAGCAACCGGCCCGGCGGGCTCAGCGGCGGATGGTGGCGCGGCGAGCCCGGCCCGGGCCACCGCCCGTTAGTCCGGCAGCAGCGGCACCGACAGCCCGGGATCCCGACCCAGCAGCGCGGCTCGGGTGACCGCCGCCGAGCCGAACCGCTCCCGCACCGCGTCGAGCGCGGTATCCAGCTCGCCCCGGGTGTAGCCGTCCAGCGGCAGCGGCGGCTGGACGTACCGGCCGTTGTCGAGGTTGCCGACGCTGACCCCGATCATGGTGAGGCCGCGCTGCTCGATCATCGGCATCGCGGCGGCGAGCAGGTCCCACTCGGCGGCGAGGATGGTCTGGGTGTGCGCGGTCGGCAGCGGCAGCGTGTGCGACCGGCTGGCCCGACTGAAGTCGCCGAACCGCAGCCGCAGCACCACCGTCCGGCCGACCCGGCCGGCGGTCCGCATCCGCCGGGTGACCCGGTCGACCAGTGACGCGACCACCGCCTGCAACTCGCTGGTCGATCGGGTCCAGCGGCCGAGCGCCCGCTGCGACCCGATCGAGCCCCGCCGCCGGCCCACCTGCACCCGGCGCGGGTCGCGGTTGTGGGCGAGCGCGTGCAGGTGCCGGCCGGCCGCCACCCCGAGCATCGAGATCAGGGTCGCCTCGCCCAGCCGGGCCACCCGGCCCACCGTACGGATGCCTTGCTCGCGCAGCTTGCGAGCGGTGACCGGGCCGACCCCCCACAGCCGCTCGACCGGCAGCGGGTGCAGGAACGCCAGCTCGCCGTCGGTCGGCACGACCAGCAACCCGTCCGGCTTGGCGACGCCGCTGGCCACCTTGGCGAGGAACTTGGTCCGAGCCACCCCGACCGTGATCGGCAGCCCAACCCGCTCCCGGACGTCCCGGCGCAGCTTCGCCGCGATCTCCGACGGCTTGCCGCGGATCCGCCACAACCCGCTGACGTCGAGGAACGCCTCGTCGATCGAGAGCCCTTCGACCACCGGCGTGGTGTCGCGGAACACCTCGAACACCGCCTTGCTCGCCGCCGCGTACGCCGACATCCGCGGCGGCACCACCACGGCGTCGGGGCAGAGCGCCCGCGCCTGCCGGCCGCCCATGCCGGTGCGCACCCCGCGCGCCTTCGCCTCGTAACTCGCCGCCAGCACCACCCCGCCGCCGACGATCACCGGCCGGCCACGCAACCGGGGATCGTCGCGCTGCTCGACCGACGCGTAGAACGCGTCGAGGTCGGCGTGCAAGATGGTGCCCTCGTGCGCCACGGCCGCCAGTATAGCACATCTGTACGAGTACCGTGCCCGCTCGCATCGTCGGGGGGTTCGGTGGGTACGGAGGGGCGTATGACCCGACCTTGCCAGCACCGGGCCGGTGAGCCGTGATGGCATCGCTGGCCGACGCCACCCGGGCCGAACTCGACCGGCTCGGTGCCCACTACTTCCTCGACATCCGGGCCACCGCCCGGCGGTTGCTGGAGGGCATGGCCGGACCGGCACGAGCGGCGTTCGCGGCGGCGGTGACCGAACGGCTGCTGCGCGAGAACGAGCGCCGGCCAGCCCGGGAACGCCGGCCGTACGGCGAGACCTGGCGCCCGGTGCTGGAGGCGGTCTGGCGCGGGCTCGGTGGCGACGCGCTCGCGGTCCGGCAGGTCGCCGCGGCCGTGGCCCGGTTCTACGTCAGCCCGGACTGGTACGACCGGCGCCACGACGACCCGGCCGACGCCGACGACCACGCGATCATGGCCGCCTGCTACGCCGCCGAGTGCTGCCTGCACGGGTGCCTGGACTTCGCCTGCTGGGCCGGCTGGCGCGGGTTCGACGCCGCCACGCTACGGGCGGCCGGGGACACCGGCTGGCCACACCGGCGCCCGGCCGGCGTGAGCGGCTACGCCTGGGAGCTGGCCCACCCTTGTATACAGTCCGAGTTGGAGCAGCAGCTGTCCGATCTGGAGCTGCTGGCCGGCGACGGCGGCGTGCTGATCGACCCGGCGGCGGACCGCCGGCCGCTGCTGGATCGGCTCCGCGAGTCGGAACCCGACCACCCTCAGCCGCCGGAAGCGCAGCCCTCCTCGAACTGAGCGAGGTAGTCGGCGAGCGGCTCCAGCCCGACCCGGGCCCGGCGCTCGTCCACCCGCGCCTCGTCCCACAATGGCTGCGGCACCGGCCGGCCGTCCTCGCACGGCCCGACCTGGGTGCCGTAGATCTGTGGCTGGTCGGAGTTGACCGCCACCCGGTCCACCAGGTAGGCGAGCTCGGTCACGTCCGCCTCGCCGGCGGCCGCGGCCTGGCACATCAGCGCCAGCGCCTCCCGCTGGAAGTCGACGTCGTGGTCGGAGTGCTGGGCGATCACCCAGGCCGCGGTGGCACCGTCCACACCGACCATCCGCCGGGTCGGCCAGCCATAGTCCTCGATGATTTCCCGGAGCCGGTCGGTCCGGTCCGCGTCGTCGGTGATCGGACCGTCGCCGGTCCGCTCGGCCTGGTCCGCCTCGAACATCGCCAGCAGCTCGTCGCGCAGCTCCGGCTCGGTCGGGTCGCCGTAGTCCGGCTCCGCGGTCGGCGCCGGTGGCACTTCACAACCGCCGGGGACCATGGTCGGGGATGCCGCCGTGGTCGGAGTCGGGTCGCCGCTGGCCGCCTCGTCGCCGTCGCCGCCGGATCCACAGCCGGCCACCGCGCCGAGCAACAGGATCGCCGCCAACCAACCCCAGGCGGCCGTACCAGATCGCATGGCGAGAGCATACGCGGCGGGCCGGCCGGGTGCGATCATGCGGCGATCGCCAGCCATCGGCGACTTCGCTTGCCCGGCTGGTACGGCGAGTCGAGTCGCTTCGCGATCACTCCGGGCAGACCCTGCTCCCGGCTGGTCTGCAGCGCGATCTCGCCGCCACCCGGGAAGTACGGCGGGGTCTGCCAGTGCGGTCCGGCCAGCGACAGGTCGTCCAGCAGCTCGCGGCGCTGCCGGTACGGCAGGTCCACTGTGTGCTTACCGTCCAGCCAGAGTAGGTCGAAGATGAGGTACTGCACCGGCACCCGGGCCGCCAGCCGGCGGGCCGCCGCCGGATCGGTGGCCCGGGTCCGCGGCTCCAGCGCGGCTCGGCTGACCCGACCGTGCTCGTCGAAGGCGACGATGACTCCATCCAGGACACACTCGATCGGAGCCAAGGACTCGACGATCGCCCGTACCTCTGGATAGGAGGATGTGAGGTCGTCACCGGTGCTGGCAAGCAGCCGCAGCTGCGCGCCGGAGATGTAGCCGCCGGCGCGCACGCCCTGCCAGCTCAGCTCGTACCCCCAGGCATCGTCGTCGGCCGGCAGGCTGGACGACTTGGTGGCGGTCATCGGCGGCTGCCAGTCCGGGATCGGTGACCAACCCGGCTCCGGCGGGTCCATCCGGTGGATCATCCAGTCCTTGCCCCGAGTCCGGAACAGCGCGTACTTGCCGGTGACCCGGTTCCCGTTGAGCACCACGATGACCTCGTTGTCCCGCCACTTCTCGGTCTGGTAGGTGCCCCGGTCGAAGATGGTCATCCGGCCCGCGCCGTACTCGCCGGCCGGGATCTCGCCGTGGAAGTCGAGATATTCCAATGGATGGTCCTCGGTGTGGACGGCGAGGTGGTTGCGCGCCGGGTCGCGCGGGATGCCGCGCGGCACCGCCCAGGAGACCAGCACCCCGTCCCGCTCCAGCCGCAGATCCCAGTGCAACCGGCGGGCGTGGTGCTGCTGGATGACGAAGGTGTCGTTGTTCCCCCGCGCCGCCGGCCCGTCGGGCATCGGCTCCGAGGTGCGGTCCGGGTCGCGCTTACGGCGATACTCCTCGAGCGGGTCGGCCATGCCCCGATTCTCCCCCGCCCGGCGCCGCCGGCCCGGTGTTCGTGGCAGCATGGGGCGGGTGCGGATCCGTCCGGTGACCCCCGAGACGCTGGTGGCAGACCTCGCCGACCGGATCGCGGCAACGAATCCCGGCCGGTGGCTGCGGGTGGCGATCGACGGCGCGCCCGCCGCCGGCCCGGACCGGCTCGCCGCCGCGCTGGTGGATCCATTGCGGGTACGGGGGCGCGCCGCGCTCGCGATCCGGACGGTCGACTTCCTACGGGCCGCTTCGCTGCGGCTGGAACTCGGCCGGGAGAACCCGGACAGCTACTACGAGCGGTGGGTGGACGAGTCCGCGCTGCGCCGCGAGGTGCTGGACCGGCTCGGGCCGGACGGTGACGGCCGGGTGCTGCCGACCCTGTGGGACCCGGTCGCCGACCGCGCCACCCGGGCCGACTACCTGACCCTGCCGGTGGGCGGGGTGGTGCTGGTGAGCGGCCCGTTCCTGCTCGGTGGCGGGCTGCCGTTCGAGCTCGCCGTGCACCTGGCGCTGCCACCGGCGGCGTTGGCCCGACGGACCGATCCGGCGCAGCGCTGGACGTTGCCGGCGTTCGAGCGGTACGAGCGGGAGGTGGCACCGGCCGAGCTGGCCGACGTCGTGGTCCGGGTCGCCGACCCGCGCCGGCCGGCGGTGGAAATCCGGTTGCCGGCCGGTGACTGAATCGGCCGCAATGGCACCAAGTCGAGCAAGCAGCGTCAGGAGCCGTGGATGACCGAGCTGTGGCACATCACCGAGCGGTCGGCGTGGCAGGCCGCCGCCGACGCCGGCGAGTACCGCCTCTCCACCCGCGGGGTCACGCTCGAGCAGCAGGGCTTCATCCACTGCTCGCTGCCGCACCAGCTCCGCCCGGTGGCCGAGTTCCTCTACCCCGACCTCGATGACCTGGTGGTGCTGGTGATCGACAGCGACCGGCTGCCGGCGCCGGTGCGGTACGAGGTGCCGGAGCCCGGTGCCGCGGCGTTCCCGCACGTCTACGGGCCGATTCCGGTCAGCGCGGTCACCTCGGTCATCCCGGTCACCCGCGATCCGGCCGGCCGGCTGGTGCTCCCCGAACCGGGTAACCCGGTCGGCTGATCGCCCAGCCCGGAACCTGACCGGGTGACCGATGGCGACCGGTAAGGTGACCGCGTACACAAGGGTGGTCGGTAGCCTGCCCGTGACCCTCTGAGAGGATGATTCATGCCGCCCGGCGAGGAGACTTCGCTTACCGCCCGGCCGTCGCGGCCCAACTTCGTGGTCGCCCTGCGGGGTTACGACAAGCGCCAAGTGGATCAATATCTCGCGCGTCGCGACAGCGAGCTGGCGACGCTGGCCGCCGAGCGGGACCGGGCGCTCGGGCAGGTCAAGCACCTCGCCGCCCGGCTGGACCGGGCGCAGGCCGAGCTCGCCGAGCTCCACGAGCGGCCGCCCCGGGTCGACCGCGCGTCGTTCGCCGACCTCGGCCCGACCGTCGCGGAGATCATCGCGCTCGCCGAGAAGCAGGCCAAGGAGATCACCGACCTGGCCAGCCAGCGCGCCGCCGACCAGCGGGCCGAGGCCGAGCAGGTGCTCTCCGAGGCGTGGCACCGGGCCGAGCAGCTGCGGGTGGACGGCGAGGCGCTGCGGGAGCAGGCCGAGCAGGAGGCGAAGCGACTGCACGAGCAGGCCAGCACGCACCTCGAGGAGGCGCGCGCGGAGGCCGAAGCGCTGCTGGACGCGGCCCGGGCGCAGGCGAAGCAGGAGCTCGAGGCGGCCCGCGCTCAGACCCAGGAAGAGGTCCAGGCCCGGCAGCAGGCGCTCGCCGAGCTACAGGCCGAAGTGGACAACGCGCAACAGGAGCTCGCCAAGGCGCGCGAGGAGGGTGCCGCCGCCGAGCGGGCGGTGGCCCAGCTGCAGCAACGGTTCGACGAGGTGAACCAGCAGCTCACCGCGCAGCTCAGCCGGCTCGACAACGCCCGCCGGTCGGCCGAGGCGGCCGAGCGGCACGCCGCCGAGGTGCGCGCCCGGGTGCAGCGGGAGGCGCAGCGGGTGGCCCAGCTCGCCGCGGCGGCGGTGATGGCGGCGGCGGCCCGGGGCGGCGAGACCGGCGAGTTCCCGGTGGTGGTTCCGGGCGGCGGCGGTAATGGCGGCGCCGAGCCGGAGGTTCCGGGCGGCGGCGGTAATGGCCGCGCCGAGCCGGAGGTTCCGGGCGGCGCCGAGCCGGCGGCCAGCCAGCCGAGCGCCGACGAGCCAACGCCTGCCCAGCTCACCGCCGAGCAGCCGGCACCCGCCCGGCCGGTCGCCGAGCCCTTGGCGCCCAGCCAGCCGATCGCCGAGGAACCGGCCGCCGAGCTGAGCCACGAGGAGCCGTTCTTCGCGTTCCGGAGGCCGGCTGACGAACCGGCACCCGGTCAGCCGACCGCCGACGAGCCAGCGGCTGCACAGCCGACCGCCGAGCCACCGTTCTCGGCCTTCAGCCGGCCGGACCCGGCGGCCACCGCGGCCTTCGCCGGGCCCACCCGCGAAGAGCCGGGGCTTTCCGAGCCGACCCGCGAGGAGCCGGGGTTCCCCGAGCCGACCCGGCCGGAACCGGCGCTCGCCGAGTCCGCCCGCGAGGTCTTCACCGAGCCGACCCGGGAGGAGCCGATCCTGCCGGCCCGTGCGGAGCCCAGCTCATCGGCCCGCGAGGAGCCGACCTTCAGCCAGGCCCAGGAGCCGATGTTCAGCCAGCGGTCCGAGCCCGAGCCGCGCGACGCCGAGCAGCCGGAAGTCCGGGCCGGGCTCGACTGACGGCAGCCGCCGTCAGTCGGCGAGCCGGAACCGCAGCTCGGTCCGCCACTGGTTCATGTCCGGCTGCTCGGCCGGATCGGTGTGGTAGTACTCGAGCCGGGCCCGCCAGCGCTGCGGCTCGCCCTCGACGTCCCACCGGACGCCCTGCTGCTCGCCCCACGCCAGCAGCGTGCGGGTGGCCTCGAGCAGGCCGTCCGGGTGACCGATGTAGAACAGCTGGGCGTACCGCCCGGCCGGCAGCACGCCGGCGCTCACGACGTCGTCACCGGCGACCGGTGCCGCGACCGGGATCCCGACCTCGACCTCCAGCTCGCGGTCCATATCGACGGTGTTGTATTTGAAGAACGGCGCACCCGCCGGGGCGAGCTGGCGCGCGGCGAGCCATCCGAACAGCTCACCCAGCAGTGGTGGCAGCTTCCCGCCGAGCTCGTTCATGGCGACGTCCGCCCCGATCCCGACGTATGGCTGATCGGGCAGCTCGACGATCTCCGGGGTTCCCGGTGGCTCTGGCTTCATCGGCACTTCCTACCAGCGACCGCGGGTCCCCGCACATCCGATTGAACGGTTCAAGGCTCCTATGGCAAACTGCAATAGTGCGGAATGCATCTAGAGAGGGAGCGATCATGAAACTGTTCGTTGTCGGGTCAGCCGGCCGGACCGGGAGGCTCGTCGTCCAGCAGGCGCTGGCGCGCGGGTACGAGGTGACGGCATTCACGCGCCGTCCGCAGGCGATCGAGGTCAGCCATCCACAGCTGCGGGTGGCGCACGGGGATGGGCTCGTCCTCGGTGACCTCTCGCAGGTCGCCGGGCATGACGCGGTCATCTCAATCGTCGCCGCGCCCGACCTGAAACCGACGACCGTCGCCGAGCAGGTCACCCGAAACCTCGTGCGGGCCATGACCACCAGCGGCGTGGACCGGCTGGTGGTGACGAGCAGTCACGCGCTGGTGGCGACCAGGCCGAAGCTGGCGGTCGCGGCCATCCGGCTGCTGCTTCGCCACGCGTACGCCGACGCGCGCAACATGGAAGCGGTCCTGCGGAAATCCACGTTGGACTGGCGGATCGTCCGCGCGAACCGGCTGGTCGACAAGCCCGCCGTCGGGTCCGTCGTCAGGATGCCGGACGGTCAGGACTTCGTCGGGGGCGCCAACGAGCTGACCCGGGCCGATCTCGCCGCCACCCTGCTGGACGTCGTCGCCGACGACAACCTCAAGCGACAGGCGATCGAGGTCACGGGCGCCCGGCGGGCATGAGTGGGAGGGGTCCGGTGCCGGCGACGTGCTCCGGGTCGCGGGCCCGCTCGTCGCCCACCGGCTCCTCCGCCAGCCCGCCCTGGCTCAGGGTGCCGCGGCGGCACCGCCGGCAGCGAACGCGTCGAGCCACTCCAGCCGCCCGGACTCGATCCGGTTCGCGAGGTCGGTCATCCAGTCACGCTCGGCCCGCATCCGCGCCAGCTCGTACTCGGACTCGATGAGCAGCAGCGGCGGCACGTCGGCGGCACCGGCGAGGTCCGCCTCCAGCCGTCCGATCGCCGCGGTGAGCGCCGCGGCCCGGGACTCGAGCGCGGCCACCGCCTGTTCGCGTCCGAGCACCGCGATGAACGACAGCGCGGCGTAGGTGACATCGGCGTCCGCCGTCGGAGTGGCGAGCAGCACCTCGACCCGGCGCCGCACCTCGTCGCGCCCAGCCGCGGTGAGCGCGTACACCGTCCGCTCGGGTCGGCCGGCCTGGCGCTGCGTGCCGACCGGTTCGATCAGGCCGGCCTGCTCCAGTCTGGTCACCGCGTGATACAGGCTGCGCGGGAGGCCGGTGACGAAGACCTTCCCGGTCTCGATCAGGAGCCGGTGGATGTCATACGGGTGCCGAGGTTGGGTCGACAGCAGCGCGAGCACCGCGAGCGCGGCAAGGTCGCGCTCCTCCCGCTTGAGCCCCTGGCCACCCCGCACCGACTCAGTCTATCCGCCGGGCGCAGGCAAGCATTAATGCGAAACGCAGTATGCGTGAGCTGAGCCGGAACCGGTGACTCAGGATGGCTCCGGCATGCCCGGGCACTGCACATCCGGATCGACCCCGATGTAGTTCAGCGGTCCAACCAGGATGGTCACCAGGGTCGTTCCGATCGAGTCGCAGTCCTGGTCGGACTGGCTGTAGTAGCCGCGTTGTGCGGCAGCGATCGCGCCGACAACCAGCCAGATGAGCACGACGACGGGTATGGCAACCTTTTTGCGCATGTGCCCTCCACCTCCGGGGGTCGCTCCGCCTGGGGGAAAACGGAGCCCGCCACACGCGGCGTAACTTCGACCCTACGCGGTGCAGGAGGAGCGCGCTACCGCAAACCGTCGCTTTCGGAGCTTTCAGGACCTTCCCGCTATACCCGCTCGAACAGGCCATCGAGGATATCGAGCGGCACCGAACCCTGGCTGAGCACCCGGTGGTGGAACTCGCGAAGGTCGAAGTCGCTCCCCTGCGCGGCCTGCTGCCGCTCCCGCAGCTCCCGGATCCGCAGCCGGCCGAGCATGTACGCCAGCGCCTGCCCGGGTTCGGCGATGTACCGGTCCACCTCGTTGACGATGTTCGCGTCCGACAGCGCGGTGTGCGCCCGCATGAAGTCGATCGCCTGCTCCCTTGACCAGCCGTAGTAGTGCATCCCGGTGTCCACCACCAGCCGGCTGGCCCGCCAGGCGTCGAACGACACCATCCCGAGCCGGCTCAGCTCATCGGAGTAGAGCCCCAGCTCGTCACAGAGCCGTTCGGTGTAGAGCGCCCAGCCTTCCCCGTACGCGGTGACGTAGGCGAACCGGCGGAAGTCGGGTAGCCCGGTCAGCGACTGTCCAATCGCGAACTGCAGGTGGTGACCGGGCACGCTCTCGTGGAACGCCAGCGCCTCGTACTCGAACCGCGGCCGCAGCTCCGGCCGGTAGGTGTTCACCACGTGCGCGCCCGGCCGGGAACCGTCCGCGGCCGGCGGCTGGTAGTAGCCGAGCACGGAGTCCTTCGCCTCCACCGGGTCCATCTCCCGGACCACGCACGGCGCGATGTCGTAGGACCGGAAGCACTGCGGCAGCGCCGCCTCGGCCCGGCGGAGCGCGTCGTGGACTGCGGTCACGATCTCGGCGGCGGTGCGGAACCGCAGCGCCGGGTCCTCCCGCAGCCGGCGCAGCACCTCCGGCACGTCGCTGGTGCCGAGCACCGCCGCGCCCCGCTCGGCGAACTCCTCCCGGAGCTGCTCGACCAGCCGCTGCCCGATTTCGTGGATCTCCGCCGGGCTCAGGTCAGTGGTGGTGTGCGCCCGCACCTGCGCCAGGTAGCCCTCGGCACCGCCCGGGACGTGGCAGATCCCGACCTGGTGCTCCGGCCGACCGACCGGCAGCAGCACCTCGGCCAGCGTGGCCCGGTAGCGGGTGACCGCCGGCCGGACCACCGTCCCCACCAGCTCGGTGGCGCGGGCCCGCCACTGCTGCCCGCCCACTCCCTCCCCCGGCGCCGGCCGCAGCAGCGGGTCCTGCTCGACCGGGGTCGATAGATAGCGGTCGAGTTGGTCCAGCGCCTGCCGGACCCCGAGCGCGGTCGGGAACCGGCCATCGGCCACCGCCGCCCGGTAGCGGGCGGCCAGGCCGTCGAAGTAGCCGCCGAGCTTGCCCAGCCGGGACAGGTAGGCGGCGGCGCCGTCCGGGCTCGCTACCGAGGCCACCGGCACCACCGACATGACCGAGGCGAACGCGTCCATCATGGTCGCCGACACCGATACCTCGGCGAGCCCGTGCCGGAGCGTCTCCCGCTGGTCGTGCAGCAGCCGGGCCAGCATCGCGTGGCTGACCCGGTCGGTCTCGTCGAGCGGCGCCGGGTCGATCGCCGCCAACTCGGTGCCGAACCGGCCGAGCCGCTCCCGGAGCCGGTCGTCGGCCGCCCGGCTCGGGTCGGGCACCTCGGCGTCGTAGCCGGGTACCCCGCTCGCGGTGGCGGTGAACGGGTGCGCCGCGCAGACGGTCCGGAAGTAGTCGTCGCTGAGCTTCGCCAGTGCCGGATTCACCGGACCCCTTTCGTCGCCGTCCTTGTCACAGGACCTTTCCCAGGAACGCCTTGGTCCGTTCGTGCCGCGGGTTCGCGAGCACCTCGCGCGGGTGGCCGGACTCGACCACGTACCCCTCGTCCATAAAGATCAGTTTGTCGCCGACCTCCCGCGCGAACCCGATCTCGTGGGTAACCACGATCATCGTCATCCCGTCGCGGGCCAGGTCCTTCATGACGTCCAGCACGTCGCCGACCAGCTCCGGGTCGAGCGCGCTGGTCGGCTCGTCGAACAGCATCAGCTTCGGCCGCATCGCCAGCGCCCGGGCGATCGCCACCCGCTGCTGCTGGCCGCCGGAGATGTGAGCCGGGTACGCGTCGACCTTGTCGGCGAGTCCGACCCGCTCCAGCAGGCTCACCGCGTGCTCGTAGATCGCCGCCCGCGGTGCCAGCCGCAACCGGACCGGCGCCTCCATCACGTTCTCGAGCACGGTCATGTGCGGGAACAGGTTGAACTGCTGGAACACCATGCCGATCGAGCGCCGCTGCGCGGCGATCTCGCGCTCCCGCAGCTCGTGCAGCTTGCCGTTGTGTTCCCGGTAACCGATCAGCTCGCCGGCCACCCAGATCCGGCCGGCGGTGATCTTCTCCAGATGGTTGATGCACCGCAGCAGCGTGGACTTGCCGGAGCCGGACGGCCCGATCACCACCGCCACCTCGCCGGAGCGCACCTCCAGGTCGATCCCCTTCAGCACCTCCACGTGGCCGAAGTTCTTGCAAACGTTCTCCACCCGGACGAGCACGTCGTCGTTCGCCATCGCGCCTCACCCGCCACCCATACCGAGCGCCCGCAGCCGCACCCGGGCCCGGCCGGCCGTGCCGTACCCGCGCGAGAAGTAGCGCTCGACGAAGTACTGGAACACCATCAGCACACTGGTCAGGAACAGGTACCACAGGCAGCCGGCGACCAGCATCGGGAAGATCTTGAAGGTCCGGGCGCCGATCGCCGAGACCTGGAACCACAGCTCGTTGGTGACCGGCACGTACGCGAGCAGCGCGGTGTCCTTCAGCATCGCGATCGTCTCGTTGCCGGTCGGCGGGATGATCGCCCGCATCGCCTGTGGGAGCACGATCCGGCGCAGGGTCTGCGCCCGGCTCAACCCGAGCGCGGCCGCGGCGTCGCTCTGGCCCTGGCCCACCGAGAGCATGCCGGCCCGGACGATCTCGGCCATGTACGCCGCTTCGGAGAGCACCAACCCGATCAGCCCGGCGAGGAATCCGGTGAGGACGGTGCGGGTCTCGAAGCCGAAGAACCGGCCGTCCAGGTTGTCGAAGCCGAACAGCTGCCCGAGCTGCCGGTCGAACGGCAACCCGAACTCCAGCTCCCGGTAGAGGATGCCGAGGTTGCCGAACAGGATCAGCAGCACGATCCGGGGCACCGCCCGGAAGAACCAGGTGAACACCCAGGCGGTGGACTTCAGCACCGGGTTCGGCGACAGCCGCATCACCGCGATCACGATGCCGAGCGCGATCCCGAGCACCATCGCCAGCACGGTCATGATGATCGTGGTCATCACGCCGCGCACGATCGGTGGCGCGAACAGGTTGTCGAAGACGAACGACCACTCGAACGCGTCGTTCGTCAGGAGCATGTGGACAAACATCGCGGCTAGCACCGCGATGACCGCGACCGCCACCCATCGGCCGGGGTGCCGGACCGGCACGGCCCGGATCGGTTCGGGCCGTGCCGGTCGTTGCTGGACTTGAGCGTCCACCGAGGCCTACCCGGTCGGGTTGACCGCGGGGTCGGTGATCGCCCCGCCCTCGACGCCCCACTCGGAGAGGATCGACTCGTACGTGCCGTCCGCGATCACCGCGGCGATCGCCTGCTGCAGCGCGTTGGCGAACTCCAGCTGGTCCTGCGCCACCACGTACCCGTACGGCGCCGCGTCGTAGATCTCACCGACCAGCTCCAGCTGCCCGTTGGTCTGCTGGACCGCGTACGCGCAGATCGGCGAGTCGGCGAGCATGGCGTCGTTCTGGCCGGTCACCACCGACGCGGTCGCCTGCTCCTGGCTCTGGAACTGCTCGATGGTGATCTCCGGCTGCCCGGCGTCGGTGCAGGCGGCCGACCGGGCCTCGATGTCCTCGACCTGTACGGTGTCCCGCTGGACCGCCACCCGCAGCCCGCAGGCGTTGTCCGGGTCGACCGACGAGCCGGCCGGCGCCGCCCACTGGGTGCCGGCGTTGAAGTAGCTGATCATGTTGACCTCGGCCATCCGCTCTTCGTTGATCGTGAACGACGAGACGCCGACCTCGTACTGCCCGGACTGGACGCCCGGGATGATGTTGCCGAACGGCGCCGGCTGGTACTCGGCGGTCAGCCCGAACTGCGCCGCCACCGCGTCGAACAGCTCGACGTCCCAGCCGATGACCGTCTCACCGTCGGTGTCCAGCGACTCGTTCGGCGGGTAGGTGGCGTCGATCCCGACCGTGATCGTGCCGTCCGCTTTGATCTCGTCCGGCACCAGGTCGGCCAGCGCCGAATCGGCGCTGGCCGACGGCGTGCCGCCGTCGTCACCGCCGTCGCCGTTGTCACCCCCGTCGTCGCCGCAGGCCGCCAGGGCCATGGTCAGCGCGAGCACCAGCGCGCCGGCCGGCCCAGCCAGCCGCCGGTCAGAAATGCGTGACCGCATCGTGTCCCTCCTCGCTAACGTCTGTCATATCTCAGCATCGTCTCTTCCCGCGCCGGCGGCGCCGTCCTGCCTGGTCACGGCGTACACGCGGCGATCAATCATGGGACGCAGCCTGGCAGGCCGGCCGGCCGCTGGCAAGTCACTGGCGCGGCTCGGTATCGAACCGCAACCCGGGCCGGCCGCTGATCGACGCGTCCAGCACTTCGGCCACATGCGCCACTGGCAGCGACCGGCCGGCCCGGCGTAGCCCGGTGGCGATCTGCATCGCGCACCCCGGGTTCGCCGACACCAGCAGCTCCGCGCCGGTCGCCGCGACGGTGGCCGCCTTCCGGTCGCCGAGCTCCCGGGCCGCCGCCGGCTGCAGCAGGTTGTAGACGCCGGCCGAGCCGCAGCACAGCTCCGGGTCGGCGATCTCGCGCACCACCAGCTCCGGGATCGCCGCCAGCAGCTGCCGCGGCTGCGACCGGATCCGCTGGGCGTGGGCGAGGTGGCAGGCGTCGTGGTAGGCGATGGTCAGCGGCAGCGGGTGCCGGGGCGCGACCGGGCCCAGCTCGACCAGGAACTCCGACAGGTCCCGCACCGGCAACGGGTCCAGCCCCAGCTCGCTGTACTCCTTCATGGCCGAACCGCAGCCGGCCGCGTTCACCACCACCGCGTCCACCCCGGCCCGGCGAAACGCGGCGGCGGTCCGGCGGGCGAACCGCGCCGCCTCCGGGCGGCGGCCGGCGTGCAGCGACAGCGCGCCGCAGCAGCCCTGGCCGGGCGGGATCACCACCTCGCACCCCTCGGCCGCCAGCACCCGCGCGGTGGCCACGTTGACCCCGGGGAAGAACTCCCGCTGCACGCAGCCGAGCAGCATCCCGACCACCGCCCGGCGCTGGCCGCGCGCCGGCAGCCGGGCCGGCAGCCGCCACCGGCGGCCCAGCCGGGGCGCCAGCGCCGCCATCGCGGCCAGGCTCGGCGCGCGCTCCAGCCGGCTCACCGCCCGGTCCAGGCCGAGCCGCTGCGCCACCCGCAGCGGGCCGCGGAGCGCCCGCAACCGGCGGGGGTACGGGAACAGCTGGAAGATCAACGTACGCAGGGCGCGCTCGGACAGCGAGCGCCGGTGCTGCTGCTCCACCTCGGCCCGCTTCGCGGTGATCAGGGTGTCGTAGCGGACCCCGGAGGGGCACGCGGTCACGCAGGCCATGCAGCCCAGGCACCGGTCGATGTGGTTGACCGTGGCGTCGGTGAGCGGTGCCCCGTCCAACCCCAGCTTCATCAGGTGGATCCGGCCGCGTGGCGAGTCCATCTCCTGCCCCCACAGCTGGTAGGTGGGGCAGGTCGGCAGGCAGAAGCCGCAATGCACGCAGGTGTCGACCAGCGCCCGCAGCGGCGGGGCGGTCGGCGGGTCAGTCACGTCCCCAAACCTAGGTCATCCGCCCGGCCGCCGCCATTTGACAAACTTTTCTTTCCGATCTACGCTCCCCCTATGCCAACGGATCGGATGGCGCTGCTGGCCGAGCCCGAGCAGCTGCGCGGCGCGCTGGCGCCGCTGCGCCGGCGGTTGCTGGCGCGGCTGCGGACTCCCGCCTCCGCCACCGAGTTAGCACGTGAGTTCGATGTCAGCCGCCAAAAGCTGAACTATCACCTCCGGCAACTGGAGGCAGCCGGCTTGATCGAGCTGGTGGAGCAGCGGCAGCGGCGCGGCTTCACAGAGCGGATCCTGCGGGCCCGCGCCGACGCCTACGTGATCGATCCGGCGCTGATGTCGGACGAAGCCGGGGCGGCCGGCTCGGCCGACGCCGCCCGGGTCGGCGACCGCCACGCCGCCGAGCGGCTGGTCGCGGTCGCCGCCAACACGGTCCGGGAGGTCACCCGGATGCAGGCCGCCGCCGACCAGGCCGGGCGGCGGCTGCTCACCTTCACCATCGAGACCCAGGTCCGGCTCGCCACCCCGGCCGACCTGCACCGGTTCACCGACGCGTTGGCCACCGCCATCGCCACCGTCGTGTCCGACTTCGACCACCCGGGCGGCCGGCCATACCGGGTGATCGGAGCCGGCCATCCCGCACCTGACCCCACCAGGTCCCGAGGAGACAGCGATGACCAGGACTGAGGCCCCACCACAGCTCGAGGTGACCGTCAACGCTCCGCCCGAGCAGGTGTGGCAGGCACTGCGCGATCCGGACCAGCTGGACGCGCTGGGCCGAGTCGGCCTTTTGATCCCCGCGATCTAGGACGTCAGATTCCGCCGACGAACCGGCCGGGCGAGAGCCGGTGCTCCGGGTCGAACTGCTCCTTGACCCGGCGCATCAGCGCCAGCGCGCCCGAGTTCACCGGGCCCCACCAGTCGAGGTCGGTCACCGGGCTGTGCACCACCACCGCCGAACCGCCGGCCAGCCCGGCCCGCAGCGCGGCGAGGAACCCGGTGACCGACTCGGGTGGCGCCTCGCCCGGCAATCCAACCTGGAGGATCGCGAGGCCGGTGCTGCCCCGGACCACCGCCGGCAGCCCGGCCGCGTCGGCGGCACGCTCGATCGCCCCGAGCAGCTCCGGAAGAGTCGCGGGCAACGCGGTGACCTGCAGCAGCGTGTCGTCGGGAGTGCCGGGCCAGCGGCCGAACCAGCCCGGCGGCGCGGCGAGCACCTCACCACCGACCGCCGCCGCGGCCTCGGCCGCCCGGGCGGCCACCCCATCGGCCGTACCCTCGAACAGCGCCGCCAGCGTGATCGGGCCGCCGGCCGGCCGGTCCAGCTCGACCGCGCTCGGCAGCAACTGGCTGGCGTGCCACGCGGCGGCCCGCTCATACGCGGCCGCCGGGGTGTCCACTGTCACCGTCGCATAGCGAGTCGCCGCCGGCAGCGGGTGCAGCCGCAGGGTCGCGGTGGCGATCGCCGCCAGCGTCCCGTACGAGCCGGTGAGCAGCTTGCCGAGGTCGTAGCCGGCGACGTTCTTCACCACCTTGCCGCCGGAGTGGGCCACCACTCCGTCGGCGCGCACCAGCGTCACCCCGAGCAGCAGGTCCCGCAGGCCGCCGTAGCGCAGCCGGCGCGGGCCGCTCACCGCCACCGCGAGCGCACCGCCGACCGTACCGCCGGCGAGGCTGGACCCGTCGTCATAGACCGGAATGTCGACCGCGAGCTGCTGCCCGGCCTCGGCCACCGCCGCCGCCAGCCGGCCCAGCGGCACCCCGGCCTCCACCTGCACCACCATGTCGCCGGCCGCGTGCTCGATGATCCGGTCCAATCCGGACATGTCCAGCACGGCGTCGCTGGCGCGCGGCGGCGGCCCCCAACCGCGCTTGGTTCCCGCGCCCCGGATGGTCACCGCGAGCCCCGCCGTCTCCCGCATCGCCGCCGCCACCTCGTCCACGGTGGCCGGCCGGAACGTCCGCATCAGAACAGCTCCGCCTGGCCGGACTCGACCAGCGGATGGACCCCCTTGCGCGGCCCGGGTGCCTCGCCACACAGCCGCGGGGTCGGGAACACCTTGCCGGGATTGCACAGCCCGTGCGGGTCGAACGCGCACCGCAGCAGCTGCATGGTGTCCAGGTCCTCGTCGGTGAACATCTTCGGCATGTACCCGGCCTTGTCCACACCCACCCCGTGCTCGCCGGTGATCGAGCCACCGTGCGCCAGGCACAGCTGCAGGATCGAGGCGGAGACCTCCTCGGCCCGGGCCGCCTGCCCGGCCACCGCGTCGTCGTAGAGCACCAGCGGGTGCAGGTTGCCGTCGCCGGCGTGGAACACGTTCGCCACCCGGATCCCGCTCTCCTTGGACAGGGCGGCGATGTCGCCCAGCACCCGCGGCAGCGCGGTCCGCGGCACCACCCCGTCCTGCACCAGGTAGGCCGGGCTGATCCGGCCGACCGCCGCGAACGCGGACTTGCGGCCGGTCCAGATCGCGGCCCGCTCGGCGGCGTCCGCGGCCACCCGGATCTCGAACGCGCCGGCCTGCCGGGCCAGCCGCTCGACTTCCGCCGACTCCGCGGCCACCTCGGCCGCCGGACCGTCCACTTCGACGATCAGCACCGCGCCGGCGCCGGCCGGGTACTGGCAGGCGACCGCCGCCTCGGCCGCCTCGATCGCGAGCGCGTCCATCATCTCGACCGCGGCCGGCACCACCCCGGCGGCGATGATCGCCGACACGCAAGCACCGGCGGCGTCGACGGTGTCGAACGCGGCGAGCATGGTCCGGACCGCCGCGGGCGCCCGCAGCAGCCGTACCGTGATCTTGGTGGTGATGCCGAGCGTGCCCTCCGAGCCCACGAACGCGCCGATCAGGTCGTAGCCCGGGTCGTTGCCGAGCTGGACGATCTCGCCGTCCGGCGTGACCACCTCCAGCCCGAGGATGTGGTTGACCGTGAACCCGTACTTCAGGCAGTGCGCGCCGCCGGCGTTCTCGGCCACGTTCCCGCCGATCGAGCAGACCTGCTGGCTGGACGGGTCGGGCGCGTAGTAGTAGCCGGCCGGCGCGGCGGCCCGGGTGACCGCCAGGTTCACCACCCCGGGCTCGACCACCGCCCGCCGGTTCGGGACGTCCACCTCGAGGATCCGGCGCATCCGGGAGGTCACGATCAGCACCCCGTCGGTCCGCGGTAGCGCGCCCCCGGACAACCCGGTGCCGGACCCGCGGGCAACGTACGGCACGCCCTCGGCGACACAGGTCCGGACGATCGCGGCGACCTGCTCGGCGGTGGTCGGCAGCACGACGATCCCGGGCACCGCCGCGTGCGAGGTCAGCCCGTCACACTCGTACGTCCGCAGCTCCTGCGGATCGGTGATCACACCGTCGGCGCCGTCCGCGCCGAGGATCTCCCGGAACCGGGTCGCCAGCGCCGACACGTCCATGCCCAGCAGCGTAGTCGGCTCACGTACGATCGGCCGCAGCGATTCACGTCGGACAGGAGCACGCAGCATGGGCATCGCGGATCACCAGGTCGTCGTCGGGCTGGATGTCGGCGGGACCACCTGCAATGCCACCGTGCTGACCGCCGGCGGTGAGTTCCTGGTGGACCGGCTGGTGGAGACGCCCAGCCGGGTGACCGAGGGGCCGGAGGTGTCGCTGGCCTGCATCGCGGCGGCACTGGACGGGGTGCTGGAACTGACCGGCACGCCCCGCTCGTCGGTCGCCGCGGTCGGGCTGGACACACCCGGCCCGGCCAGCGCCACCGGCGTGCTCTCGTCGACCGGCGCGACCAACTTCTCCGACCCGGGCTGGCACGGGTTCGACTTCCGGGGCGCGCTGGAGGCGCGGCTCGGCCTGCCGGTCACCTACCTGAACGACGCGAACGCCGCCGCCTTCTACGCCCACCAGCGGTACTTCGGGGCCCGCGCCCAGGAACGCTCATCGGTGGCGGCGATCGTCGGCACCGGCCTCGGCGGCGGGGTGGTCGAGCTGGGCCGGGTGATCACCGGTGCCTCCGGCCAGGCCGGCGAGCTCGGGCACGTCCACATCCCGATGGACGGGCTGCTCGCCGAGGGCCAGCCGGTGCCGCAGTGCAACTGCGGGTTCGCCGGCGATGCCGAGAGCATCGCCTCGCTGACCGGGATCGTGAAGAACCTGCTGCCGTACTGGCTGCGCCGCTACCCCGACCACGAGCTGGCGAAGGTGCCGTCGATCCAGGAGGCGGCGAAGCTGGTCCGGGGGTACGGGGAGCGTGGTGACCCGCTGGCCCGGGCGATCTTCGAGCAGCAGGCGAAGGCGCTCGGCCGGCTGTTCACGCTCTGCGCCAACATCGTGGACCCGCACGCGTACTTCGTCGGCGGCGGGGTGGTCGAGGCCGCGCCGGAGTTCCGGGACTGGTTCCTCGGCAAGGTCCGGGAGCACACCGTTCTGCGGGCCGAGCAGGTGGCGGCGGCCGAGTTCGCGCTCGTACCCGACCTGGACATGGCCGGTGCCCGGGGGGCGGCGCTGGCCGCGCTCGCTACTGTCCAGGATGGATAGTCCGGGGATGGACGGGGTGCGGGCCGGCGCGGCGCGGCCGTGGCTGCGCTGGCTCGCCACGATCGCACCGGTGACCCCGCTGCTGCGGTGGGCGGTGCTGGTCCACTCGGTGCCGGCCGACCAGCCGTGGCGGCGCGGCTGCCCGCACTGCGACGCGCCGTTCCGGCCGCCGGCCGGGCTGCCGGCGCTGCTGCCGGCCGGCCGGTGCGGCGGCTGCGGCGAGCGGATCGGCGCGCCCGCCTACACGGTGGAGACCACGGCGGTCACGGCGGCCGGGCTGGTGGCGGTGGCGGTCGCCGCCGGCGGCCGGTCGGTCTGGGAGGCGATCGCGTTCGCCGGCTGGGCCGCCGCCGCGGTCGCGCTGACCTTCATCGACCTGGCGGTGCACCGGCTGCCGGACCGGCTCACCCTGCCGGCCGCGGCCTGGGCGCTGGCCTGGCTGGGGGTGGCGGCGGCGATCACCGACGCCGGGGATGCCTGGGTACGGGCGGCCGTGGCGGCACTGGTCTGCGGGGTCGGCTTCGCCCTGGTGACGCTGATCTTCGGGGCCCGCGGGTTCGGGCTCGGCGACGCGAAGATGGTGCTCGGCGCCGGCGCGCTGCTCGGGTGGCTGGGCTGGACCGCGCTGGTGGCCGGGCTGCTGCTGTCGTTCCTGGCCAGCGGGCTGGTCGCCACCGGGCTGCTGATCGCCCGGAAGGTGGGCCGGAAGGACACACTGCCGTTCGGCCCGTTCCTCGCCCTCGGCACGCTGGTCACGCTGGCCTGGGCCGGGCTGAGCTGAGTCGCGCGGCCGGGCTACTACGCTGGATGCTCGTGCGGAAGGTGCTGACTCCCGGCTGGATCGCCGGCCACCTGGTGACCCTGGCGGCGGTCGCGACCATGCTCGGGCTCGGTGCCTGGCAGCTGTCGCGCGCGACCGCCGGCAACATGCTCAGCTGGGCGTACACGATCCAGTGGCCGATCTTCGCCGGGTTCGCGGTGATGCTGTGGTGGCGGGAGGTCCGCCGGGCGATCCGCGGCGAGCCGGCCCGCACCACCCTGCCGGAGCCGCCCCCGCCGGCCGCCCAGCGCACCACCGCCCCGGTCAGCGAGGATGACCTGGCGGACGACCCGGAACTGGCCGCGTACAACCGGTTCCTGGCCTGGTTGAGTGCCAATCCCGATAAGCGGCCGGTGGACTACCCTGGCTGACGTGTCCGGTGCCCTGCTCCGCTTCCGCGTCATCGCCTACCTGGTCGGAGTCGTCCTGCTGCTGCTGACCCTCGGGGTCGTGCTGCGCTACGGATTTGACTATCCGACCCTGTCGAAGACGGTGAGCCCGATCCACGGCTTCCTGTACATGGTCTACCTGGTCGCCGTGTACGACCTGGGCCGGCGGGCTCGATGGTCGCCGAAGCAGATGATCCTGGTCATGCTCGCCGGCACCGTGCCGTTCATGTCGTTCATCGCCGAGCGGGCGGTTACCAGACACTGGCTGCCCACCACCGACGATCACCCGGTCCGGGTGGGCGACCAGGAGCGCTGACCGCTACTCGGGGCACTCGCGGCCCGGCGGGCCGCCGGCCGATCGCCGCTGGCTCCCGGCCACCCGATGCTGCCGGCCGAGGGCTGATCGAGGGCGGTCGGCGCGGCGACCCGTCCGGACGCTCGCTAGCGAACAAACTGGTCGCTGCGGATGCTCTGGACCAGCTCGGCCCAGCTGGTGCGGTCGAAACTCAGTTGCACCTCCGGCACCGTGTTGTCACGCACAGCCACACCGCCGGTACGCCACGCCACCTCGAGGCAGTAGCCGCTGTCGCAGCGGCTGCTCTTTCGCCATGCCGAGGTGGTGGGCTTCGCGTGCCCCATTCGTGCTCCTTTGAACGAAGTGAACGTAGGGTGGGTGACACACAGCTCGTTGTCCGCCGTGCGGAAACGCAAGCCGCCCCGAAGATCGTCCGGGGCCGCCGCGCTACAGCGTAAACCACCGGCGACGTTCGCAAGATCCCGCGGGCGGCTGGGTTGTCCGGTTCTCGGGTCGGCTCCGGTGTACCGTAACCCGAAAGCGCCAGGTGGCGGTCAGCGAGCTTGCGGATTGCCGTGCCTGGCTCGGACCGGTATGAGAACGACGGCGTGGAGCCTGCATGACCACATCAGTGCACAGCCCGACGGCTGGCCGGCGGCGGCTGCGGCATGCCCTGCGCCGGGCCCGGGATCAGGCTGGCCTGACCCAGGAGCAGGTCAGCGAGGCGATGGACTGGTCGCTGTCGAAGGTGATCCGGATCGAGTCCGGCGGCGTCGGCATCTCCACCACCGACCTGCGGCAGCTGCTCCAGCTCTACCAGGTGACCGACCCGGCGGAGGTCGACGAGCTGGTCGAGCTGGCGCGGATCGGCCGGCAGCGGCCGTGGTGGACCCGGTACCGGGACTCGCTCCCGCCGGCCTACCTGTCCTACGTCGGGCTGGAGGACGAGAGCAGCGCGCTCCGGTGTGTCAATCCGGTCGGCCTGCCCGGGCTGCTCCAGACCGAGGAGTACGCCCGGGCGTTGGTGAGCGCGAGCTGGTGGGCGGCCTCGACGGTCAATCGGACGGTGATCCGCGAGTCGGAGCTCGACGCCGCGGTGGAGGTCCGGAAGATCCGGCAGCGGGAGGTGCTGCACCGGCCGTCCCCGCCGCAGATCACGGCGATCCTGGACGAAGCGGTGCTGTGGCGCCAGATCGGTGGGGCGGACGTGTTGCGACGGCAGCTCCACCACCTGATCGCGCTGGGCCAGGAGCCGCACATCTCGGTCCGGGTACTGCCGTTCCGGACCGGCGTGCTGCACGTGTTGAGCCCGTTCGTGGTGATCGAGTTTCCCGACCCGGCCGACTCCGAGGTGGTGTACGTCGAGAACGTCGTCGATCACACCATCGTGGACGGTGCCGAGGTGGTCATCTACCGTAACGTCTTCGATCAGCTGCAGCAGGCCTCATTGGCCGAGGCGGAGTCGCTGGAGCTGATCGCCCGGGTCGCGGACGAGCTCAAGGCTGGTTGAGCCGGTTGGGCTCGCCCGCGGTTGAGCCCGCCCGCGACCCGGTTGGTGAGCCCGTCGCTCGGAACCGAGCATCGCCCCGTGCGGGGCCGGGCTGCGGCCGTCCGGCCAACCTGCGGCCGTCCGGCCCGACTACGTTCGTTAGGCCAGGCCGGCGTACTCACGCGCCCGCGTCAACGCCCGGCACACCTGGCCGAACTCGCGCGAGTCGTACGACTGGAAGAGGCGGACCTGCTGGCCCCGGAACCAGGCCCACAGCTCGTAGAGCCGGGACTGCAGCAAGCCGCCGCTCTCCACCCGCTCGACGCTGACCAGCTCGTCGACCGGGTACCGGAGCCCACCTGACTCGAAGAAGGCAGTGGTGACGGTGGTGCCGTCACCCTGATACAGAACCGTCGGCCGGCCGAGTGTAACGAAACGGTCACGACCACTTGGGTCTGGTCTCGTATTGCTGCTAGGTTGCATCTCGGAACCCCCTGTCGTCTTGGTGAGGCCGGCTGGGGAGTTGCGCTTCGATCGGCATCCGGGCGAACCGCCTGGGTGCCGATCTGTGTTTCTGGCGCTACCGCGCTGTAGCAGGTGCTCCTCCGATACCCCCTTCTTTAACGAACCCTCACCTTCTATTGCGATTGTGCACTACGCCACACTCTTTTCGGAAGGGTAGCTGAGTGCCAGGTAGCAGATTTTCCTCGGCGTACGACCAAACTACGCGGCCGGGCGCGAGGATTTAGTCGGATTTATCCGGCTGAATCCCCGCGCCCGGCCGCGCGGTGATTGGATATCGGTACGGGTTAGCTCAGCTCTCCAACTCCTCGTAGCAGACGGTCGGCTCCCAGGCTTCGGCGGTCGGCCCGACGAAGAACTCCCGCTCGGTGGTGAGCCCGGTCGGCGCCGACGGATCCGGGTTCGCGATCAGCGAGGCCCGGACCTGCGCCTCCGGCCCGCCGGCGTAGTTGCCGGCGCCCTCCGGCAGCATCCCCTCGTAGTCGACCGAGGTGAGCGAGGTGGCCGTGGTCCGGACCCCGGACCGGGTCAGGTCACCGGCGGCGAGCGCCGCCTCCAGCGCCGCCTTCAGCGGGTACTGCCACATCCAGCCGGCGGTGTACCCGTCGCTGAGGTCGTCCGGGGTGCCGATCGCGTCCCGCATCGCCTGGTGCGCGGGCGTGTCCTCGGACCAGTTCGGGAACGTCCCGCCGGCCTGGTAGAGCCCGAGGATCGCCTCGGCCGCCGGGCTGTCCAGCAGCGCCGGGTTGAAGGTCGGGTTGGTGCCGATGAACCGGCCGGTGAAGCCCTGCGACGCGGCACCGCCGATGATCGCCGCCGCCTCGGTCGGGCCGGTGGTGACGATCACCAGGTCGGGCTGGCTGGCGAGGATCCGGCCGACCGCCTCGGCCTGCTGCTCGGCCCCGACCGGGGTCGGCACGGCCTCGAACTCCAGCCCGTGCGCCTCGGCCGCGATCTGCGCCCCGGCCGCCGCGTCCCCGCCGTAGTCACCTTCGAAGTAGACCGCCATCACGCTCTGGATGTCGTAGGTCTCGACCGCGTAGTCAACCGAGTTCATGGTCTCGACGCAGTAGTTCGCCGACGACTCCAGGATCACCTCCTCGAAGTTGAACAGCGAGGTGTAGCCGGCCGGCGCGGCGACGATGTCGCTCGCCTCCAGATCGGGCAGGATCGCCTGCGTGGTCGGCGTGCCGAGGGTCTGTGCCAGTGCCAGGATGTTCGGCTTCATCTCCTCGTACAGCCGGGCGTGCTCGGTGGCGTCGTAGCCGGTGTCCTCCTGGTAGGTCGAAACGTCCACATCGTACGCTTGGTCGACCCCGTCGGCCTGGATCCCGCCGGCCTCGTTGACCCGCTGCCAGAACGCCTCCTGGGCGGTGGTCAGCGGTGTCCCGAAGCCCGCGAACGGTCCGGTGAGGTCGGTGAGGATGCCAAGGTAGATGCAGCCGTTGTCGGGGTTGACCGCGGCCGGGCAGGGCTCCTCGGTGACCCCGAAGTCGGTGGCGACACCGCCGTCGCCACCGTCCCCGCCGTCGCCACCGTTGTCCTCCCGACAGGCCCCGATCGCGAGGACGAGCAACGCCGCGGCACCGATCGACGTAAGCCGTCTCATCATGTTCCCTCCTGACTTTGTTTGCGCATCAATAGGAGAAGGGGAACGTTGTCCACCAGTTCCGGATCCGGTTCCAGATGCCGACCAGCCCGCGCGGTTCGAACAGCAGGAAGCCGATGATCAACAAACCGTAGAGCACGAACTCCATCACCGAGTCGTTCCAGGTGTCCGACGGCCGGGTGCTGACCAGCGGCAGCACGCCGGCGAGCCAGTCGGTCGCCCACGGCAGCAACGCGATCAGGAACGCCCCGGCGATCGCTCCGGAGATCGTGCCCACCCCGCCGATCAGCACCATCACGATGAACAGGATCGACAGCAGCAGGTTGAACTGGTCCGGGTTGACGTTCAGGAAGGTCAGGTAGTAGAGCGCCCCCGCGCAGCCGGCGTAGAACGAGGAGACCGCGAACGCCACCGTCTTCTGCCGGGTCAGGTCCACCCCGATCACACCGGCGGCGATGTCCCGGTCCCGGATCGCGGTGAACGCCCGGCCCACATTGGAGCGTGCCAGGTTCCGGGCGGCCACCGCGAAGATGACCAGCAGCACCAGCATCAGCCAGAACAGCTGCTGCGCCCGGGTGAAGTAGGGTCCGTCCAGATCGAGCCGGTAGCCGAACAGCGACGCCGCCGGCGGCCGGCGGCCGGAACTCGCACCACCGGTGACGCTCCGCCACTGCTCGAAGATGTGCTCGCCGACGAACACCAGCCCGAGCGTGACGATCGCCAGGTAGAGCCCGCGCAGCCGGGTGGCCAGCGGCGCCACCAGCGCCCCGACCGCGGCAGCGACCAGCCCGGCCGCCGGCAGCCAGACCAGGATCTCGGTCACCCCGAACCCGAGCGCCCGCTCCGCCGGGTCACCGCTGACCACCGCCGCGGTGTAGAACCCCACCCCGGCGAAGAACGCGTGGCCCAGCGAGATCTGGCCGGCGTAGCCGGTGAGCAGCATCAGCCCGATCGCGCCGATCGCGAACGCGCTGCCCCGGGTCAGCATGGTCAGGTCGGTGTCGCGCAGCAGGAACGGCAGGCTCAGTGCGAGCAGCAGGATCACCGCCACCGTCCACCGCTTGGCCCGGGTGTTCAGCAGCGCCATCTCACTGCGGTACGACGTGTGCAGCAGGGGCCGGCGGGCGGCCGGGTCGCGGGTCAGTAGGCTTCTCATACCCGCTCCACTTCCCGGGTGCCGAACAGCCCGTACGGGCGCAGGATCAGCACCAGCACCATCACCAGCCAGGGCACGATCACCGACGGGTTGCTGCCCAGCCAGGTCAGGCTGTCCGGATACGCATCGGCGAGCGCCCGGAGCACGCCGATCGCCAGCCCGGCCACCACCGCCCCCGGCAACGAGTCCAGCCCGCCCAGGATGATGACCGGCAACGCGTACAGGGCGATCGGCCAGAACGTGTTGTCCACACTCACCCCGGCGGCGGCGAACGTGCCCGCGATCGCCGCCAGCCCACCGGCGAGCGCCCAGGAGGTAGCGAACACCGCCCCCACGCTGACCCCCTGGGCGAGCGCCGCCTCCTGGTCCTCGGCGACCGCCCGCATCGCCAACCCCATCCGGGTGTACCGGAAGAACAGGAACAGCAACGTCACCAGGATCGCGGCGGTGACCACCGCGGCCAGATGGCGCTGCTCCATCCGTATTGGTCCAAATTGGATGAGGTCGCGACCCCACGGGTCGTCGACGTGCCGGACCAGGGGGCCGATGTACGCGTGGGCAACGGTCCGGATGATGATGTCGATCCCGATCGTGATGATCGCTATCGCGAAGATCGGTCGGCCGATCATCGGCCGGATCACCGCCCGCTCGATCCCGAGCGCCAGCAGCGCGGTCAGCGCCGCGCCGAGCAGCATCGCGCCCCAGAAGCCGAGCCAGGAAACCTGCACCAGGTAGGTCACCAGCACCACCCCAGCGATCATGAAGCCGGGCTGGGCGAAGCTGATGACTTTGCTGGACTTGTAGATGATGACGAACCCGAGCGCGATCAGCGCGTAGACGCTCCCCCGGCCGAGCCCGTCCGCCACCGCCGCCAGGAAGTCGGTCATCGTGCCGGCCCGGGTGCGTAGAGCTCGTCGATCAGGTCCGCGAACTGCTCGGCGATCGCCTGGCGCTTCACCTTCTGGGTGGCGGTCAGCTCCCCGTCCTCGTGGTCGAGCTCCTTCGGGAGCATCCGGAACCGCTTGATCTGCTCGACCGGCGCGAACCGCTGGTTCACCTCATCCACGATGGACTGCACCAGCTCGATCACCGCCGGCTTCTCGGACAGGTCCCGATAGGTGGTGAAGTCGATCCGGCGCCGCTGCGCCCACTCGGCGACCACGTCGAACTCGATCCCGATCAGCGCGGTGAGGTACGGCCGGCGGTCGCCGATCACGATCACCTCTTTGAGGTACGGCGAGGTCTTCAGTGCGTTCTCGATCTCGGAAGGCGCGATGTTCTTGCCTCCCGCGGTGATGATGATGTCCTTCGCCCGGTCGGTGATCTTGATGTGGGTGCCGTCCACCCACTCCCCGATGTCGCCGGTGCGCAGCCAGCCGTCCGGGGTCTTCGCCTGGGCGGTCGCCGCCGGATCGCGGAAGTAGCCGACGAACACCCCCGGATGCCGGACCTGGATCTCGCCGTCCTCGGCGACCCGCAGCTCCGCCTGCCCGAGCCGCTCGCCGACCGTACCGAGCTTCACCCGGCCGGGCCGGTTCGCGGTCGCGATCGCCGCCGACTCGGTCAGCCCGTACGCCTCGAACATCGGCACCCCGATGCCCATGAAGAACTTCAGCACCTCCGGCGCGATCGGCGCCGCGCCGGAGACCGCCGCCCGGACCCGCCGCATCCCGATCCGGGTCCGCAGCGCCCGGTACCAGCAGAGCCAGCCGATCGCGTACACCAGCCGGGTGGCCAGCGTGTGCTTGCCGCCGGTCCGGACCAGCGTGTCCCCGATCCAGCCGGCCCGGCGCAGCCAGAACCCGGCGAACAGCCGCTTCGGCCAGGTCGCGTTCGCCAGCCGGATCTGCACCCCGGCCAGGATC
>DATCKZ010000017.1:0-81161 GCA_036564175.1 Natronosporangium sp.
CGTGTGGCGTACTTCTCGATCTGACGTACGGTCGGCGTGCCATCCCCCCGGCTCGGCCGGTGATGCGGCACCATGTCGAGGATGACCCCTGACGATCACCCCCGCGGCGAACCGGTGGGGCGGGTGCTCGGGACCGCCGACGCCACCCCGCTGAGCTTCTGGACCGCCGTCAACGAGGGCAGCTGGCTGCAGCTCGACGATGTGGTCGTCACCCACCGGGAGCTGCCCGATCGGGAGCCGGTCACGATCGCCGGGGTGGTCACCGCGGTCCGGGCCCGGCACGAGGGGGCCCAGTTCGACTCCGACGTGTTCGCGATCGCCGACGGCATGCTGCCGGCGCAGATCCAGGAGGCGGCCGAGATCACCACCACCCGGGTCGACCCCGAGGTCTACGTACCGCCGACTCCGGGTGCGGTGGTGCACCGGGCCACCGGCGAGGTTCGCGACGCCGCCCTCCACTTCGACCGGATGCAGCGGCGGATCCCGCTCGGGCTGGGCCGGGACGGCGTACCGGTCTATCTCAACGCCGACTTCCTGGACGGCACCCGCGGCGCGCACGTCTCGATCTCCGGCATCTCCGGGGTGGCGACCAAGACCAGCTTCGCGACCTTCCTGCTCTACTCGGCGTTCCACTCCGGCGCGCTCGGCGGTGACGGGGTGAACGCCCGGGCGCTGGTGTTCAACGTCAAGGGCGAGGACCTCAACTTCCTCGACCACCCGAACACCGCGCTGGACGCCGAGACCGAGCAGACCTACCAGCAGCTCGGCCTGCCCGCCGGGCCGTTCGCCGACGTACACATCCACGCCCCGCCCCGGCTCGGCGACCCGACCGGTACGCCGGACGTGGCGAGCCGGACCGCCGGGGTGGACGCGTTCTACTGGACGCTGGCCGAGTTCTGCGCCGACCGGCTGCTCCCCTACGTGTTCGCCGATGCCGACGACGAACGGCAGCAGTACACGATGGTGGTGCACGCGGTCGCCGCGCAGCTCGCCCGGGTCGCCGAACCGCTCGACTCCGGCGCGGTGGTGATCGACGGGGTCAAGCTGGCCACCTACCCGGAGCTGGTCGACCACCTGGTGGAGCTGCTGAACGACGAGGAGACCCGGTCGAGCTGGGCCGGCTCGGCGGTCGGGCTCGGCACCATCAACGCGTTCACCCGCCGGCTGGTGGCGAGCAAGCGGGACCTGGCCCGGCTGATCCGGGGCGACCTGACCACCCGCCGGCCGCACACCATCAACACCGCCGAGAGCGCCAAGGTCACCATCGTCGACCTGCACAACCTGCCGGAACGGGCGCAGCGGTTCGTGGTCGGGGTGACCCTGCGGACCGAATTCGAGCGCAAGGAGAAGTCCGGCACCGCCCGGCCGCTGCTGTTCGTGGTGCTCGACGAGCTGAACAAGTACGCGCCGCGGGAAGGCGACAGCCCGATCAAAGAGGTACTGCTCGACATCGCCGAGCGGGGCCGCTCGCTCGGGGTGATCCTGATCGGCGCCCAGCAGACCGCCAGCGAGGTGGAGCGGCGGATCGTGGCGAACTCGGCGATCCGGGTGGTCGGCCGGCTCGACCCGGCCGAGGCCTCCCGGCCCGAGTACGGCTTCCTGCCGGCGGCCCAACGGCAGCGGGCCCTGCTGGCCAAGCCCGGCACCATGTTCGTCAACCAGCCGGAGCTGCCGGTGCCGCTGTGCGTGGAGTTCCCGTTCCCGGCCTGGGCGACCCGGCCCGGTGAGGCGGGCGCCGCGCCCAGCGCCACCCTCCGCTCGATCACCCAGGCGGTCGACCCGTTCGCGGTGGTCGGTGCCGGCACCGACGGCGGCCGGGAGGAGTTGCCGTTTTGAGGATCCTGCACACCTCTGACTGGCATGTGGGCAAGGTGCTCAAGGGACAGCCGCGGCTCGACGAGCAGCAGGCGGTGCTCGCCGAGCTGGTCGAGGTGGCCAGGACCGAGCAGCCCGACCTGGTGCTGGTCGCCGGCGACCTGTTCGACAGCGGCGCGCCGACCCCGGCCGCGACCCGGCTGGTCACCCGCGCGCTCAGCGCGCTGCGCGGCACCGGCGCCGAGGTGGTGGCGATCGCCGGCAACCACGACAACGGCCCGGCGCTGGACGCGCTGCGGCCGTGGGCGGAGGCGGCCGGGATCACCCTGCGCGGCACCGTCCGGTCCCGGGCCGACCAGCTGATCCAGGGCGACGGCTGGCGGCTGGTGGCGCTGCCGTTCCTGTCCCAGCGGTACGCGGTGCGGGCCACCGAGCTGTTCGAGCTGTCGGCCGCCGAGGCGCAGCAGACCTACGCCGACCACCTGGCCCGGATGGTCGCCGCGCTCACCGAGGACTTCGACCCCGGCCAGATCAACCTGATCACCACCCACGTGACCGTGGTCGGGGCGAAGGCCGGCGGCGGCGAGCGGGAGGCGCACACCATCCAGCAGTACGCGGTGCCGGCGACGATCTTCCCGGCGAGCGCCCACTATGTCGCGCTCGGCCACCTGCACCGGCCGCAGACCCTGCCCGGGCCGTGCCCGGTCCGGTACTGCGGCAGCCCGCTGCAGCTGGACTTCGGCGAGGGCGAGAACACGCCCAGCGTGACCATCGTCGAGGTGACGGCGCAGTCGACCGCGAAGATCCGGGAGGTGCCGATCACCTCGGCGGCGCCGTTGCGCACGGTCCGCGGCACCCTCGAAGAGCTCGCCAGCCTCGATCCCGGCAACGCCTGGCTGCGGGTGTTCGTCCGGGAGCAGCCCCGGGCCGGGCTCCGGGAACAGGTGCAGGAGCTGCTGCCGCGGGCGCTGGAGGTGCGGGTCGACCCGGACCTGCTGCCAGCGACCGAGCAGCGGCGGGCCGCCACCCGGGCCGGCCGCACCCCGCCGGAGCTGTTCGGCGAGTACCTGGCCGCCCGCGGCCACGCCGACGACCGGGTGCAGGCGCTGTTCGAGGAGCTGTACGAGGAGGTGAGCTCGGCGTGAGGCCACTGCGGCTGGACCTGGCCGGGTTCGCGACCTTCCGGGACGAGACCACGGTCGACTTCACCGACGCCGACTTCTTCGCGCTGGTCGGCCCGACCGGCTCCGGCAAGTCGTCGATCATCGACGCGATCTGCTTCGCGCTCTACGGCACCGTCCCGCGCTGGCGCAACAGCAGCTCGGTGAGCAACGCGCTGGCCCCGTCGGCGGCCGAGGCGCGGGTCCGGCTGGTGTTCGAGACCGCCGGCGAGCGGTATGTCGCCACCCGGGTCGTCCGCCGGGACGGCAAGGGCCGGGTGAAGACCGCCGGCGCCGCGCTGCAGCGGATGCCGGCCGGGTTCGACGTGCGCAAGCTCGACACCGGCCTGACCCCGGACGACCTCGGCGAGCCGCTGGCCGGTACGCCGACCGAGCTGGACGCGGCGGTCACCGAGGTGATCGGGCTGCCGTACGACCAGTTCGTCACCTGCGTGGTGCTGCCGCAGGGCGAGTTCGCCGAGTTCCTGCACGCGAAGCCGGCCACCCGGCAGCAGATCCTGGTGAACCTGCTCGGCTTCTCGATCTACGAGCAGGTGCGGGAGCGGGCCACCGCCCGGGCCGGCCGGGCCGAGGCGGAGCTGTCCGCCACCGACCGGCTGCTCGCCGACCTCGCCGGCGTGGACGACGCGGCGCTGGCCGCGGCCGAGCAGCGGGCCACCGCCATGCAGGAGCTGGTCGAGCAGGTCGAGGCGGCGCTGCCGCGGCTGGCCACCGCGCAGGCCGACGCGGACCGGGCCGCGCAGGCCCTGCGTACCCGGGATGAACAGATCGCGGCGCTGGCCGGGGTGAAGCCGCCGGCCCAGGTGGCGGCGCTCGCCGGTGCCGCCACCGCCGCCCGGAGCGCGCTGGAGGCCGCCGCCGAGGCGGTCGCCGCGGCCGAGGAGCGGGAGGAGAAGCTGCGCGGCGAGCTCGCCGCCGGCGGTGACGCCGCGGCGCTGCGGCAGCTGCTGGCGGCGTACGAGGAGCGCGGCAAACTGGTCGCCGAGCGGGACCCGCTCAACCAGGCGGTGGCCGCGGCGCAGGCCGAGCACGACCGGGCCACCGCCGCGCTCGCCACCGCCCGGGACGAGGCGGCGGAGGCGACCGCGAAGCTGGAGGCGGCCCGGGAGGCGTACGCGGCGGCGCAGGCGGCCGACCAGGCGGCGGCGCTGCGGACCCACCTGGTCGCCGGCGAGCCGTGCCCGGTCTGTACCCAGCCGGTGGCGGTGCTGCCCGAGCTGCCGGCCGACTCGGCGGTGAAGCGGGCCGAGGCCGCCGGCAAGCGGGCCCGGCAGGCGGCGGACGCGGCCGCGAAGCGGGTCGAGCAGCTCGACGCGACCGTCCGCGAGCTGGATCGTACCCTCACCGCCGCCCGCACCCAGGCCGAACTGCTCGACCGCCGGCTGGCCGAGCTCGACGAGCGGCTGGCCGGCGCGCCGTCGGTGGAGACGGTGCGGGACGAGCTGGCCGGGATCGCCGAGACCGAGCGCCGGCTCGGCGAGGCGGCGGCGGCGCTGCGGCGGGCCCGGGAGGCGCACCGGCGGGCCACCAGCGAGGCGGACGCGGCCAACCGGCGCCTGCGGACCGCCTGGCGGGAGTTCGACGCCGCCCGGGACGCGCTGATGGCGCACCGGCCACCCCCGGTCGACCGGGACGATCTGGCGGCGGCGTGGGCGGCGCTCGCGGACTGGGCCGCCGAGCAGGCCGCCGAGCTGCGGGCCGGCCGGGACGAGGCGGTGGCCGAGGTGGCGTCAGCGCAGGCGGCGATCTCGGCCGTCCGGGACGAGATCGAGGCGCTGTTTACCGGGGCCGGGCTGGCCTCGCCCGGCGACGACCCGGGCCGGGCCGCCACGGTCGCGGCCGAGCGGGCCCGGGCCGAGCTGGCCGCCCTCCGCACGCGCCGGGAGCAGGCCCAGAAGCTGCGCGAGCAGCGGGCCAGCTTCGAGCAGGACGCGCAGGTGGCCCGGGCGCTCGCCCAGCACCTGCGGGCGAACAACTTCGAAGCGTGGCTGCTGGCCGAGGCGCTGGACCGGCTGGTCGAAGGCGCCTCGACGATCCTGCGGGAACTGTCGGCCGGGCAGTACGAGCTGGTCCACGACAACCGCGAGTTCTTCGTGCTCGACCACTACGACGCCGGGCTGCGCCGGCCGGTGCGGACGCTGTCAGGCGGCGAGACGTTCCAGGCCTCGCTGGCGCTGGCGCTCGCGCTCTCCGAGCAGCTGGCCGGGCTGGCCACCGCGTCGGCGAGCCTGGAGTCGATCCTGCTCGACGAGGGGTTCGGGACGCTGGACGCGACCACCCTGGACGCGGTCGCCGCCACGCTGGAGAACCTCGCCGCCCGCGGCGACCGGATGGTCGGGGTGGTGACCCACGTGCCGGCGCTGGCCGAGCGGATCCCGGTCCGGTTCGAGGTGACCAAGGACGCCCGCTCCTCCCGGGTGACCCGAGTGGGTTTCTGATGCGGCTGTGGGTTGACGCGTGGGACCCGGCGTACGCGGCCAGCACCGATCCGGACGCCGACGGCGGCGGGCCGCAACCGGCCAGCGACCCTCAGCTCGACCCGGATGTCGAGGTGCCGGCCGCGTCGTGGGCACCGGTGCCGTACCCGGTCGATCTGCGGCCGCCGGACACGGTGATCCTGGTCGATGGGGTGCGTCGCAACGACGCCCGGGTGTGGACCGCGGAACCCGACGGTTCGTCGTACCCGGGGCTCGCCGCCTCCTACGCCGCCGGCGCGGTCCGGTGCGAGCTGCGGCGCGGCGCGGCCGCGCTGGTCACGACCATTGTGGAGCGTGCACTGTTCACGGCGTCGCCCAGCGCGACGGCGCTCGCCCACGGCTCGATCCGGTATCCGGTGCGGAAGGTCAGTCGGGGCGAGCTGCCCGAGCTGCAGCAGGCGGTGCAGGGGCCGCTGGCCGAACTGGAGGTTCGCGCCGCTACCGAGGCTCGAGCCGGGTTCGAGGACCGGACCGATCTGCTGGTCATCGATGGGCCGCTACGCGGCCGAGCGCACCTGCCGCGGGCGATCGGGTACATCAAGACCCATCAGCGTCGATACCTCCCGCCGGAGCTGACCACGGTGGTTACCGGACTGGCGCCGGGCGAGCGCTCGCCGGTGTTCGAACTCGGTACGAACTGGCGCCGATACAGCTGGTATCTGCGGCTGCCCGGAGCGACCGGCGCCCCTTGGTCCGGACTGGTCCGGGCGGAGTGCTCTATCGAGCTGACGGTAGAGTCGGCAGTGGCGCTCGCCGATCTGTCGGTGGTGACGTTGCCCCGATTCGCCGCCACCGCCTACAAGGATCCCCGGGCGCCGCAGAACCTGATCCCGATCGCCGGCCTGGAACAGCGGCTGCGGGGCCGGCTCGGGGACGCCCGGTTACTCCACCGGGCACTGACCCGGGCCGCCGCGCTCGCCAGATAACTTTGCGATACCGGCGCTGCGGGATTGCGTAACTTGAGGAAAGTACGGATAGTGGTGCGGTGGCAAGCGAGAAGGTGACGAGCGGGAATCCCGCCAGCGAGGCCGCCGACGAGTCCGCCGGCGAGGCGACGGCGCGCAACCGGGCCAAGCAGCAGACTGAGCAGCAGGCGGAGCGGGGTTCGCCGACCTCGCCCGGCTCGCAAGCCGAGCGGGCGACGCCGGCCAAGAAGTCGGCGAAGAAGGCAGCGAAGAAGGCGCCCGCGAAGAAGGCTGCGGCCAAGGCAGCACCGGCGAAGTCTGCGGCCAAGGCGGCACCGGCTCCGGCTAGCCCGGCGTCGAAGGCGGCGCCGGCCAAGGCAGCGCCGGCCAAGAAGCCGTCGGAGGCGAGAGCCGAGGCGAAGGCGAAGGCGACCGCGAAGGCCAACGCCGAGGCGAAGGCCGCGGCGGAGGCCAGAGCGGAAGCCAAGGCGGCGCAGGCCCAGGCGGAGGCGGAGGCCAAGGAAGCGGCGCGGGCTCGCAAGGCGGCGGCCGACTCCGGCACGGCCAAGGCGGCGGCGCGAGCGCGGACCGCCATGCAGCATCGACACCTGCGGATCGGGTTCGCGATGACCGCCGCGCTCGGGGTGGAGCTCGCCGGTGCCACCGGGCTGGTGATCGGGGCGCTGCTGCCTTGGAAGTGGGGCGAGCGGCTGCTGGGCCGGATCGACCAACCGGGCGTCATCACCCAGGTGCTGATCGGGCTCACCCTGCTCTCGCTGCTGCTGGCCTGGCTGCTGCGCTCGCCGCGGGCCCGGTTCCGGCTGCGGATCGTCGCGATCGTGCTCGCCGCCGCGGTGGCGGTGTTCGCGATCGCGCTGACCTTCCAGACCGAGGAAGGTGGCCGGGGCGGCGGCGGGTTGGTCGCGGCCGCGGGCGCGGCGCTGGTCGTGATCGGCACCATCGGCTGGCTGATCGGCATGCGCCGGCTGCAGGACCTGTTCCCGTTCGGCCTCGCCGACGCCCGCCGGAAGGGCTACGGCAACCTCAGCGCGGTCCGCCGGGCACAGGTGATCGGTGCGCCGGCCGGCGCGATCGTCGCCGGCGCGGTGGTCGCCGCCGCGGTGTTGCTGTTCCCGGGTTGGCTGGCCACTGAGGACTCTCAGACCGCGACCCCGCTGACCCTGACCGGCGAGCCGCCGGCGGCCGGCACCGCCCCCGCCTGGGAGCTGGAGATCCCGGCGATCGACCGGGACACCGCGCAGTTCGCCGCGCTCGCCACCCCGCACGGGCTGATCGTCGATGAGCTGCAAGGGATCCGGGGCGTCGACCCGCGCACCGGCGAAGAACACTGGCATTGGCGGGACGAGGCCTACCAGCGGGTCGGCACCGCGCTCACCGACGGCGGCGAGACGGTGGTGCTGGGGATGCGGTATGACGGCGACGGTGGCCGCGACCGGGTGGTCGGGATCGACACCGCCACCGGCGAGGTGCGCTGGAACCGGTACGACAGCGACCTGGTGACCGCGATGTCGTTGGTGATCGCCTCACCGCCCGACGGGGACTGGTTCATCGTGCCGGAGCAGGAGGAGCAGGCGCCGGACGCCACCTCCCGGGCCCCGGTCTGGTTGCTGGCGATCGGCAGCGACAACGGCGAACTCCGGTGGCGCGCCCCGGAACGGGAGCTCTGCCAGTTCGCGAATGTCAGCGCGGAGAGCCCCGGCATCGTGATCACCACCCAGACCTGCACCCAGGACGACGGCTCCAGCACCTGCATCGTCACCGGCCTGGACCCGGCCAACGGCGAGGAGGTCTGGTCCTGGCCGACCGAGGGCACCGCCAGCAACTGCATCGCCAAGGCCACTCCCGACCTGATCGTGGTCAAGTACGAGACCGGCGAGCCGGGTGAGGACGGCGCCGCACCGGCGGCCGCGGTCGCCTTGGACCCGGCCACCGGCACCCAGGCCTGGGGTGTCGAAGCCGACGAGAACAACGAGGTCCGCGGTCTGACCAACCCGACCGTCTTCGGTGGAATGGTGCTCGGCACCGAGTTCGCCGACGACGGGCAGGGCGGCGGCAACGCCATCCTGGTGGTCCGGGACGCCACGAATGGCGAGTTCCGCACCGAGATCGAGCTGCCGGCCGGTCGGGCGATCAACGTGGCCCGGGTCAACGACAGTCTGGTGGCGATCCCGCTCTACCAGCCGAACACTGGAAACGTGTCGCTGGCGGAGGTCGACCTCACCGCCGAGACGGTCCGGTCCGAGACCCAGATCAGCGCCGGCTCGGCGGCGGAGACCGTCAACTGGCTCGCGATCGCGGTCGGACCGGAGACGTTGACAGTGGACACGCTGATCTCCGGCGGTGACGACCCGAACGCACCCGAATACACACTGCGGGTGGTCGGCTGGTGAAATAGGCCGCATGCGGGTGCTGATCGCTGGCGCGAGCGGGTTCCTCGGGGCGGCCTTCGCCGACCGGTTGCGAGCCGGCGGCCACGGGGTGGTCAGGCTGGTCCGGCGGCCCGCCACCGCGCCGGACGAGGTGAGCTGGCAGCCGGCCACCGGCGAGCTCGACCCGGCCGCAGTGGCCGACGTCGACGCTGTGGTCAACCTCGCCGGCTCGCCGATCTCGACCAGCATCGGCCGGCTGCGGCTGCCGATCCGGCCGTGGACCGCCGGCTACCGCAAGCAGTTTCACAGCAGCCGGGTCGACACCACCGCCACGCTGGCCCGGGCGATCGCCGCCGCGGCGCGGAAGCCGTCGGTGTTCCTGGCCGGCTCGGCGGTCGGTTGGTACGGCGACACTGGCGACACCGCGGTGGACGAGCAGGCCCCGGCCGGCCACGGCTTCTTCCCCGACACCTGCCGGGTGTGGGAAGCCGCGACCGGCCCGGCCGAGCGGGCGGGCGTCCGGGTGGTGCGGCTGCGCACCGGGTTCCCGCTGCACCGCGCCGGTGGCCTGCTCGGGCCACAGCTGCTGCCGTACCGGCTCGGGCTGGGCGGGCCGCTCGGCTCCGGCCGGCAGTGGCTGCCGTGGATCTCGCTGACCGACTGGCTGGCGGCGGCGAGCTTCCTGCTCGAGCGGGACGACATCGCCGGTCCGGTGAATATGGTCGGTCCGGCACCGGTCCGCAACGCCGAGTTCGCCAAGACGCTGGGTAGCCTGCTGCACCGGCCGGCGGTGATCCCGCTGCCCGGGGCGGTGCTGAAACTGGCGCTCGGCGAGTTCGGCCGGGACGCGCTGGCGAGCCACCGGGTGCTACCCGGCGTACTCACCAACGCCGGCTTCCGGTTCAGCCACCCGGACCTGCGCTCCGCCCTCGCAGCAGCGCTCGCCTCCTAGGCCGTGCGATCATGACGTTTTCGGCGGCTCGCCCGGCGGGTCGGCCGAAGACTCCATGGTCAACTCGCCCGGCGGGCGGGGCACGCGCCGGTCGGCAGTCGCGCGTGGGTCAACAGTCGCGCAGCTCCGGCGACTGGTTCCGTAGCTGAGCCGCCGGCGAGACGAACTCGACGTACGCCGTCCCGCCCACCTCGCCCGGCCGAAACGCCGCCACCCGGTGGCAGTTCTGGAACGCCAGCCTGACCCCGAAGTACCGCTCCATCGCGCCCCTGATCGCATCCGAGGCGAGCGCTCGCAGCAACTGGCCCCGGTGTGCCTCGCTCGGCGGCGGCGTGGCGTGGACGGCGTACGGCTGGTCCGGCGGCGCGTCGGCGAGCCGGCCGGCGACCGCCGAGACGACCTGCCAGGCGTATGGCAGGGACTCGCGCACGCAGCCGACGAACTCGGCGTCGTCCACCGGCCCGGCTTCCGCCCGCGCCAGCAGAGCGGCGGGAACTTCCAGTGACATATCGACAGTTTCCTTTCTTCAGTGGACCAGCGCGTCCGGTCCGAGGATGAACTCTGGGTCGATCTGCGCGGTGAGGTCCTCCCCCACCCGGTCGCTCGCCCAGGCGCTCGCGTTACGCCGGTGGAACTCGTGTGCCTGGCGGGTGTAGGTGACCCAGTCCTTGGTCATCGCGTCGGTGTAGGAGCGGATCGCGGTCAGCGCGGCCCGGTTCGCGGGCTCCAGTTCTGCGATCGGCCGGACCGCGCCGCGCTCGGCCGCCTTCACGTACGCCGACCGGCCGACCCAGGTGAGCAGATCGGCACCGACGTGCGCCCGCAGGAACTCCACATCGGAGTCATCGTCCACCTTGTTACCGACCACGCAGACCCGGACTCCGAACGAATGCGCGTACCCGACGTACTGCCGGTAGACCCCGACGCTGCGCAGGGTCGGCTCGCAGACCAGGAAGGTGGCGTCGAACCGCGTGAACAGTCCAGACGCGAACGAGTCGGCACCGGCGGTCATGTCCACCACCACGTACTCGCCGGGTCCGTCGACCAGGTGGTTGAGCAGCAACTCCACCGCACCGACCTTGCTGTGGTAGCAGGCCACGCCGAGGTCCTCGGTGGCGAACGGGCCGGTCACCGCCAGCCGCACGCCGCCGACGTCCCGCACCAGTCGGTCGTACAGCGGATTGGCGCCGGTCACCGCCAGCAGCCGGGAGCCGCGGCCGGGCGGGGTGGTCTTGAGCATCGCGGCGGCGGAGCTGATCCGCGGGTTGCTTCCCCGCAGGTGCTCCTTGATCTCGGTGAGGTGGTCACCGAGCGCGGGCAGCAGCACCGCCTCGTCCTCGGACGCGCCGAGTGCGGCGGCGAGGTGCTGGTTGATGTCCGCGTCGATGCAGAGCAACGGCGCGCCGGCGCGGGCAAGGTGGCGGGCGAATAGGGCGGTCAGCGTGGTCTTGCCGCTGCCGCCCTTCCCGACGAACGCGATCTTCATAGTTGGTATTGGTAGTCGTTTTCAATAAGGCGGTCAAGCGCACCACGCCGTACGCATCACCAGCGGTACGGATGGGCGCAGCCATCCTGGAACCGTCGGGGCGGCCCGGCGTACCGCCCGCAGACGCGGTGCGTGGGCACCCGGTGGCCCAGGTGCCCACGCTGCTACCGGAGGATCAGGACTGCGTGATGGCGACGTTGTCCACGCCGGCCTCGACCAGGCTCGCGGTGCCGGCGTCGGCCGCCTCAAACCGGATCCGGACCGCCTGGCCCGCGAACTGGTTCAGGCTCAGCGACGCCGTCGCCCAGGCACCGGCCCGGTTGCTGGCCGCACCCGGCGTGGTGGCGAGCACCGTGGTCCCGCTACTCGTCACCACCGACACCCGGAAGAAGTCGGCGCTGCTGCTGTTGTTGAGGTGCGCGAAGTACCACGAGTACGACAGCGTCAGCGTGCCGCCGGTGGGCAGTGAGATCAGTGGCGACTGGATCGACGTCACCCCACCGTCCACATCGTTGGCACCCGCGTCGGTGCCGGCCGCCGCGCCGGTGACCAGCGTGTTGCTGCCGCTGACCGCGTTGCCGAGCTGCAGTGGCACGCCACCGTTGCTGGTGGCCTGCGGGTCGCCCCGCTGCCACTGGCCGGTGGTCGCGGTGTCGGTGCCGTTGGGGTTGGTAGTCCAGCCCGTGGCGGCCTCGAAGTCGTCGGCAAACAGCGTGGTGCCCGGCGGCGGCTCCTCGCTACCACCACCGTTGTCGACGAACAGCAACCGGTTCGGCGAGCCGGTGCCCGGGTTGGTCACCACATTCTGGGTGGCATCGGCGACCAGCTTGTCGCGGATCTGCGCCGGCGTCCAGGTCGGGTTCGCCGAAGCGATCAGCGCCGCCGCCCCGGCCACGTGCGGCGAGGCCATCGATGTGCCGCTGATGGTGTTGGTCGCGGTGTTGCTGCTGAACCAGGCCGAGGTGATCCCGACCCCGGGTGCGAACAGGTCCAGGCAGGTGCCGAAGTTCGAGAATGAGGCCCGGGCATCGTTGTCCTGGGTCGCCCCGACCGTGATCGCAGCCGGCACCCGCGCCGGTGAGAAGTTGCAGGCGTTGGTGCCGTTGTTGCCGGCGGCGATCGCGTACGTGATGCCGGAGGCGATCGAGTTCGCCACCGCGTTGTTCATGGTCGTGTTGTTTCCGAGCCCGCCGAGGCTCATGTTCGCCACCGCCGGCCGGATCGCGTTGGCGGTGACCCAGTTGATGCCGTTCACGATCTGCGTGGTGGTGCCGGAACCGGAGCAGTTGAGCACCCGGACCGCCACCAGGATCGCGCCCTTCGCCACCCCGAACGAGTTGCCGCCGGCGGTGCCGGCGACGTGGGTGCCGTGCCCGTGGCAGTCGGTGGCGTCGTTGTCGTTGTTCACAGTGTCCCGACCGTGGATCGCACGACCACCAAAGTCGTTGTGAGTAGTGCGGATCCCCGTGTCCAAGATGTAGATATGCACATTGGACGCAGTGGTCGGGAAGGTGTAGGCGTCGTCGAGCGGCCGGTTCCGCTGGTCGATCCGGTCCAGACCCCAGGACGGCGGATCGACCTGCGTGTCCGCGAGCTGGAACCGCATGTCCTGTTCGACGTACGCCACTGCCGGGTGGGCGGCGAGCCGGCGCGCGGCCTGCTCGTTCATCGTGACCGAGAAGCCGTTCAGCGCGGCGTCCCAGGTGGCGGCGACCTCGCCGTCGAACTGGCTGGCCAGCGCGCTGGCCAGCGACGCCACGCTCCGGTTGGCGAGCGCGGTGTCCTTCAGTGCCACGATGTAGGAGTTGGGGACGGCGTTGGGGGCGTTGGCGCCGAGGATCTGGCCTTCGGCCGCCTGGGCGGGTGCGGCGGCCATGGTCGCCGCGAGCGCCGCGGTCAGCGCGACACCACTCGCCGTGGCCAGCCAGCGCCGCCGGGATCTGGGTAGAGTGGACATTGTTTCCTCCCGCTGGGGTACGCCCGACCGGGGTTGCCGGTGGGCGGTACGGGTAACGAGCGAGTCGCTCGCTGCAAGCAACGTAGACGGACGGTTGCCCGCGTAGTACATACCGGATTGGTACTGATCCCGGTGGTATGGAATTTCCGGTGTGGACCCGGCGCCGACAGGCTGGCCCGCGCGCCGACAGGCTGGTCCACTGGTCGGCCGGTCAGCCAATCAGCACGCCAGTGGCGAGTGCGGCGCCGACCAGCCCGAACATCGCCAGCGCGACCGCCCGGAACCGCCGCTGCAGGGCCGGCAGCTCAGCCGGGAGGGCGAACACCCGGCGGGGCCAGGCGCGCCACGACACCCACCAGAACAGCGCGGTCGCTGCCGCGAGCAGGGCCGCCTTCAGCCCGACCCCGGCCCACCACCACCCGGTCCGATCGGTGCTGGCCAGGACCAGGCCGAGCCCCGAGAGCCAGAGCACGGCGAGCAACCCGACCACCCGCCACCGGTTGCCGTGGGCCAGCTCACGCTGGGCCTCCTCCACCCGGGCCGGGTCGCCGACCAGCCGGGCCAGCCGCGGCTGGACCACGAACAGGCTGTACGCCATCGAGCCCCACCACAGCGCGCCGACGGTCACGTGCGCCAGCAACATCGCCAATCGCACCGGATCATCCTCGCAGTACGCTGGGGTTGTGACCAGCACTCTCGAACTCACCGTTCGCCGGGCCGGGGTGGTCGACTACCTCGCCGCGTGGGACGAGCAGCGGCGCGTGCACGCCGCCGTGGTGGCCGGCGAACAGCCCGACACCGTCCTGCTGCTGGAGCACCCGAGCGTCTACACGGCGGGCAAGCTCACCAAGCCGACCGACCGGCCGGTGGACGGCACCCCGGTGGTGGAGACCGACCGGGGCGGGCAGATCACCTGGCACGGGCCCGGGCAGCTGGTCGGCTACCCGATCGTCAAGCTGCCGGGCGAGGGGGGCCGGCCGCGGGACGTGGTGGCATTCGTACGCCGGATGGAGCAGCTCCTGATCGACGTCTGCGCCGAGTTCGGGCTCGACACGATCCGGGTGAAGGGGCGCAGCGGGGTCTGGGTGCCGGCCGACGACCGCGGGCCGGAGCGGAAGGTCGCCGCGATCGGGATCCGGGTCGCCCGCGGCGTGTCGATGCACGGGTTCGCGCTCAACTGCAACCCGGATCTGTCGCACTTCGATCGGATCGTGCCGTGCGGCATCCGGGACGCCGGGGTCACCTCGATCACCGCCGAGCTGGGCCGCGAGGTCACGGTCGCCGACGCCATCCCGGTGGTCGAACGCCACCTCCCCACCCTGCTCTCCGCCTGACCCGGACTACGGTGCCGGTCAGCCGTCGAACAGGTCCTCAGCACGCTCGATCGTGACCGCGCGGGTGCGCAGGGTCCGCAGTACGTCGACGTTGGTCTGCGCGCGGATCCGCCGCTCAACCGCAGCCGGCACTTCCAGCCCGCGGGCGCTGAGCACCTCAAGCACCGAGGTGACCGCCTCGCTGATCCGGCCCTCCTCGCGGCCTTTCTGCCAGAGGTGAGACTGATACGGGAATGTCATCGTTGCCATCAACGCTCTCCAGATTTGTGCGGCCGGTGCGTCACCGAGGCCCGCCTCGGTGAACGTGGCCAGGAACATCGCGGTTTCCAACGCCACGCCATCCAGGGCTTCGGCCAGCGCGTTCAGTATGCCATCGACATGCGGCTCGTGACGGTGCGTAAGGGCTGACAACACGGCCATCATCACGTCTTGCCGGACCCGACCCGCGTCGCGGATCACCGGCACATTGTCCGGTGCCAGCACCAGCGGATACGTTGCTTGCGACAGTCGCCCGAACACCTTCATCTCGATCGGCTCGCGCGCCCACTTCGCCGTCGCCACGTCCGCGGTCACCACCACCAACAGCGCTGGGCAACCGAACTTGTTGTTGAGGTGTGACACGTAGTACGGCCAGCTCAGGTGCTTCGCCTTTTCTTCCCTCGACTGGGATTCGATGATGACCACGAACCGGTCCCCGGTGTCGCTCTCCACCAACAGCGGCGTGTCCACCCACCGGGCAAGCGGCTTCACCTCGGTGAGGTCTGCGTTGATGACCGACACCGCCCGGATCGGTGGGAAGTCGACGCCCAACGCCTGCTCGAGGGCGCGGGCGAACAGCGTCGGGTCCTCCTGGAACACCCGGTGCAGGGTCTCATGAGGATTGTTGGCCACCGCTAGACCCCTACACCCATCGCCTTTCCATAGTGGTTCTCACGTTCCCGACGCTAACGGTGCCAGCGGGTCGGTTCCGCGCGCGGACCGGAACACCGGTGCCGACCCCGGTGCGGAACCGCATTCCCCACCGCGGTCGGCACCGTCATAGCGTCACGGCGACAGGCGGTGCAGGTCGCGCGGGAACGCGGTCACCTCCCGGACGTTCGCCGCGCCGAGCAGCTGTGCCACGAACCGCTCCAGACCGATCGCGAAGCCGCCGTGCGGCGGCATGCCGTGCCGGAAAGCTTCCACATAGGAACGGTATGGCTCGACCGGCTCGCCGCGGGCCGCCAGCGCGGCCAGGTAGTCGGCGTGCCGGTGCAGCCGCTGGCCGCCGGTGACCAGCTCGACCCCCCGGAACAGCAGGTCGAACCCGTTCGAGTAGCCGGGCCGGGCCGGGTCCGGGTGGGTGTAGAACGGCCGCTTCGCCAGCGGGTAGCCGGTAACGAAGAGGAAGGCCGAGTCGTGTTCCCGCTCGGCCCAGTCGCCGAGGGACCGTTCGTCGGCCGGAGACAAGTCCACCGAACCCGGGTCCGCGCCAGCGATCCGCACCGCGTCGACAAAATGCACCGCCGGGATCTCGGCCGGCACCGACGGCACCGGCACCCCGAGCGTGGCCACCTCGGCGACCATCCCGGCCACCGCCTCCCGCACCACCGCCATCACATCCCGGTGGTCGGTGATGAAACCGAGCTCCGCGTCGAGCGACGTGTACTGCGCCAAGTGCCGGGCGGTGTCGTGCGGCTCGGCCCGGAACACCGGCCCGACCTCGTAGACCCGCTCGAACACCCCGACCATCAGCTGCTTGTAGAACTGCGGCGACTGGGCCAGGTACGCCGGCCGGCCGAACCAGTCGAGCCGGAATACGTTCGCCCCGGACTCGGTCGCGGACTCGACCACCTTCGGCGTGAAGATCTCGACGAACCCGGCCCGCGACAGCGCGCCCCGGAACCCAGCCACCGCCGCGGCCGCGGCCCGCAACGCGGTGCTCCGGGTCCGGTGCCGCAGCGCGAGCGGGGCGTGATCGAGCTGGGTCGGCAGCGTGGCCGTCAGCGACGGCCGGTAGAGGTCGAACGGCGGCGGGACCGCGACCTCCCCGAGCACCCGGACGGTCGGCGAGGTCAGCTCGACCCCGGCCGGCGCCGCGTCGTTCTCCACCACGACGCCGGTCACTTCGACCACCGTCTCCTCGGTCAGTCGCTCGACCGCCGCCCGTACCGCCGGATCGGTCACCACCACCTGTGCCAGCCCGGTGGCGTCCCGGACGATCAGGAACGCGACCGATTTCAGCAGCCGGCGCCGGTGGACCCAGCCGGCGATGGTGACGGTCCGGCCAGGCTGGCCAGGTAGCTCTGCGGAGTGGATGCGCTGCATGCGTCGTACCTCCTTGCCCATGTCAGCAACGCGATCCCAAATCCCGGTCTCGGGATGGTGCGGGCGAGTTGGGTGCTCGCGGTGCCACCGCACCTTCACCACCGGGCTCGGCCCGGTGGCCTCATTCGGACCACCGTGACGTGGGCGGAAGCACGGCGCTCGGGAGCGGTCGAAGCGGTTGTCAGGCGCTGAGCTCGCTCCGTCGTCGCGCCGCTCCAGGGTAGCGGTGATCCATGCCTCAGGGCAGGTCGTTTTCGCGGCGGACCGCGTAACGTAGGGGTGTGGGAGTCGCTGCTGACGGCCGACGACTGCTGCGCATCGAGGCGCGGAACGCGGCCACGCCGATCGAGCGCAAGCCGTCGTGGATCAAGGTCAAGGCCTCGATGGGGCCCGAGTACGCCAAGCTGCGCTCGCTGGTGGCGCGGGAGGGCCTGCACACGGTGTGCCAAGAGGCGGGCTGTCCCAACATCTACGAGTGCTGGGAGGACCGAGAGGCGACCTTCCTGATCGGCGGTGACCAGTGCACCCGGCGCTGCGACTTCTGCCAGATCGACACCGGCAAGCCGGCGGAGTTCGACGCCGACGAGCCGCGCCGGGTGGCCGAGTCGGTGGCGGCGATGGGTCTGCGGTACGCGACGGTCACCGGGGTGGCCCGCGACGATCTGCCCGACGGCGGCTCCTGGCTCTACGCGGAGACGGTTCGGCAGATCCACGCGCTGGTCCCCGGCTGCGGGGTGGAGCTGCTGATCCCCGACTTCGACGGCAAGCCCGACCAGCTCGGCGAGGTGTTCGGATCCCGGCCGGAGGTGCTGGCGCACAACCTCGAGACCGTGCCGCGGCTGTTCCGGCGGATCCGCCCGGCGTTCTCCTACGAGCGGTCGCTGTCGGTGCTGACCCAGGCCCGGGAGGCCGGGCTGGTCACCAAGTCCAACCTGATCCTCGGGCTGGGCGAGGAGCGCCACGAGATCAGCCAGGCGCTGCGCGACCTGCACGGGGCCGGCTGCGAGCTGGTCACGATCACGCAGTACCTGCGGCCGAGCCCGCGCCACCACCCGGTACAGCGGTGGGTCAAGCCGGAGGAGTTCGTCGAGCTCGCCGCCGAGGCCGAGGAGATCGGGTTCGCGGGCGTGATGAGCGGGCCGCTGGTGCGCTCGTCCTACCGGGCGGGCCGGCTCTACCAGCAGGCGATCGCCGCTCGCAAGACCAGCCCGAGCCAACCGGCCGCCGCCGGCTGACCCAGCCCTAGTGGCGGGACGGCGCCGCCACCGCGCGAGTGATGCACGCCTCGACCACGTGCGGCCGGTCCAGGCCGGCGAACCGTTGCGGGTCGAGCGCCGCCAGCTCGGCCGGGCTGGTGATCCTGGTGGTGCCAGCACCGACCGCGGCGGCGATCTCGGCGATGCTGCGGCTGTCGAAGGTCGAGATCTCGGTCGGCTCGCCGCGCCGGGCGAGGTGGTGATACTCCGCCCCGTACGCCTGGTCGTTGAGCACCAGTGCGAGCAGCGGCACCCGTTCCCGTACGGCGGTGTCCAGCTCCGGCAGCGCCATCAGGAACCCGCCGTCGCCGACCGCCAGCAGACACTGCCGGTCGGGCCGGGCGATCGCCGCGCCGATCGCGGTCGGCAGGCCGAGGCCGATGCTGCCGAAGTCGAGGGTGAGCATCGAACCGCGAGGATCCGGCACCCGCAGCCGCGGCAGCGCGAACGCGATGAAATGCCCGCCATCGACCACCACCGTACGCTCGGCGGGTAGCACCCGGTCGAACCAGTCCACCACGGCGGCCGGGTGCAGCCCACCGTCGGCGGTGGCGTAGTCGCGCTCGGCCGGCTGGTCTACCGCCGCCGGCCACCAGCCGGCCGCCGCCGCGCCGCCGGCCGGCAGCCGGGAAAGCAGCGCCTCGGCGAGCGCCGCCGCGTCCCCCGGCACCGGCAGATCCACCGGTACGCTCGCTGCCGCTCCCGGATTCCGATCACAGTGGACGACGACAGCCTGGTTCAGGAGACTTCCCCGCTCGGTCGTCCACGGGGTGAGGCTGGCACCGAACACCACCGCCACGTCCGCCCCGGCCGCCGCGGCGTTGGCCCGCGCCGCGCCCATCCCGCCGATGAAGCCGAGGTGGTGCGGGTGTTCGCCGAACAGGTTCTTCGCGGCCAGGCTGGTGACCAGCGCGGCGCCGCTGGCCTCGGCGAGCCGGATCAGCGGGTCCCGGGCCGGCACCGCGCCGCGGCCGGCCAGCAGCAGTGGCCGCTCGGCACCGGCGAGCAGCCGGGCCGCCTCCGCCACCGCCCCGCCGTCGATGACCACGGCCGGCGACTCGGCCACCGGCGGGGTCGCCGAACTGTCCGGCGTGGCCGGTAGCGCCATGCCGGCGACCGGCAGGTTGAGGACGACCGTGCCGGTGCGGGCGGCCGCGAGCGCCCGACGGGTCGCGGCCGCCCAGTCGTCCCGTACCCCGACGTTGATGAACCTGGCGCCGGTGGCCTCGACGAACCGGGCGTGGTCCAGCCGCTGGTTGGTACGCATGGCGGAGCCGGCCGGGTCGCCGACGATCAGCAACACCCCGCTGCCGGCCCGGGCCGCGGTCACCAGCGCGGTCGCCGCGTTGGTGAGGCCGGGTCCCTGGGTGGTGGTGCAGACCGCGACCTCGCCGGTGGCCCGGTAGTGCCCGTCGGCCATCGCCACCGCCCCGGCCTCGTGCCGGCTGGCGATGTACCGGGTGCCATGCCGGGCGGTGGCGTCGGCGACCAGGTCGACGTTCCCGTTGCCGAGTAAGCCATACAACTGCCGTACTCCGGCAGCGGCCAACGCGTCGGCGACCTGCTGCACCTTGCTGCGCTCCGCCATCAACCGTCCACTCCCTCCAGTGTCAGCCCGGCCACCAGCCGCCGGCAGTCCGGCAGCTCCGGCAACGCCTGCACTGCCTCGATGAAGGCGGCCCGGGCAGCCAGTGTCGGCGGCCGGGCCGACAGCCCGCAGCAGCGCTCGAACTTGGCCACCAGCTCCTGGTGCGACACCGGGTTGTTCGGATGCCCCTTGACGTGCGGGAGGCAGGCGGCGACGGTCCGGCCGTCCCGGGTCTCGATCTCGACGTCGTCCGGCGGGTAGCCGGTCTGCTTCAACAGCTCGTCCTTGGCCGGGTCTGGCTCGACCACCACCCGCCGAGCCAGTGCAAGTGTCGCTGGGTCGCGCAGGTTCTGCTCCAAAGTGTCCGGGAACACGTCGCCGCGGACCAGCGCGAGCGCGAGCAGGAACGGCAGCGAGAACTGCGCCGCCCCGACCGTCGCCGGCTCGACCTTCGGTCGCCTGGCCTGGTCCACCCCCACCACCCGGAACGAGTGGTGGTTGGTCCGGACCCGGATCCGGGCCACGTCATCGGCGCTGATCCGGTGCTCGCGGGTCAGCTCGGTCACTGTGTAGATCGGATTGTGGGCGTACCGGCAGGCCGAGTAGAGCTTGGTGCTCAGGTGGGTGCCCTCGAAGCTGCGGCCGAGCTCGGTGAGTAGCGCCCGCTCGTGGTACTCACCCCGGAAGTAGAGCGGGTAGAGCCCGGCCGAGCCGAGCAGCGGGGCGGCGGTGCCGTGGTAGCCGCGTCGGGCCAGGTCGGCGGCCACACAACCGGCCCGGGCCGCGATCCCGGCGTTGAGCCAGACATCCCAGGCGCCGTCCCGGGTCGCCTGCACGTTGCCGGCGCAGTGGGCGTACGCGGCGCCCATCGCGCTCGCCATCGCGGCCTGGTCGAGCCGGTAGAGCCGGCCGACCGCGGCGGCGACCCCGAACGGCGCCACCGCCGGCGCCTCGAACCCGAGCCGGCCGGCCGGGCCGGCGGCCATCCGCAGCCGCGGGATCAGGTCGGACCCGACCGCGATCGCGGTGATCAGCTCCGGGCCGGACACCGGCTCCAGCAGCCGCTCGGCGGCGGCGAGCACGGCCGGCACCACCATCACGCTAACGTGTCCACCATGGCCGGTACCGATCACCGGTGATCCCTCGTGGACATCGTCCAGCTCGCGGCAGCGGGCGGTGACCGCGTTGACGAACGCCGCCTCGGCCACCGGCACCCGCTGCCGGTAGCCCCAGAGCGTGCTGTCTGGCCGGCCGCCGGCCTCCAGCGCGGCGGCCGCGACCATCCGGCCGATCGGGGTGTCGAGACCGGCGATCCCGCAGCCGACCGTGTCGATGATCGCCCGCTGGACGGCGGTGACGGTGGCCGGCGGCAGGTCGGCGAACCGGACCGTGCCGGCGTACTCCACCAGCTTTGGGGTCGGGTCGGGCGGCAGCTGCCCGGGCGGCGCGGTCACCGGCTCACTCCTTCGTAGCCGGTGGCCGGAGCTTGATGTGGATGCTCTTGGTGACCAGGAACTCCGCCAGGCCCTCCTGGCTGCGCTCCAGCCCGAGCCCGCTGGCCCGCCAGCCGCCGGAGGGCAGGTTGCGCAGCCCCGACTCCCGGTACGTGTTGACCCAAACCGTGCCGCTACGCAGCCGCTTCGCGAACCACATCGCCCGGTCCAGGTCGGCGGTCCAGACCGCGCTCGCCAACCCGTACATCGTGCCGTTGGCGATCTCGACCGCCTGCCGCTCGTCGGCGAAGCTCAGCACCGACAGCACCGGCCCGAACACCTCGGTCTGGGCGATCGGCGCGGCCGGCGCGACGTCGTCGAGCAGGGTGGGTTCGTAAAACCAGCCCTGGGCCAGCGGCCCGGTGGTGGGGTAGCCACCGCCGCACAGCAGCTTCGCCTCGGTGGCGCCCCGCACCAGCCCGTGCACCCGGTTGCGCTGCTGCTCACTGACCAGCGGACCGAGCGTGGTCGCCGGATCGAGCGGGTCGCCCATCCGGATGGTTTCGAACTTCGGCAGCAGCCGCGCCAGGAACTCGTCGTGGAGGTCACGGTGCAGCAACAGCCGGGAGCCGGCCTTACACGCCTGCCCGCTCAGGCTCATGATGCCGTCGAACGCGGCCGCCACCGCTGCGTCCAGATCCGGCACATCTGGGAACACCACATTGGGCGACTTGCCGCCGAGCTCGAGCACCACCTTCTTGCCGGTGGTGGCGGCGGCCGCCATCACCTTCCGCCCGGTCTCGGTGGAGCCGGTGAACGTCACCAGGTCGACCAGCTCGGAGCCAGCGATTTCCTGCCCGACCACCGACCCGTTGGCGCGGGCGCTGGTGACCACATTGAACACTCCGGCCGGCAGCCCGGCCGCCTGCAGGATCCGGCCCAGTTCCAGCACCGCGCCGGCGGTGAGGTGGGCCGGCTTCACCACTACCGTGCAGCCGGCGGCGAGCGCCGGAGCGGCCTTGTGCACCACCGACAGCGGCGCGTTCCAGGCCGACAGCACCCCGACCACCCCGATCGGCTCGCGGGCGATGATCCCGAGCGCGTCGGGGCGCTGCTCGGTCACCGCCTCGTCCCGGCGCTCGGTGGCGACCCAGGCGTAGAACTCCAGCGCGTTGGCGGCCTCGGTGACCGCGCCCGCCTGCCGGGGCTGGCCGACCTCCTCGGCGAGCAGCCGGGCAAGCCGGTCCCGCTGCTCGCGCAGCATCGCCGCGGCCGCCCGCAGCACGCCAGCCCGGGTCTGCACCGGCGCCCACCGCCAGTCGCCGGCGTCGAACGCCCGCCGGGCGGCGGCGATGCCGCGCCGGGCGTCCACCACGTCACCGTCCGGGTAGCTGCTGACCAGGTGCCCGTCGAACGGGCTGTGGCGATCGTAGGTGCGGCCGTCGGCGGCGGGCAGCCACTCACCGTCGATCAGCATCGCCGGCTCGGTCATCGGTCCGATCCCCTCAGGCGCCGGCGGCGGCGATCGGCGGAATCGTCTCGGCCAGCTGGTCCACCGTCCACTTGCCAGGCTTGCGGACGAAGTACGAGCCGGCGAGCTGCAACGGTTGCGGGAAGAAGCACACGTCACCACCGGTCACGTACACGAACCGGCCGGTGATGCCGGCCGCCGCCTCGGTGCCGAGGAACGCCACGAACGGCGCGATGTACGCCGGGTCGAGGCTGATGGTCGGCGGCACCCCGCCGGCGCCCCGGCTGCCCTTGCCCGGGAACAGCTGCGTGTCGGCGCTCGGGATCAGCGCGTTGACGGTGATCCGGTGCTCGGCCAGTTCCAGCGCCAGGGTCTGGGTCATGCCGAGGATCGCTGCCTTGGCGGCGCTGTAGACCACGCACGGGTAGCGGTGCGGCGTGCCTTGCGCGTGCTTCGGCAGCGAGTAGAAGGCGCCGCGGGATGCGACCATGACGATCCTGCCGCCCTCGCCGCGGGCGATCATCGCCCGGGCGGCCGCGCGGGAACAGAAGAAGTGCCCCTTCACGTGGACGTCCATCACCGAGTCCCACTGCTGCTCGGTCAGCTCGACGAACGGCGCCCGGACGTTGTTGCCGGCACAGTTGACCAGCATGTCCACCCGACCGAACGCATCCAGTCCAGCCTGGACGGTGGCGTCACCACCGGTCTCGGTAGCGACGTCGGCAGCCACCGCCACCGCCTCCCCGCCCAGCTCCTTGATTTCGGCGACCACCTCGTCGGCCGCGGCGGCGCCCTGCTCGTCCCGGTACCGGTCGCACACCACCACCTGCGCGGCCTGCCGGGCGGACTCGATCGCGATGGCGCGCCCGATCCCCCGTCCGCCGCCGGTGACGACGACCACCTTCCCCTGTAGATGCTCGGCCATCCGGCCCCCTCCTTCGTTGCTCACTGGGTCAGGCGACCGCCCGCTCCAGGGTCGCGTGGACATCGGTCAGCTCCGGCAAGCTCCGCAGCTGTTCGAACAGCGCCATCCCCCGGACCTCGTCCCGGCCGGCGGCGAGGATGCAGTCGCGGAACTTGGCCCGGCTCTCCTCCCAGCTCAACGGATGCTTCGGCGAGCCGCTCGGATACTCCACCGTGGTGGTGAGCCGGCGGCCGTCGGTGGTCACGATGGTCACCTCGTGGAACCCGCCGGTGCCGGCACTGCTGTCGGCGGCGGTCGGGTCCTCCGGCCGGCAGCGGGGGTCTTCCTTCGCATCCAGCAGCGGCATCAGTGCCCGGATCTCCGGCCGATTCACGGCGGCGTCGGTGAACGAGCCGAGCGTGATCTGGCCGTCCAGCAGCGCCGCCGCCACCACGTACTCGAGCGAGAACTTGCCCTGCAGGCCGGTCTTCGGCTCGTGGTGGATCAGCGGGGTGAGCCCAAACGTCGGCGCCCGGTCGATCACCGCCACCACGTCGGCCGGGGTGAGATTGTGCTCGGCCCGCAGCCGCAGCACCGCGTCGATCGGCCGGTGGGTGGCGTAGCAGCACGGGTACTTCTTCAGGGTCGCGCCGGGGACCAGCAGCGCCCAGCTCGCGCCGAGGTCGTCGAGCGCGTCCGGATGGTCGCCGCCGTCGGCGTAGATGTCGACGAACCCGCGCGGACCGTCCAGGATGTCCGGTGCGGCGGTGAACCCGGTGAGCGCCAGCTGGGCGGCGAGCACCCCGTTGCGGGCGGCCAGTCCGCTGTGCAGCGGCTTGGTCATGGAGCCGAAGTTGCGCTGGATGCCGCTGGCGAGCGAGCCGACGATCCCGAATGCGGTGCGGATCTGCGCCGCGTCCAGGTCGAGCAGCTTGGCGGCGGCAGCCACCGCGCCGAACCCGCCGATCGTCGAGGTGGTGTGCCAGCCCTTCCGGTAGTGCCGGTGGCCGACCAGCTGGGCGACCCGGACGTTCACCTCGTACCCGATCACGAACGCCTCGATCAGCCGCTGCCCGGTGAGCGGCCGCACCGGCAGCGCCAGGATCGCCGAGGTGAGGATCGACGCCGGGTGCCCGGTGCCGGCGAGCTCGTCGTCGAAGTCGAGTGCGTGCCCGAGCGTGGAGCTCACCAGCGCGGCCAGCTCCGGCGGCGCCGCCGCCGGGATCCCCAACCAGCTGGTCGGGCCACCGGGATCGCCGCAAGCCTGCTCGGCGTAGCGCAGGATCCGCTCGCCGGCACCGCCGGACCGCCCGGCCAGGACCACTCCGACCGTGTCGATGACCAGCCGGACCGCCGCGGCCGCCAGCCCGTCCGGGAAGTCGTGGCGGGTGGTCTGCGCGATGAAGTCGGCCAGCCGGCCGGTGAGTGCGTCGGTCATCTCGCTTCCTTGAAGTCGGTCATCTCGCTTCCTCGAAACTCGGCGTCAGGACACACGGCGTCAGGAGGGAGAGCAGCCGGTCGAGGTCGTCGGCCTGGTCGAGCCGGCGCAGCCGGTCGAGCAGCTGGTCGGCGAGGCCCGGGTCCCGGCCACCGGCCCGCAGGCAGTCGGTGAACTTGCCGCGCTGCTCCGGCCAGCGCAGTGGCCGGGTCGGCGAGCCGATCAGCTCGGCCACCCGGGCGCTGGCCCGCCGGCCGTCCCGGCTGCGCACGGTCACCTCGACGAAGCCGCCACTGGAGGCGCTGCTGTCGCGCCCCGCCGGGTCCTCCGGCCGGCACGCGGGGTCTTCGCGGACCGCGACCAGCGCCATCAGTGCCCGGACCCCGGGCCGGCCGATCGCGGCCTCGGTGAACGAGTCCAGGGTCAGGTCGCCGTCGAGCAGCGCCGCCGCCACGGTGTACGGCAGCGAGAACTTCGCCTGCGCCTCGGTGACCGGCCGGTCGTACCGGAGCGGCCCCATCGTCCCCGGCGGCACCGCGCACTCGACCGCTGCCACCTCGGCGGCGGGCACCCCGAGCTCGGCCAGCGCGGCGGTGGCCGCCTCCACCGACCGGTAGGTCTCCAGCGCGCACGGGTACTTCTTCAGGGTCGGGCCGGGCGCGGTGATCGCCCACCGGTCGCCGAGGCCGTCGAGCGCCTCCGGCCGGGGTTCACCGCACGAGTAGATGTCCAGGTAGCCGCGCGGGCCGTCGAAGATCGCGTCAGCCGCGGTCATCCCGCCGGCGGCCAGGCTCGCCGCCAGCACGCCATTGCCGGCCGCCAGCCCGCTGTGCAGCGGCTTGGTGGCGGTGCCGAAGTTGCGCTGCAGCCCGCCGGTGAGCGAGCCGGCGATCCCGAGCGCCGCCCGGACCGCCGGCTCCGGCAACCCGCGCAGCGCGCACACCGCGGCGGTGGCGCCGAAGCTGCCGATGGTTGCGGTGGTGTGCCAGCCGCGCAAGTAGTGCCGGTGCCCGACCGCCTTCGCCAGCCGGGCGTTCACCTCGTACCCGAGCACGAACGCGGACAGCAGCGCCGGCCCGGACACCGGGGCGCGCCGGTCGGCCAGCAGGGCCGCCAGCAGCAGCACGCTCGGGTGGCCGGCGCCGGGCAGGGCGTCGTCGAAGTCGAGCGCGTGGCCGAGCGTACCGATGCAGGTAGCGGCGATCGCCGGTGGCAGCTCAGCCGGGCCGCCCCACCAGCGGAGCGCCGCCGGTCGGCCGGGCGAGACCGCCCGCGCGTACCGGAGTGCGGCCCGGCCAGGCTGGCTGCCGGCACCCGCCGCGATCACCCCGACCGAGTCGATGATCGCGGCGGTCGCGGCGGCGGCCCGGTCGGCCGTCACCGACCGGCCGGCGTGCGCGGCGACGAACGCCGCCAGCCGGTCGGTGACGCCGGCCACCACCGGGGTCGTAGCCGACGCCATCAGTCCCCGCTCTCGGCCGCGCCGGCCGGCTGGGCGAGCCCGTCCCGGGTGGCGGTCACGGTGGCGGCCACCAGCCCGCCGTGCTCCACCCCCTGCGCCCAGTCCATCTCCCGGGCTCGCCGCAGCAGCCGCTTGGTGTAGGCGAGCGCGACCGGGTCCCGGGCGGCGATCTGCCGGGCCAGCTCGCTGGCGCGCGGCAGCAGCTCCTCGGGCGGGACCACCTCGTTGACCAGCCCCCAGCGCAGCGCCTTGCCGGCGTCCACCCGGCCGGACACGAACGCCAGCTCCGCCACGTGCTTGGGCAGCAACCGCTGCGCGGAGGTCGGGCCGGCCAGCGCCGGCACGCTGCCGAACCCCAGCTCCGGCATCCCGAACTCGGCCCGTGACGAGGCGATCGCCAACTCGCAGCCGTTCACCAGGGTCAGCCCGCCGCCGAGCGCGTAGCCGTTGACCGCCGCGATGAACACCGCCGGGTGCCGGTACATCGCCTCCACCGCGGCCGCCCAGTACTGGCCGCGGTCGGTGCCGAGGTGGGCGCGCCAGGACCGGCGGACCTGGCTGCGCTGGGACAGGTCCACCCCGGCGCAGAACGCCCGGCCCCGGCCGGTCAGCACGATCACCGGCACGTGGCTGAGCTCGTCCAGCGCGTCGACCAGCTGGTCGGCGAGCTCGACGTTCACCGCGTTCATCTTGTCGGGCCGGTTTAGCGCCAGCACGGCGTACCCGCCGTCGGCGGTGGTCTCGACCTCGACCAGCCGGTCAGCCATCGCTGCCCGATCCCGCGCCATCACCGGCGGATCCGGCGGTCGCCGCGATCCGGAACCACGGCAGCGGCACACCGTCGATCGGCCGGAACACCACCGACAGCGGCGTACCGCAGGCCAGCTCCGAGTCATCGCCGTCGATCGCGCTGATCATCAGCGGCCCCTCGGCGAGCCGGACCATCGCGACGTTGTATGGCACCTGCCGGTCGAGCCGGGAGAAGTACTGCTTGTGGATCCGGATCCAGGACCACAGCTCGCCGCGGCCGCTGGCGTCGATCCACTCGTAGTCCCAGCTGTAGCAGGCCGGGCAGAGCGGGGCCGCCGGGAACCGGCAGTGCGCGCACTTGGCGCACCGCTGCAGCCGGAGCCGGCCTTCGGCGGCGCCGGCGAGGTATTCGGGGTCGAGATCTGGCATCAGCGGCCTCCTCAATGGACTGGCGAGCGCCGGTCAGGACCGGACGAGTAGATGGGACGCGGTGATCGGGGCGGCGCAGATGTACTGGACGACCTCGCAGTCGGGCACCTGCCGGGCGCCGGCCTCGCCGCGCAGCTGCCGGACCGCCTCCACGTGCAGCGCCCAGCCCTGCATGTAGCTCTCGGAGGTGTGGCCGCCGCTGGTGTTGATCGGCAGCTCGCCGTCGAGGCCGATCCGGCCGTCCCGCACCCAGTCCCAGGCCGTGCCGGGCCGGCAGTAGCCGAACCCTTCCAGCGAGAACAGGATGGTCGGCGTGAAGTTGTCGTAGACCTGCAGGCAGTCGACGTCCTTGGTGGTCATTCCGGCGGCCGAGAACACCCGGTCGGCGACAGTCCGGCACGACTCCTGGAAGAAGTCGTCGCTGGTGTAGAAGTTGGTCAGGTCGCCGCAGGCAGCGGTCGCCCGGATCGTCACCATCGGACGGTCCAGGTTCCGGGCGATGTCGGTGGAGGTCAGGATCATCGCCACCCCGCCGTCGTTGATGAGGCAGTAGTCGAACAGCCGCAGCGGCTCGGCGATGAACCGGCCGTTCGCATAGTCCTCAATGGTGAGTGGGGTACGCATGACCGCGTTCTCGTTGCGGATCGCGTGCGACCGGTTGTTGATCGCCAGCGGCGCGAGCGCCAGTTCGGGCACCGAGTACAACTCCCGGTAGCGCTGGTACATCAGCGCCACGTAGGCGCCCGGCGAGGTCATCCCGTACGCGGTGTCGTAGCCGCTGGTCGGCCCGCCGGCGTCGCCGCCGTAGGTGGCGCCGGCGCTGCGGCCGTTGTTGCCGTACACCAGCGCCACCGCCCGGGCCATCCCGGTCTGGATCGCGCCGATCGCCAGCTGCACCGCCACCGCGCTCATCCGGCCAGCGCCGTCGATGCTCAGGCAGTACGCCGGGCGGCGCAGCCCGAGCAGGTCGGCCATCCGGGTGTAGTTCGGCAGCCTGGCGCAGATCAGGCCGTCGATGTCGGTGCGGTCCAGCCCGGAGTCGGCCAGCGCCGCCGTGAACGCCTGCGCGCCGAGCGTGTACGCCGAACGGTTCGCGGTCCGGTCCCGGTAGAGCGCGCCGAACTCGGTCGTGCCGACGCCGACGATCGCCACCTCGTCGTGGGTTGTCATCCAGTGCTCCGTTCCTGTCCGGCCGGGACCCGGTTCGCTGGGTCGGACCCGGCGACTGCGATCACCCCGGCATCGAGTAGCGCATCGATCCGGTCCTGCTCCACCCCGTACCGCCGCAGCACGGTCAGCGTGTCCTCGCCGACCCGGGGCGCCCGCCGGCGGATCGCCGGCTGCGCCGGACCGTCGATCGTAAACGGCCAGCCGACCTGCGGCTCCGGCGCGCCGGCGATGGTCGGGACGGCCACGTGCAGCGACTCGCCGCGGGCCGGCTCCTCGGCCGGCAGCTCGAACGCCCGCAGCACCGGCGCGGCCGGCACGCCGGCGGCCCGCAGCGCCCGCGCCAGCTCGGCCTTGTCCCGCTCCCGCGACCAGCCGGCCAGCTCGCCGGCGAGCGCCGCGTGGTGGGACCGCCGGCCGGCCGGGCTGGCGAACCGCGGGTCGGCGGCGAGCTCAGGCCGGCCGGCGCCGGCGACCAGCCCGCGCCAGTGCGCCTCGTCGGTGAGGCTGACCGCGACCCATTCGTCCGTGCCGCGGGCCGGCAGGCACAGGCCGAGTTCGCCGGGTGCCAAGTTGCCGGCCGCCACCGGGGTGGTGCCGGTCAGCGAGGCCATCGTGACCAGCTCGCCGATCAGCGCCACCACCGTCTCCCGCTGCGCGAGATCGATGTGGACACCGCGGCCGCGGCGGCGCGCCACCAGCGCGCTCCACAGGGCGAGGCCGGGAGCGAGCAGCGCCACCGCCTGGTCAGGGTAGTTCACCTTCGAGGTGGTCCAGGTCGGCTCGGCCGGGCCGTACCCGGTCACCGCCATCATCCCGCCGAGCGCCTCCAGCGTGCCCCCGAACGACACGTAGTCGCGCTCCGGGCCGTCCGCACCTTGGCTGGAGATCGACAGTAGACAGATCCGCGGATTCCAGCTTCGCAGGGTCTCGAACCCGAGCCCGAGCCGCTCCATCACGCCGCGCCGGAAGTTCTCCACCAGCAGGTCGGCGCCCTCGACCAGCCGGCGCAGCAGCGCGATCCCGTCCGGCTGCTTCAGGTCGATCGCGACCGCCTCCTTGTTCCGGCCGACCACCCGGAACGGCGGGCTGGCCAGGTCGCCGGCACCGGCCTCGCCGGTCACCCCGCTCCAGTGCCGGAACGGGTCCGGCCGGGCCGGGCCCTCGACCTTGATGACGGTGGCGCCGAAGTCGCCGAGCAGCTGGGTGGTCCGGCCGCCGGCGGTGATCGTGCCGAAGTCGACCACGGTCAGCCCGGCCAGCGGCCCGCCGCCCGGCGCCGGCGGCTGAGCCGGCGCCGGAGCCGGCGCGGCCGGCCCGGTCGAAGCCGGTCTCCCCCGGATCCCGTCGACCGTCCACGGCAGCTTCGGCACCGTCACCGGCACGCCGTCGACCTGCCGGGTCTCGAAGAACTCCCGGGCGGTGAGCTGCGGTTCGCCGACCAGCTCGGCCATCCCCAGCACCGAGCCGGCCGGGATGTGCCGGGCCTGGCTGCGGTGGTAGAGCTCGGCCCGCCGGTGCCGGCGGCTGAACTCGTTCACGATCGCGGCGAACTCGGCCCGGTGCCGGTCCCGGCCGAGCTGGCTGGCGAACCGCTCGTCGGCCAGCCGCGGATCGCCGACCAGCTGCTTGACCTGCGGCCACTCCTCGTCCCGGTAGTAGAAACCGACGTACCCGTCGGCGCACTCCAGCACCAGCGGGCCGCTGTCCGAGCCGCGCTGCAGGATCGTGCCCCGGTCGGCGTAGTAGACGTGGCTCTTCCAGTCCAGGTAGGCGACCGCCCGGACCGCCGAGGTCTCGACCAGCGCGCCGGTGCCCGACCGCTCCCCCGCGTACAGGCCGGTCAGCACCGCCGTGAACAGGGCCAGCCCAGCGGCGTACTCGGCCTGGTTGCCGCCCAGCCGCAGCGGCTCCCGGCCGCGCTCGCCGATCATGCTGAGCAGCCCGCCGAGCGCGAGCGCGAGCAGGTCGCCGCCGGCGTACGTCCGGTACTCGCCACCCCGGCCGAACTCGGTCGCGAGCGCCACCACCAGCCCGGGCCGACTGGCCCGCAGCCCGGCGGCGCCGGTGCCGAGCCGCTCGACCAGCTCGGCGTCCGACCCGGCGAGCACGACGTCGAGTTCGGCCAGCTCGGGCGGCCCGGTGGCAGCGGCCTTGCCGCGGTCGAGATAGATCGACATCGCCCGGTCCCACGCCGCCCGCTCCGGATCATCAGCCGCGCGCTCGGGGGTGGCCAGCTTGGTCACCCGGGCACCGAGCCCGGCGAGCAGGTACCCGCAGAGCGCGGTCCGCGGCGCGTGCCCGACCTCGAGCACCCGCGGGGAGAAGCCGTACGGATCGGCGCGGTCGTTCATCAGCCGATGGTGACCCGGTCGATCGCGTGGCTGGCGAGCATCGGTGTCTCCAGCCCGATAAGTCCGACATCCACCGGCGGCTCCCGAGTTCGCCTCGCTGTCTTGGTCACTTAGCGCGCAATTGCGCGGTTAGCGCACACCCTAGTCATCCCGAGGCCGCCCAGTCAACACCGGCGGCAACCTTCCGCCCATTCCTTGACACCTCGCTGTAACAGTCGCTACGTTGATTTGCGCGCGTACCGAGCACGTGCGCGCAGAGCGCACGGCTCCAGCGGCACCACTCGCGTTGAGCAACCGGCTGCCGGACCGGCCATCGACCAGCAGAAATCAAATACGGGACAGGAAACAGGACCGGCGTCACCGGACCCCTGTGGAGACGGACGTGACGATGCCCGACGAAGACCGTTTCGCCGCTGGCCTGGCAGCCCGCCGACGCGTCCTCGGCGATGAGTACGTGGACCAGTCGATGGTAAACGCCTCGGAGTTCGGTCGGCCGCTGCAGGAACTCGTGACCGAGTACTGCTGGGGCTGGCTCTGGAACCGGGACGGTCTACCCGACCGTACCCGTAGCCTCATCAACCTGGGCATGCTCGCGGCGCTCGGCCGCGAGCACGAACTCCGCCTGCATGTCGCCGGCGCGCTGCGCAACGGCTGCACCGAGCGGGAGATCCAGGAAGCGCTCCTGCAAGCGGCGGTCTACGCCGGCGTCCCGGCCGCGGTCACGGCGTTCCGGATCGCGCAGGAGGTCATCACCGACCGCGATCCGGCAACCCACACCTGACGGAGGGTGGAGATGAGTACGCCGAGCCCCGAGGTGGCGGTCGAGATTACCGGCCTCCGGAAGGTGTTCAACGGGAAGGCCGCGGTGGACGGGGTGGACCTGTCGGTCCGGCGGGGCGAGACGCTGGTCCTGCTCGGCCCGTCCGGGTGCGGCAAGACCACCACGATGCGCTCGATCGTCGGCCTGGAGGACCCGGACGAGGGCCGGATCACCATCGAGGGCCGGGTGGTGTTCGACGCCGCGAAGCGGCTTCACATCCCGGCCAACGAGCGCGGGATCGGGATGGTGTTCCAGTCCTACGCGATCTGGCCACACATGACGGTCCGGGAGAACGTGCAGTTCCCGTTGAAAATCCAGAAGGTCAGCAAGCGGGAGGCGACCGAGCGGGTCGACCAGACCCTGGCGCTGCTCGGCCTCACCGAGCTCGCGCCCCGGCCGGCCAGCCTACTCAGCGGCGGGCAGATGCAGCGGGTGGCGCTCGCCCGCAGCCTGGCGATGCGCCCGAGCGTGCTGGTGCTGGACGAGCCACTGAGCAATCTGGACGCCCGGCTGCGGGAGCGGCTACGGATCGAGCTGAAGGAGCTGCACCAGTCGCTGCAGACCACCAGCCTCTACGTGACCCACGACCAGGGCGAGGCGCTCGCGCTCGCGGACCGGATCGGGGTCATGCACGAGGGGAAGATCGTCCAGCTGACCGACCCGGTCGACCTGTACCGGCGACCGGCAACCCAGTTCGTCGCCGACTTCCTGGGCGCCACCAACTTCCTGCCCGGGGTGCTGGCGGCCGATGGTGACACCGCCGGCATAGTGCTGACCGGCGACGGCGACACCTCGGCGGTGATCCGGACCGGCTACCCGCCGCGCGGGGCAGCCGGCGACCAGGTCACGCTGTCGATCCGGCCGGAGGCGGTCGGGATCGCGCCGGTCACCGGCGGCGAGCCGGCGGTCGACAACGTGGTCGAGGGGATGGTCGCGGTCGCGAGCTTCATGGGCGACCACACCCAGTACGTGGTGGAAGCCGCGACCGGACACCGGATCCAGGTGAAGCGGATCGGCGACGTCGACCTGCTCGAGCGCGGCACCAAGGTACGGCTGACCTTCCCGCCCGCGGCGGTACGGGTCTTCGACCGCGAGGGGCTGACATGGCACTGACCACCACCGCCCGGGTGGCCCGGGCGAAGCGGTTCTCGCCGGTGGTCATCCTCGGCGTGATTTTGGCGATCCTGGTGCTGGTGCCGGTCGGCACCCTGCTGTTGACGTCCTTTCTGGACTCGCCACCCCGGCCCGGATCGCCGCTGGGCAGCCTCACGCTCGATAACTATCGGGCGCTATGGAGCACCGGCACCGCCAACGCGGCCCTGAACACGGTCATCGTCAGCACCTTCGGCTGCCTCGGGGCGCTGGTGATCGGTGGCGGGCTGGCCTGGCTCGCCACCCGTACCGACACCCCCGCACCGTGGCTGATCCACCTGGCCGGGTTCATGCCGCTGTTCATCTCGCTGCTGGTCGCGGCGCTGGCCTGGAGCCTGCTCGCCTCCCCGCAGGCCGGGTACCTCAACACCGTGCTGGACAGCCTCGGCATCGACTGGAACCTCAACATCTACAGCCTGCCGGGGATGATCGGGATCTTCGCGCTCTACTACTCGCCGTACCCGTACATCTTCATCAGCAGCGCGCTCACCCTCATGAACCCGGAGATGGAGGAATCGGCGCAGGTGCACGGCGCCCGCCGGTTCACGGTGCTGCGGCGGATCACCTTCCCGCTGCTCACCCCGGCGGTGATCGCCTCGGCGCTGCTGGTGTTCGTGCTGATCGCCGAGAACTTCGACGTGGTGCAGATCCTGGGCGTCCCGAACGGCACCGAGACCCTGTCCACCCGGATCTACAACCTCACCGTCTCCTACCGGCCGAACCACAACCAGGCCGCCGCGGTCGGCGCGGTGTTGATGGCGGTGACGTTCGCGGTGCTGTTCTTCCAGAACCGGATCCTCAAGCACAACGACTTCGCGACCGTCACCGGCAAGGGCTACCGGCCGCGCAAGATGCAGCTGGGCCGGTGGCGCTGGCTCGCGTTCACCGCCGCCATCGTCTACCTTGGCGTCGCGGTCGTGCTGCCGATGCTCGCGCTGCTGCAGAGCGCGCTGCGCAGCAGCCAGTACGTGGGTTCGGTGGCCGACCTGTTCGACACGTCGGTGCTCACCACCCGGCAGTTCGAGACCCTGCTCCGGCGGGACGATTTCTACCTGGCGCTGCAGAACAGCATGGTGGTCTCGTTCGGCGCCGCGGTGCTCGGCGGGCTGCTGTGCTTCGCGGTCGCGTTCGTGGTGAGCAAGACCAACATCCCGGGCCGGCGGCTGCTGAGCTACGTCTCGGTGATGCCGCTGGCGATGCCGGCGCTGGTGGTCGGGCTCGGGTTCCTGTGGACCTGGACCCGCAGCCCGATCCCGCTGTACGGCACGGTCTTCATCCTGGTGCTGGCGTCGATCACGCGCTTTTTGCCCCAGGGTTACCAGGGAATGAGCTCGGGGCTGTCCCAGATCGGGCGGGACCTCGAGGACAGCGCCTACACCCACGGCGCGACCCGGATTCGGGCCGCCCGCAGCATCACGCTGCCGCTGGTCCGGACCGGGGTCTGGTCGACGATGTTCCTCATCTTCATCCTCGCCTTCCGCGAGCTGTCGACCACGCTGCTGCTGTTCACCACCAAGACGCAGACCTTATCGATCCTCATCTTCCATCAGTGGGACAACGGTTCCTGGCAGTCGGTCTCCTGCCTGGCGCTGATCTTCAGCTCGGTGCTGTTCGTGGTCGGCGTGCTCGGCCGAGCGCTGTTCGGTCTCGACCGGACCTGACCACTCACCATACATCAGTTGCTATCGATTATTTGATTACCTTTGAAAGGAGCCAGCCATGAGGCTTCGTCCGATCCGGATCGGCGCCGCGCTGGTCTGTGGCACGCTCGTGGCGACAGCTTGTAGCTCCGGTGAACCCATCACCGCCGCTACCGACGAGGCGGGCAGCCTGGTCGTGGACGGCGAAGTGATCGCCGACGCCGCGCTCTACCAAGCCGCGCTGGACGAAGGGGTGGTGAACCTCTACACCGCCTACCTGGAGAACGCGGCGCAGGCGTTCACCGACGACTTCACCCAGCAGACCGGCATCGACGTCAACTTCGTCCGGCTCACCCCGACCCAGCTGCAGGAACGGGCGATCGCCGAGGGCGGCACCAACCAGCTCGGCGCGGACGTGATCCAGACCAGCGACCCGCTCAACAACACCGCGCTGGTCGACGCCGGGGTCATCAACTGCGAGCCGCTCAATGCCGAGCTGACCGCGGCGATCGATGAGAACTACGTCGACCCGGAAGGCTGCGCCTACCCAGCCACTGTGTCCACGATGGTCATCGCGTACAACACCGAGACGCTGGACGACACCGCACCTCCGCAGACCTGGCAGGACCTGCTCGAACCGGCGTACAAGGGCAAGATCGGTGTGCTGATCGCCGGGGTCGGCGGTAGCGCCTGGTCGAACTACATGTACCTGCGCAACGAGTACGGAGTGGAGTACTGGCAGGCGCTGGCCGCGCAGGACGTCTCGGTCCAGACCTCCAGCGCCAACCTGGGCCCGCAGATCGAGCGGGGCGAGGTGCCGATCGGGATCGTCTCCGCCTCGTCCGCGATCGCGGCGAAGGCGACCGGTGCGCCGGTGGACTTCGTGCTGCCGTCGGACGGGCTGGCCGTCTATGGCACCTACACCCTGCTCGCCGAGCCCAGTGTGGTCGCCGACCCACACCCGAACGCGGCCAACCTGTTCCGGGACTGGCTGTTCTCACAGGCCGGGCAGAAGTCGGTCGCCGCCGCCAACGGTGGCGCCTGGGCGGTCCGTACCGACGCCGCCGCACCGGAGGGCCTGCCCGCCTACCGAGACCTGCCGATGGAGGTGCTCGACCTCGACCAGTGGCAGCTGGTCCAGGAGCAGTGGGTCAACGAGTGGAACCAGATCTTCGACTACCAGGCCTGATCAGGCCTTGCCAACCCGTTTATCCATCGAGGAGCGTCGCGTGACGGACAAGTTCCCGGTCGACTTCGGATTCATGCTGCCGCAGGTGTTCACCGAGGGCCCGGTGGACATGACGGCGGTCGAGACGGTGGCGGTGCGGGCCGAGCAGGCCGGCCTGCACAGCCTCTGGACCCAGGCACAGGTGGTCGGTAAGGCCGACGTGCTGGAGCCGCTGACCCTGCACAGCTACGTGGCCGCGATCACCGGCCGGATCCGGCTCGGGACCTCGGTGCTGATCGTCACCGAGCACACGCCCGTGCAGCTGGCCAAGCTGGTCTCCTCGCTGGATGTCATCTCCAACGGCCGGGTGATGGTCGGGCTGGGGATGGGCGCGCCGGCGCTGCGGCTGCGGATGGGTGGGTTCGACATGGATCGGCCGGTCCGTCGGCTGATCGAGACCGCCGACATAATGAAGGCGCTCTTCTCCGACGGACCGGCCAACTATCAAGGCAAGATCTGGCAGCTCCACGATGTCGACATGAACCCGAAGCCGGTGCAGCGGCCGTGGCCGCCGATCTGGCTCGGTGGCCGGCATCCGGACGGCCTGCGCCGGGCGGTCAAGCACGGCACCGGCTGGATGGGTCCCGGCGGCGCGTCCACCGCGGACTTCGGCGCCTACGTCCGGCAGATCCGGCAGTTCCTCGAGGAGGCGGACAAGGATCCGGCCGAGTTCACGATCGCCAAGCGGGTGTACCTCGCGGTGGAGGACAACCGGGCGCAAGCCGAACGCCGGATCCGGGACCGGTTCGAGATCTACTCCAAGAACCCGGAGAAGGGCACCGAGGTCAGCGTGTACGGCACCGCGGAGCAGGTGGCCGAGGGCATTCAGGAGGTGATCGACCTCGGCGCACACCTGGTGGTGCTCAACCCGCTGTATGACTTCACCGGACAGCAGTCCGCACTGTTCGAGATCATCGGCGCCAACGGCGGCGGGCCCGGCTCGGGAGCGTGATCGGTTACGCGTCGGTCGAACCAGCGAACAGCAGGCTCAGCTCCCGGCTGCACTCCAGCAACCGCTCGCGGATCTCCGCGATGTGCTCGGCGGACTCTTCGTGGTTGCCGTGCATGGAGACGTTCAGCGCGGCCACCACCCGCTGGCCGGGACCGTAGATCGGAGCCGCGATCCCAACCACCCCGGTGGTCAGCTCGTGCTCCACCAGCGACCAGCCTTGCTCTTTCACCCGGGTCAGCTCCGCCCGCAGCTCGTCGACGTCGGTGACGGTCTGCGGCGTATAGGCCCGCAGCTCCACCTTCTCGAAATAGGCGTCGAGCTGCTCGCTGTCCTCATTGGCGAGGATCACCCGACCCATTGAGGAGGCGTACGCCGGCAACCGCCCGCCGACCGGGACCGAAACCGACACCGGCTTCCGGGTCGTGCGCGCCACGCACACCACCTCGGTGCCGTCCATCACCCCGGCCAGGCAGTTCTCGTCGATCTCGGCGCTGAACGCCTGCATCAGCGGTAGCGCGTAATCCCACGGGTAGAGCGAGGAAAGGTACGCATACCCGAGCTCGAGCACCTTGGGACGCAGCGAGTAGCGGGCGTGCTCGGACCGCACGTAGCCGAGATCTTCCAACGTCAACAGCACCCGCCGGGCGGCCGCCCGGCTGATGTTGGCGGCCTTGGCGACCTCGGAGACCGACATGGTCGCGTGCTGACGGGAAAACGCGCGCAGCACGGCGAGCCCCCGGGTGAGCGACTGGAGGTGATCGGATCGCCGCGACGGTGCTTTGTCGGGGGTGGAAGCACCGTTATCCGGAGCTGGGCGCGATTGCATCATTCCCGTGATTGCGTCATTTCCACTGAGGTCGTCTTCGAAACTGCCCGGGAAGCCGGCTCCGAGACCCGGTCCATGGACTTGCATAGAATAGCAGAACGGCCGTTCCGCGACTTACCCGCTGACCAGCGCCAGCGTGACAATCCGCAAAGGACTGGGCGGGCGGTCTGAGCGCCGCGCGGGGGCCCACTCGACTCGGCCCGCGCCAGCCCGGCCGCTGGTTCTTGCCGCCGGTCCTGCCGGCCGGCCCGTCGACCCCCGCGAGCGCCGGCTGGTCTCGTCAGCGTCCGCCGGCCGAGTGCCCGGTCCGGCTTCCGGAGCCGCAAGTACGCCGCAACTGGGCGGTCCGGGGTCGCGGATGCACCGAGTGGGCCTACGGGGCGCTCAAGCGGGGCTGGCGGACCGGGCCGGTGGCGGCGGTGGCCGCCATCGCGACTCGCAGGTCGGGCGGCACGGGGCACCGCCTAGACTCACAGGTATGGCCAACGAGGAAGAGAACGTCGGTTTCTTCGGCCGTCTCAAGCAAATTGGGATGGTCTTCAAATTTACGGCGAAGCAGGACAAATGGTTCCTGCCGCTGGCGGTCGCCGCGGTGGTGCTCCCGCTCGCGTTGGCCATCGCCGCGTTCATCCTCGGGTTCGGCTGGATCTGGCTGCCGACCGGTGTCATGCTCAGCCTGCTCGCGCTGCTGATCGTGCTGAACATCCGGTCCAGCAAGGTGTTCATGGCCGCCGCCGAGCAGCAGCCCGGCGCGGCCGCGTCCATCGTGGAGCGGATGCGGGGCGACTGGCGGGTGACGCCTGCGATCTCCGCCACCACCCAGATGGACATGGTGCACCTGGTGCTGAACCGCCGCGGCGTGATCCTGCTCGCCGAGGGCGACCGGCAGCGGGTCGGCAAGATGCTCGGCCAGGAGAAGCGGCGGCTCTCGAAGGTGATCGGCAAGTCCGCCCCGCTCTACGACTTCATCCTCGGCCACGGCGAGAACGAGGTGCCGCTGCGCAAGCTGCGGATGGAGCTGATGAAGCTGCCAAAGGCGCTCTCCGGCCGGGAGGTCAACGCGCTCGACAAGCGGCTCACCGCGCTCGCCTCCCGGCCCCGGATGCCCAAGGGCGCGATCCCGAAGGACATGGTGCCCCGCAACATCCGGCCGCCGAAGAACGCGATCCGCGGCCGCTGATCGCACCAGCTCACCCCCGGGTAGGGCCGACGGTCCGTAACACGACCGAAACAATCGGGACACGGGCGAGCAAAACCGCAGGTCTACGGTTGGCCGCTGAGCCAGATCTCCATGCCGTGCCCAGGAGGACCATTGTTCGCCAACCCCGACGAGCTGCTGCGTTACATCGGCAGCGAAGGCGTCAAGTTCATCGACGTACGATTCTGCGACCTGCTCGGAGTGATGCAGCACTTCGTGGTGCCGGTCGAGTCGTTCGACGAGTCGACCGTCCGCGACGGTGTGGCCTTCGACGGCTCGTCGATCCGCGGCTTCCAGCAGATCCATGAGTCGGACATGCTGCTGCTGCCGGACGTGTCGACCGCCTTCATCGACCCGTTCCGGGCAGAGAAGACGCTCGCGCTGAACTTCTTCGTCCACGACCCGTTCACCCGCGAGCCGTACTCGCGCGACCCGCGCAACGTGGCCAAGAAGGCCGAGACCTACCTGGTCGCCAGCGGGATCGCCGATACCGCCTATTTCGGCCCAGAAGCCGAGTTCTACGTATTCGACTCGATCCGGTACAACACCGCCGCGCACGAGGGTTACTACTTCATCGACTCGATCGAGGGCGCGTGGAACACCGGCCGGGAGGAAGAGGGCGGCAACCGCGGCTACAAGACCCAGTACAAGAGCGGCTACTTCCCGGTGCCGCCGACCGACCACTACGCCGACCTGCGCAACGCCATGGTCACCAACCTGACCAACGCCGGGCTGGTGGTCGAGAAGGCCCACCACGAGGTCGGGACCGCCGGTCAAGCGGAGATCAACTTCAAGTTCTCCACGCTGCTGCACTGCGCGGACAACCTGCAGATGTACAAGTACATCGTCAAGAACACCGCGTGGCAGTACGGGAAGACGGCGACCTTCATGCCGAAGCCGCTGTTCGGTGACAACGGCTCGGGCATGCACACCCACCAGAGCCTGTTCCTGAACGGCGACCCGCTGTTCTACGACGAGACCGGGTACGCGGGCCTGTCCGACATCGGCCGTTGGTACATCGGTGGTCTGCTGCACCACGCGCCGAGCCTGCTCGCGTTCACCAACCCGACGGTCAACTCCTACCGGCGGCTGGTGCCGGGCTTCGAGGCCCCGGTCAACCTGGTCTACTCGCAGCGGAACCGGTCGGCCTGCGCCCGGATCCCGGTGACCGGCAACAACGCCAAGGCCAAGCGGGTCGAGTTCCGGGTGCCGGACCCGTCCTGCAACCCGTACCTGGCCTTCTCGGCGATGCTGATGGCCGGCCTGGACGGGATCAAGAACAAGATCGAGCCGCCGGAGCCGATCGACAAGGACCTGTACGACCTGCCGCCGGAGGACTTCGCGAACGTCACCCAGACCCCGGGTTCGCTGCCCGAGGTGCTGGCGGCGCTCAAGGAGGACCACAACTACCTGCTCGAGGGCGGCGTGTTCACGCAGGACCTGATCGAGACCTGGATCGACTGGAAGACCGAGAACGAGATCGACCCGGTCCGGCTGCGGCCCACGCCGCACGAGTTCGCGATGTACTTCGACGTGTGACGAACCCCTCCCGCGGGCGGTCCCGGCCTCGCCGGGGCCGCCCGCGGGGTCTTGTCGAGGCCGGCGGCGCGGTGCTCCGGCTCGGCGTCGCACAGCTTGTGCTGCTACCGGGCCGGCGGACCGGCAAGACTGGCATCGTGCGACATTTCGACAGGGAGCGGCTGCTGGTCGAGCTGGTCAGCGACGCCGGGGACCCGATCGGCACCGATACGGTCGGGCAGGTGCACCGCCCGCCGGGACAGCTGCACCGGGCGTTCTCAGTGATGCTGTACGACGAGGCCGGCCGGGTGCTGCTGCAGCGGCGAGCTGCTGGCAAGACTCGGTTCGCGTCCCGCTGGTCCAACGCGTGCTGCGGGCATCCCGCCCCCGGCGAGCAGCTGGCCGCCGCGGCGACCGACCGGCTCGCCGCCGAACTCGGGTTGGCCGCCCCGCTGACCGAGGTCGGGGTCTACGCCTACCGGGCCGACGACCCGGTGACCGGGCTGGTCGAGCGGGAGTGGGACCACGTGCTCGTGGGCCGGGTCCGGGGCGACACGGTGTTCGCGCCGGACCCGGCCGAGGTGTCGGAGTACGCGTGGGTGGCGCCCGCCACGCTGGACGCGGCGCTCGCCGCCAACCCCGACGCCTATACCCCGTGGCTGCCCGGCGTGCTGCGGACCGCGGCAGCCAGCCGGCTCACTGGGTGATCCGGAGCAGCTCGCCGTCGCCGGCCGACACGGTGTTGTTGCTGACGAAGATCGTGCCGTCGCGGGCGATGTCCAGCCAGCCCGGTAAGGTCAGCGCGCCCGGCACCAGCTCGTTCCGCGTACCGTCGCGGTTGACCCGGATCAGCGCCCCGGTCGGGTCGCCGCTGAGCAGCCCTTCCTTGGCGATCTCCAGCACGTAGAGCCGGCCGGACCGGTCGAACGCCAGGTCGATGATGTTCGTGAACCCCTCGGCGTAGATGGTCGGTTCCTCACCGGGCACCACCCGCCACACCTTCGCCGCCCCTGGCACGAACGGGAAGCCGGTGAGCTCCCCGACGTAGTAGGCGCCGTCCGGCCCCTTGGTAACCCCGGTCGGGACCGCCTGCATCGGGATCTCGGTCCCGGGTGGCAGGCCGAGGAACTCCGGCGCCGGTACCAGCGTCTCCGGGAAGGTCGCGAGCACGGTGATATCGCCACGGCGGTCCACCGCCAGCAGGTCGTTGCCACCGGCGTCGGTGACGACCGTCCAGCGGCGGTCACGCACCAACGAGTACGGGTTGGTGTCCGGCTCACCACCGTCCGGGTTCTCGGCCGCCTCGAACGCGCCGAGATCGGCGATCGGCGTGGCGGACCGGCGGAACCGCACCAGCTGCGCCATCAGCTCGCCGCCCGGACCGAGCTCGGCCCGGCGGGCCGGGTCGGCACCGAGCCCGATCACGCCGAGCAGCCCGTGCCGGCCGACCGCGATGTCGTGCAGGCCCAGCGCCTCGTCCCCGCCGGGCGGCGCGAGTGACGGCAGGCCGGTGATGATCCGGCGCTGGCTCGGCCCGTGCCCATGCCGCTTGCCCGGCACCACCGCGGTGACCGCGCCGGTGGCGCCGAGGCACACCTCTCCCTCCCCCTCCGGGTCCGGCAGGCAGGGACCGTCGCCGCCTCGGCCGGCCTCGGCGACCAGCACTCGGCCGCCCGAAATCTCGACCCCGCGCGGGTTGTCGAGCCCGTCGGCGATGACCTGGACCCTGGGTCCGCCGTGCCCGTACCTGCCCGGTCCATCGTGCCCGCCGGTGCCGGCGAACGCGGTCGCCACTCCGGATCCGCCGATCACGCCAGTCATGGCGAGTATGACCACCCATCTAGCGCGTTTCACTATTTTCATGTCCCCTCCGGTAGGAATCCTGACAAACTCCCCATCCTTCTAACTACGTTGCGCGCGGCTGGGCACGCGAGCAGTAAGCTCCGGTTCCATGGCCCGCCCCTGGTCGAGGCGGCTCCTGTGGATCGGGAGCTGCTCGCTTGCCGTACTGCTGCTCCTCCTGACCGTTGGCGGTGGCTACGCCTACTGGTCCAGCCGCCGGCCGTTCCCCACCCACGACGGCGAGCTGCGACTGCCCGGACTGACCGCGCCGGTAACCGTCTACCGGGACGGGCACGGGATCCCGCAGATCTACGCGGCGTCGATCGAGGACCTGTTCCGGGCGCAGGGGTTCGTGCACGCGCAGGACCGGTTCTGGGAGATGGACTTCCGGCGCCACGTCACCGCCGGCCGGCTGTCCGAGCTGTTCGGCCCGGACCAGCTCGAGACCGACAAGTTCCTGCGTACGCTCGGCTGGCGGCGGGTCGCCGAGGCGGAGTGGGAGGCGGCGTCTGCCGACTCCCGCCGGTATCTCACCGCGTACGCCGAGGGCGTCAACGCGTGGATCGAGGCGACCGGCGGGCCGGCCGACACCGGGCGCAAGGCGTTGCAGTACCGGATCCTCGGCTTGCAGAACGCCGGGTACGAGGTGGAGCCGTGGCACCCGGCGGACACGCTGGCCTGGCTCAAGGCGATGGCGTGGGACCTGCGGACCAACCTGGAGTCCGAACTGGAGCGCGCATGGCTGGTCGCCGCCGGGCTGAGCCGCGACCAGATCGAGCAGCTGTTCCCGCCGTACCCGTACCAGCAGCACCCGCCGATCCTGGCTGACGACGGCAGCGACGATGGCAGCGCCGGCGGCACCGGCGGTTCGCTGGGATCGGGCCCGGTGGTGGCCGACGCCGGACTCGGCTCCAACTCCTGGGTGGTCAGTGGTGAGCACACCGCGCTCGGCGGTCCGATCCTCGTCAACGACCCGCACCTGAGCCCGAGCCTGCCGGGAATCTGGTACCAGATCGGGCTCCACTGTGACTGCGGTTACCGGGTCAGCGGCTTCAGCTTCTCCGGCGTCCCCGGAGTGGTGATTGGACACAACGACCGGATCGCCTGGGGGTTCACGAATCTCGGACACGACGTCACCGACCTCTATCTGGAACGGGTAGACGGCGACCGGTACCTGCTGGACGGCGAGTGGCAGCCGCTCACCGTCCGGGAGGAGACGATCCGGGTGGCCGGCGGCGACAATGTGACGATCCGGGTACGGCAGACCCACCGCGGCCCGCTGCTGTCGGACCACTCTGAGGACTTCCGCGAGCTGGCGGCGAGCGAGCGGTTGCTGGCCGACCTCGGCGCGACCAGCGGTGAGCACGCCATCTCGCTCGCCTGGACCGCGCTCCGGCCGGGCCACACCATCGACGCGCTGTTCGTACTCAACCAGGCACGGGACTGGGACGGTTTCCGGGCCGCCGCCGCGCTGTTCGAGGTGCCGGCACAGAACCTGATTTACGCCGATGTGGACGGCAACATCGGCTACCAGGCGCCGGGGGTGGTGCCGGTGCGCGCCGCCGGCGATGGGCGGTGGCTCTCGCCCGGCTGGGAGTCCAGCTACGGCTGGGAAGGCACGGTCCCGTTCGACGATCTGCCGCAGCTGCTGAACCCGCCCGACGGGGTGATCGTCACCGCCAACCAGGCGGTGGTCGGGCCGGACTATCCGGCGCTGCTGACCACCGACTGGGGCTACGGATACCGGAGCGACCGGATCCGGGACGCACTCGACGCGGCGATCGCGGCCGGCCCGGTGGACGTGTCCACGATGGAAGACATCCTGTTCGACAACCGGAACCCGTTCGCGCCGGTGCTCGTACCTGCCCTGCTGGCCGCCCCGGCCGACGGCGACGTGCGGGAGGCGCGGGACCTGCTGCGGGACTGGGACTACCAGCAGCCCACCGACTCACCCGCGGCGGCCTACTTCAACGCGGTCTGGCGCCAGCTGCTGCTGCTCACGTTCGACGAGCTGCCGGAGGACTACCGGCCGGCCGGCAACGGCCGGTGGTTCCAGGTGGTCGGCGAGCTGCTCGAGGACCCGGCATCGCCCTGGTGGGACCGGCTCGACACCACCCAGGTCGAGACCCGCGACGACCTGCTTGCCCGGGCGATGGTCGAGGCCCGCCGAGAACTCGGCGGCGACCCGGCGGACTGGGAGTGGGGCGACCTGCACACCCTCACCTTGCGCGACGCCAGCTTCGGCAACTCCGGGATCGGGCCGATCGAGGCGATCTTCAACCGCGGGCCGGTGGCGACCGCTGGCGGCAGCGACATCGTCAATGCCACCGCCTGGAACGCGGCGGAGGGGTACGAGGTGACCGCGGTCCCGTCGATGCGGATGGTGATCGATCTGTCGGACTTGGACGACGCACGGTGGGTACAGCTGACCGGGAACTCCGGCCACCCGTACCATGACAACTACACCGACCAGCTGGAGCTGTGGCGCACCGGGCAGCTGCTGCCGTGGCGCTGGCACCGGTCGTCGATCGAGAACGAGGCGGAGGCGACGTTGACGCTGCGGCCATAGCCGGCCGAGGTCCGGGGTGGCCGTACGCCCGCCTACGCAGCTGCGAGCACCGGTGCTGGCGGTCCGGCTCGGATGGACTGACCTCCGGCACGGCCCTTCGATCGCACGTCGCACACGATGGACACTCGCTCCCCCGGATCGCCCGACCAGCCGCCGGCAGCCGGCCGGAAGGCGCTGGCTGGCCAGTCGTGCGGTGGAGCCTGCTCCTAGCCGCTGGTGAGCTCATATCGCCCTGGTTCGGTGACCCGGACCACCGTCCAGTCACCGGCCGGCGCGAGGGTCGCCTCGGCCGGCCCGGACACCGACAACCACCGCGACCATCGCACCCGGACCAGGACCTCGCCGGCGCCGGTCGCGTCGAACACCACGCCACCAGCGGTCGCGGATACCAGGGTGGCGGGTCCCTCGACCAGCCCGGTCGCGCCGGTCACTTCGTACAGGGTCCAATCGTCGTTGCGCCACACCGGGGTGAGGTACGGCAGCCCGTCGCGGATCAACGCAGCCTCCCGGCTACCCACCCACGACAGCGCGCCCGTGGACAATGCCACATAGGACACTCCGGTCTCGACGAGCCAGTCCCGGTAGGTGTCGGCGGTGAGGGTGCCGTCGAAGAACAGCGGGTTCCAGCGCCGGTCGGCCTGCCGGAGCCAGCCGCGGGCGAGCGGCGCGGATGCTACGTACGCCGACTCCCAGTAGTTCACGGTCGGTACCACCTCGACCCGACCCGGCGGCCGGCGGGCGAGTTCTCGGTCGAGCGGTTCGAAGAACTCGGCCGCTGACGCCGGGTCGTCGATGGTCGCCAAGTCGGTGTCCATGACCGGCGGTTGCCACCACGCCAGCAGCGCCAACACCGGGACCAGCCAAACCACGGTCGGCCGGAGCCGGGGCAGGACCGCGTAGGCCGCGACCACCGGCAGCGCGAACATGGTGGCGAGCCGGGTGGCGTTGAGCCCGACCGGGGTCGGCAGCAGGTAGGCGGCGAGCACGCCGGCGGCGGACAGCAGGGCGCCGACCCGGACCGCGCGTCTGGGCACGAGCAGCGCGACCGCGAGGCTGGTGACCACCGCGTGCAGCAGGTCGTCCCGGCTGATGTTCATGGTGCCGCCGGCGCCGAACAGCCCGGCCATCACCGCCATCGGCACCGCCGCCCCGACCGCGAGCACCACCCCGTCCACGGCGGCCCCGGTGTCCCGGGCTTCCTCGCGCGCTTGGTTGGGTAGCGCGGGATCTTGCGTACGGGAGAGTCGGAAGAATCGGGGCGCAAGCTCCCTCGCTGGCCAACCAAGCGAGAGCAGGGCGACGCCGGCCAGCCCGACGAACAGCCCGGCGACCGGGCTCGCGGCGGCGGCGAGCGCGGCCAGCCCTCCGGCCACGACGCGCCGCGCCACCACGCTCCGCCGGCCGGGCGCGCCCGGAGACACTGCTACGAGCGCGAGCAACCCGAGTGCGACGCCGACGGCGAAGGTGATCCGGCCGGAGACGAGGTTGCCGGTGAAGCAGACGGCGCCGAGCACCCCGCCGAGGAGCGGCCGGCGAGCACCGGTCCGGAGCAGCAACAGCACCAGCGCGACCGCGGACCCGACGGCCGCCAGCGCGCCGACCGGCCGCGGCCCGAGCCAGGCCATCAGCGGCGGCGTGACCAGGCTGTAGCCGTGCGGCGAGATCCCGCCGTACCACCGGAAGTCGATCGGCGCCCAGCCGTGCTCGGCGAAGAAGTCGGCCCGGGCCACCTGCGCCGACAGGTCGGTGCCCATCGGCGGCGCGGCGAGCCACCCGGCGGCGAGGGCGACCGCGACCACCAGCGTCACCAGCGTGGCCAGCCCGGCCCGCCGGTCAGCCATGGAAGACGCGCTCCATCGCCGCCCGGGACCGGCGGGCGACTCGCAGATAGTGGTCGTAGAACGCGCCGGGCGCCATCGCGAACCCGAGCACCCGGGTCACCCCGGCCAGGTCCGGGCCGTGCGCCGGCAGCTCGTCGGCGGTCCGGCCGCGCACCAGCGTCAGCGCGTTGCGGACCCGGGCGGCGAGCGTCCAGCCGGCCGACAGCGCCGCCGCGTCAGCGGAGTCGACCAGTCCAGCCTCCCGGGCGGCGGCCAGCGCGGCCAGGGTACGCGGGGTGCGCAGCGCCGGTACCGCGTGGCCGTGCCGCAGCTGCAGCAGCTGCACCGTCCACTCCACATCGGCCAGTCCGCCCCGGCCGAGCTTGGTGTGGGCGCGCGGGTCGGCGCCGCGAGGCAGCCGTTCGGCCTCCACCCGGGCCTTGATCCGGCGGATCTCGACCAGCTGCTCGCGGGTCAGGCCACGCGCCGGATAGCGGATCCGGTTTGCCATCATGATGAACCGGTCGCCGAGTTCCCGGTCGCCGCAGACGAACCGGGCCCGCAGCAACGCCTGCGCCTCCCAGATCCGCGACCAGCGCGAGTAGTACTGCACGTACGCGGCCATGCTGCGCACCAGCGGACCCTGCCGGCCCTCCGGCCGCAGGTCCGCGTCGATGCCGAGCGGCGGGTCCGGGGCCGGCGCGGACAGCAACCCGCGCAGCCGTTCCGCGATCGCGTGAGCGGCGGACCCGGTCGCGTCGTCGGTCGGTCCATCGTAGACAAATAGGACATCGGCGTCGGACGGGTAGGTCAGCTCCTGGCCGCCGAGCCGGCCCATCCCGATGATCGCGAACCGGAGCCCGGCCGGCGCGTCCTGCCGGGCCACCTCCAGTGCGGCGGCGAGCGTGGCGTCGGAGACGTCGGCCAGCGCCAGCCCGACCCGGTCCACATCGAGCGGATCAGTCGGCGCCAAATTGCCGGCCCCGGCCAGCACGTCGGCGCAGGCGATCCGGAGCAGCTCCCGGCGCCGCAACGCCCGCACCGCCGCCACCGCCGCGACCGGGTCGTCGTGCCGGGCAGCCGCGGCGGCGAACCCCTGCCGCAGCACCGATTCCGGCCGCGGCTCGAGCTCGCTGTCGTCGGCGAGCAGCCGCACCGCCTCCGGGTCCCGGACCAGCAGGTCCACCACGTACCGGGACAGCCCGAGCACCCGGGCCAGCCGCTGCGCCACCGGGCCGGCGTCCCGCAGCAGCCGCAGGTACCACGGCACGGTGCCGAGGGTCTCGGAGACCCGCCGGTAGGCGAGCAGGCCGCGATCCGGCTCCGGCGCGTCCGCGAACTCCTCCAGCAGCACCGGTAGCAGCGTCCGCTGGATCGCCGCCGCCCGGGACACCCCACCGGTGAGCGCCTGCAGGTGCCGCAGCGCGCCGGGCGGGTCCGCGAACCCGAGCACCTCCAGCCGGGCCCGGGCCTCGTCCGGGCTCAGCCGCAGCGACTCGGTCGGCACCCGGGCCACCGCCTCCAGCAGCGGCCGGTAGAGCAGCTTCTCGTGCAGCCGCCGGACCTGGGCCGCGTGCGCGGCCCAGTCGGCGTTGAAGGCGGCCACCGCATCCCCGCGGTAGCCCATCGCGTGCGCCAGCCACCGCACCGCCGCCGGATCGGTCGGTACGACGTGGGTACGGCGCAACCACTGCAGCTGCAGCCGATGCTCCACTGTGCGCAGAAACCGGTACGCGTCGACCAGCGCCTCGCCGTCGACCCGGCCGACGTAGCCGCCGGCGACCAGCGCCCGCAACGCCGGCAGCGTCCCGGCGACCCGCAGCGACTCGTCGGCCCGGCCGTGCACCAGCTGCAGCAGCTGGACCGCGAACTCGATGTCCCGCAGCCCACCCGGCCCGCGCTTGATCTCCCGGTCGACGTCCCGGCGCGGCACGCTGTCGAGGATCCGCCGGCGCATCGCCCGGATGTCGGCCACCGCGTCCGGCCGGGTGGTCGCCTCCCAGACCAGCGGTCGCAGCTGCGCCAACCACTCCTCGGCCAGCCCGATGTCCCCTGTGGCCGGCCGGGCCTTCAGCAGCGCCTGGAACTCCCAGGTGCGCGCCCAGGTCCGGTAGTAGGCCAGGTGGCTGGCGAGGGTACGCACCAGCGGGCCCCGGTTGCCCTCCGGACGCAGCGCCGCGTCCACCGGCCAGGCGACCTGCCCGCAGATCTCCATCAGGCGCCGGGCAACCGCGGTGGCGCCGGGCAGCTCGGCATCTGCGTTGGCGACGAAGATGACGTCCACATCAGAGACATAGTTCAGCTCCCGGCCGCCGCATTTGCCCATCGCCACCACCGCCAGCCGCGGCGGCTCCGGCAGGTCGGCGATCGCGAGCTGGTAGGCGGCGGCGAGCGTGGCGTCGGCCAGCTCGGTCAGCTGGACCATGGTCTGCTCGACGTCGGTGACGTCGGTGAGGTCGTCGGCGGCGATCCGCAGCAGCGCCCGCCGGTAGCTGGTGCGCAGGCCGGCGACGTCGGTGACGCCGTCGTGGTATGGCTGCGGATCGGCGAGCGGCTCGGCCAGGAACTGGAGCTCGGCCGGGTTGGCGACCAGATGGTCCCCGAGCGCCGAGGAGGCGCCGAGCACCGCTACCAGCCGCTCCCGGGCGGTCGGCTGGTCGGCGAACGGCTCGGTCCCGGTGACCTCGACCAGCCGGTCCAGCTGCCGCAGCGCCAGGTCGGGATCGGCCGCCCCGGCCACCCGCTCATACCGGCCGCGGACGCTCGCCCGGTGCTCGTTCATCCGCCCAGCAGCGGCAGCGACCGGTCCGGGGCCAGCTCGCCGCGGATCAGCGCGGCGAACCGCTGCGCGAACGGCTGCCACACCTCGACCAGGTCGTCCATCACCGCGGTGGCGGCGGCAACCAGCTGCTCCGGGTCCCGGCCGAGCTCGGCCAGCACCGCCTGGTTCTGCCGCGCCCAGTCGGCGACCATCGCCGGGTCCGGTTCGATGTGGAACTGCAGCCCCCAGGCGGCCGGGCCGACCCGGAACGCCTGGTGCGGATAGCGGGTGGAGGCGGCGAGCACGGTCGCGCCCGGCGGCAGCACGGTGATCTCGTCGTGGTGCCACTGGATCACGTCCGGGGTGAACGGCACCAGCGCGAACAGCGGGTCGGTTTCGGCGGCGTCCCGCCGCGCCACCAGCGCCGGGCCGATCTCCGGGCCGGCGCTGCCGGGCGCCACCCGGCCGCCGTTGGCGGTAGCCAGCAGCTGCGCGCCGAGGCAGATCGCCAGCGTCGGCACCCGGTACCGGACCGCCTTGCGCAGCAGCGACTCGCACGCCGGCAACCACCCGTCCGGCCGGTACGCGCGCTGCCCGCCACCGAGCACCACCAGCCCGTCGTACCCGTCGAGGGTCTCCGGCAGCGGCTCGCCGGCGTGCGGCCGGACGGTGCTCAGCCGCAGCCCGGCGTCGGTCAGCCACTCCCCCAGCCGGCGGATGTCGTCGGTCGGGTCATTCTCGATCACCAGCACGTGCCCCACACCCCGAGGCTATCGGCTACGACCGCCGCTACGAAGCGTCGGCCCGTGGACCGGGCGTCCGGCACCCGGAGGGGTTGATCTCCGGGTGATCAGGGGGGGAACCCTCATTGGCCCGGCTGCCAGGCTGCGAAAGGCTGCCGGAGAGGGGGTGCGATGGGACCGCTGCTGGACCTGGTTGACCGGGTGCTGGACGTGCTGGGTGGGTTGGACCCGCTGCTGCTGGCGCTCGCCACCGCGGCGCTCACAGCGCTGGAGACCACCGCGCTGGTCGGCCTGGTCATCCCGGGCGACGCCGCGGTGCTGCTGGCCGGGTCGACGGTCGACTCGCCGGCCCGGTTCGGGATGGTGCTGGCCGCGGCGGCGATCGGCACCTACACCGGCGAGCTGGGCGGCTACGCGATCGGCCGGGCCGCCGGCCCGCGGCTGCGGGCCAGCCGGTTCGGCCGGCTGCTCGGCGAGCACCGGTGGGCGGCGGCCGAGGCGTACCTCGCCGGCCGGGGTGCCAAGGTGCTGATCCCGGTGCGGTTCGTGTCGGTGGCGCACGCGATCGCGCCGCTGCTGTGTGGCACGGTCCGGATGCCGCTGCGCCGGTTCGCGCTGTGGACCGCGATCGGGGCGGTGCTGTGGGCGGCCGCCTACACCACGGTCGGCACGATCGCTGGCGCCGCCTACCGCGAGTACCGCGAGCTGGGCCTGCTGACCACGCTGGCGGTGGTCCTGATCTCGGTGGTGGTGGCGCTGGCGCGGCGGCTGCGCCGCCGCCGGCGGGCGCAGGCTGCCGACCGGTCCACTCGCGACCCGGCCCGGGTGGGGTAACGCGCGCCGGCGACCAGGCCCCTCAGCCGCGGGATGGCGGCAGCGCGGGGACGAGCGTATAAACGCGAGATACATCCCCCAAAGATCGGAGGTACGCGATGCGTACAGCTCGGCGTACTGTTCGCTGCTACATCGCCGCGGTGATCGCCGCCGGCTTGGTGTTCACCGGGGCGCCAGCAGCCCCCGCCGCCCCAGCGCAGCATCACCATCCCCCGGCCGCGCCGGTGCTGCGCGGCATCAACCTGGAGCAGGCCACCGTACTCGACCTCCAAGCCGCGATGAACCGGCGCCAACTCAGCTCGGTCGATCTGACCAACTTCTACCTGAAGCGGATCCGGGCGCTCGACCCAATGCTCAACTCGGTGATCGAGACCTCGCCGCACGCGCTGCGGGACGCCGCGCTCAGTGACCTGCATCGGCGCCGGCACGGGCCGCGCAGCCCGCTGGAGGGCATCCCGGTGCTGCTCAAGGACAATGTCGACACCGACGACCGGCTGCACACCACCGCCGGGTCGTTCGCCCTGCTGGAGGCGGAGCCGAAGCGGGACGCGTTCCTGGTCCAGCGGCTGCGGGCGGCCGGCGCGATCATCCTCGGCAAGGCGAACCTCTCCGAGTGGGCGAACTTCCGGTCGCTGGCGTCGTCGAGCGGCTGGAGCGCCCGCGGCGGGCAGGCCAACAACCCGTACGTATTGGACCGCAACCCGTGCGGATCGAGCAGTGGCTCGGCGGTCGCGGTCTCGGCGCACCTGGCCACGGTGACGATCGGCACCGAGACCAACGGCTCGATCGTCTGCCCGTCCGGTGCCAACGGGGTGGTCGGGATCAAGCCGACGCTCGGCCTGGTGAGCCGGTCCGGGATCGTGCCGATCTCCGCCCAGCAGGACACCGCCGGCCCGATCACCCGCAACGTCACCGACGCGGCGGCGGTGCTCTCGGTGGTGCAAGGGTTCGACCGGCGCGACCCGGCCACCCGGGACGCGAAGCCGTTCGACGACCGGGACTACCTCGACGCGCTCGACCCGGACGCGCTCGCCGGCGCCCGGATCGGCGTGTGGCGCGAGCCGGCGGCCGAGAACCCGGAGGTCGCGGCGGTGCTGGAGGACGCGGTGCAGGCACTGCGGGACCGCGGCGCGGTGATCGTGGACAACCTCACCCTCCCCGGGCTGGACGAGGCGCTGGCGGCGCAGTTCCCGGCGTTGCTGGTGGAGTTCAAGCACGACCTGAACGCCTACCTCGACGCCACCCCCGGCGACCACCCGGCGGATCTCGCCGGACTGATCGAGTTCAACGAGGAGCACGCGGACCTCGAGCTGCCGTTCTTCGGTCAGGAGATCTTCGAGCTGGCCGAGGAGACCGACGGTGACCTCAACAACCCGGAGTATTTGCAGCTGCGCGAGACCGCGACCGGCGGGGCCCGGGCCGCGATCGACACCGCGATGGCCGCGCACGACCTGGACGCGATCGTCGCGCCGACCAACAACCCGGCCTGGGTCACCGACCTGGAGAACGGTGACAACTTCGACGGCTTCGTCAGCTCCTCCAGCCCTGGGGCGATCTCCGGCTACCCGAACCTGACCGTGCCGGCCGGGTTCGGCGCCGGTGGCGAGCTGCCGGTCGGGGTGTCGTTCTTCGGCAGCCGGTGGAGCGAGCCGACGCTGATCGCGATCGGGTACGCGTTCGAGCAGGCGACCGAGGCCCGCCGGCCACCGGAGTTCCTCCCGACCCTGCCCTGACCGATCGACCGCGGGGCCGATATCGATATCACGGGGTGATATCGATATCGGCCCCGCGGGCCAATGTGCCGGGCGGCATTACACCGGCTCGACGAGCAGCGTCTCGTCGGCGGCGGTGAGCTGGCCCGGCCGGTCGGAGAGCACCGGCCAGCGCCGTTTCGCCGCCAGGTAGGCGACGTGCGCGGCGGTCACGTCACCACCGGCGAGCCGGACCTGTTCCCGGAGTTCGGCCGCGTCCGAGGCGGCCGGCTCGGCGAGCACCGTGCTGGCGTCGTTGAGCAGCTCAGCGAGCTGTTCGGAGCCGGGCCGGCCGCGCAGCGCCTCCCGCATCGACAGCCCGGAGACCAGTAGGGTCCGGCCCCGGCGGCGGCAGGACCGGACCACCGACTGCAGGTAGAAGTCGTCGTTGGCGTACGCGATCAGCGCACCGGTGTCCAGCACCCAGCCGCCGACGTCCGAGATCACAGCGCCGGGTACCGGGCCAGTAGCTCGCGGTCGGCCTCCACCATCCGGGATGCCTCGGCGGCCGCTTCCTCCGGTGACATCCCCTCCACCCGGAACACCCGGCAGTAATGCTCCACAGTGGGGCGACCGCTGCGGCGCATCATCTTGACGTGCAGCTCGTCCGGGTCGGGCGGGGGCGGCTGCGCCGCCCGGAACTGCGCGAGAAACGCCCGGCTCTCCTCGATCGCCGCGAAGATCTTCGCGTCGGCGGGGTCGGGCGCCTCGTGCGGCAGCTGGTGGTCGGCCTCGGCCATGGCCCTCATGCTAACCGGCCGGTGACCGGCGGTCACGGCGACGCGGCGACAACCACCGATGGCCGGGCCGGCGAGCGGCCCTACAGGGCCAGGTAGCGGCGCCGCTCGTACGGGGTGACCTCGCGCCGGTACTGCTCCCACTCGGCCCGCTTGTTCCGCAGCACGTAGTCGAAGACGTGCTCGCCGAGCACCTCGGCCACCAGCTCCGACTTCGACATCACCGCGATCGCCTCGGCCAGGTTCTCCGGCAGCGGCTCGTAGCCGGCCGCCTTCCGCTCGCTGGGCGAGAGCGCCCAGACGTCGTCCTCGGCGCCGGGCGGCAGCTCGTAGCCGCGCTCGATGCCGGCGAGGCCGGCACCGAGCAACACCGCGAACGCCAGGTACGGGTTGCAGGCCGAGTCGAGCGAGCGGATCTCCACCCGGGCGGAGTTGGGCTTCCCGTACGCCGGCACCCGCACCAGCGCGGAGCGGTTGAGGTGACCCCAGCAGACGTACGCCGGCGACTCGGTGATCCGGTCCGCGAGCGGCTGCGGGAACAGTCGCTTGTACGAGTTGACCCACTGGTTGGTGACCGCGGTGTACTCCCGGGCGTGCACCAGCAGCCCGGCGATGAACGCCCGCGCCACCTTCGACAGCTTCATCTCGTCGTCCGGGTCGTGGAAGGCGTTGCGCTCGCCCTCGAACAGCGACATGTGGGTGTGCATGCCGCTGCCCGGCTGGTCGGTGAACGGCTTGGGCATGAAGCTCGCCCGCACCCCGTGCGACAGCGCGACCTCCTTCACCACGTGCCGGAAGGTCATGATGTTGTCGGCGGTGGTGAGCGCGTCGGCGTACCGCAGGTCGATCTCCTGCTGGCCGGGCGCCACCTCGTGGTGGCTGTACTCGACCGAGATCCCGATCCGCTCCAGCGCCAGCACCGCCTGCCGCCGGAAGTCCCGGGCCACCTCGTGGGTGGTGTGGTCGAAGTACCCGCCGGTGTCGACCGGGGTCGGCTCGCTGCCGTCGGCGGGCAGGTCCCGGAGCAGGAAGAACTCGATCTCCGGGTGGGTGTAGAAGGTGAACCCGCGCTCGGCCGCCCGGGACAGCGCCCGGCGCAGCACGTGCCGAGGGTCGGCCCAGCTCGGCGAGCCGTCCGGAAGCAGGATGTCGCAGAACATCCGGGCGCTCTCGCCACTCACCCCGGTCGGCGACGGGTCGGTGTGCGAGGTGTCGAACGGGAACAACTGGAAGGTGGTCGGATCTGGCATCGCCACCATGTCCGACTCGTGGACTCGGGCGAATCCCTCGATGGCCGAGCCGTCGAAGCCGATCCCCTCGGCGAAAGCGGCCTCAAGCTCGGCCGGCGCGACCGACACGCTCTTCAGCGTGCCCAGCACGTCCGTGAACCACAGCCGGACGAACCGGATGTCGCGCTCCTCCAGGGTCCGGAGGACGAACTCCTGCTGCCGCTCCATGTCGTTCCTCTCCGCCGACCGAAACCGGCCCGTTCTGATCGGCCGCTCGTCGACGATGATCTATCGATAGCTGCCTGTCCGAGGCACAGCGCAAGTGTGCCCCTACCCAGTTACATGCACGTTACGCGACCAGGCGCAACCGGCTGCCGCGCGCCCCGTTGAACACCGCGAGCGGCGGGGCTGGGGATACCCGGGGGGGCAGACGATGCGCTGGGCGCGACCGACGGTGCGGGCACGGACGATGGTAAGCGGGATCGGGCTGGGCGGCGTACTACTGCTCGGGCTGGCGCTGCTCGGCGGCGCCGGCGACCCCACGGCCCCGTTCGAGGGCGGGTCCCCGGACCGGCGCGGCCCGGCCTCGGCACTGCAGCCGCGGCTGCAGGAGGCGCTGCTCACCGGGGAGGATCTGCGCGCGACGCCGGAGCCGACCGCGGTCGCCGGGCCGGCCGCGCCGGTGCTGGTCGACCCGGCGCCACCGGCGGCCCCGGAGCCGCCGATCGACGCGGCCCCGCCGCCGGGCGCGCTCACCGAGCTGTGCCGGTTCCTGTTCGGCGGGCTGGCCGGGCTCGACGGCGCCGACGGCACCGGTGGCGCCGGCGGGTCGGTCGACCATGACCAGCCCGGCGGGACGGAGGGCTTCGAGCACCCGGACGGGCTGGCCGAACTGTGGCCGACCGCGCCGGTGACCAGTACCGCCCGGACCGAGTCGCACCACGGCGGCACGCTCGACCAGCTGCTCGGGGTCTTCGACCGGGACCGGGCGACCGAGGCCTACCACCGGCTGCGGGAGTCGACCAGCCGGTGCGAGACCGGTGGCACCGCCGGCTCGCCGGTGACCATGCTGCTGCGGGAGCTGACGCTGGACCGCCGGGAGTCCGGGAGCGCGGACGATTCGTACGCGATCCTGCTCTGGCTCGAGGACGGGACGCCGGCCGGCTGGGTCTCGATCGACCGGATCGGCCCGGTGATCTCGGTGCTGCGGCACGCCGGCCCGACCGCCGATCCCGATGAAATCCGCCAGACCCGGCACACCGCGCTCGACAAGCTCCGCACGCTCCTGCGTACGCTCGACTCGCTGCGGGACTGACCTGGCCGGTGCGGGAGAATGGAGCCATGCCCAGGCTCCGGCTCGCGCTCGCGCAGGTGAACCCGACCGTCGGTGACCTTCCTGGCAACGCCGGGCTGGTCCGCGAGTGGGCGGGCCGGGCTGCCGCGGCCGGCGCCCAGCTGGTCGCCTTCCCGGAGCTGATGCTCACCGGTTACCCGGTCGAGGACCTGGTGTTCCGGGAGTCGTTCGTGGCCGCCTCCCGGGCCGCGCTGGACCGGCTCGCCGCCGACCTCGCCGGCGCCGGGCTCGGCGAGCTGGCGGTGGTGGTCGGCTACCTGGACGCCGACGGCCCGGCCCGGGTCGGCGCCGACGCCACCCCCGGAGTCGGCCCGCGCAACGCGCTCGCGCTGCTGCACCGCGGCCGGGTCGCCGCCCGCTACTACAAGCATCACCTGCCGAACTACGGAGTGTTCGACGAAGATCGATACTTCGTGCCCGGCGACACACTCACGGTGGTACGGCTGGCCGCCCCCGACGGTGCGGTCGACGTGGCCTTGACGATCTGCGAGGACCTGTGGCAGGCGGGCGGGCCGTTCGCGGTCGCCCGGACCGCTGGGGTCGGGCTGGTCGTCAACATCAACGGCTCGCCGTACGAGCTGCACAAGGACGATGCCCGGCTTTCGCTGGTGGCCCGCCGGGCGGCCGAGGCGGGCGCGCACATCGGCTACGTGAACATGATCGGCGGCCAGGACGAGCTGGTGTTCGACGGCGACTCGATGATCGTCAGCCCGGCCGGCGAGCTGCTGGCCCGGGCCCCGCAGTTCGCCGACCACCTGCTGGTCCACGACCTCGATCTGCCGGCCGCCACCGGGGAGCTGCCGAGCGCCGAGCCGGCCGGCGGGGAGATGGGGATCGCGGCGGTGACCGTGCCGATCGGCCCGCACCCGGGCGGCGAGCCGGTGACCGGCGGGATCGCCGCGCCACTCGAGGTCGAGGCGGAGATCTGGCAGGCACTGGTGCTCGGGCTGCGCGACTACGTCCGGAAGAACCAGGCCAGCTCGGTGTTGCTCGGGCTCTCCGGCGGGATCGACTCCAGCGTGGTGGCGACGATCGCAGCCGACGCACTCGGCCCGGCCAACGTGGTCGGGGTGTCGATGCCCAGCCAGCACAGCTCCGACCACTCCCGCGACGACGCGGCCGAGCTGGCCAAGCGGATCGGCCTGGACTACCGGGTGGAGCCGATCCAGCCGATGGTGGACGCGTTCCTGGCCAACCTGTCGCTGTCCGGGGTGGCGGTGGAGAACCTGCAAGCCCGGGTCCGCGCGGTCATCCTGATGGCGCTGTCCAACCAGGAAGGACATCTGGTCCTCACCACCGGCAACAAGAGCGAGCTGGCGGTGGGTTACTCCACTCTGTACGGTGACTCGGTCGGCGCGTTCAATCCGCTCAAGGACGTGCCGAAGACGCTGGTGTGGCGGCTGGCCCGGTGGCGCAACCAGGCGGCGGTCGAGCGCGGCGAGCAGCCACCGATCCCGGAGCGCGCGATCACCAAGCCGCCGAGCGCGGAGCTGCGGCCCGGGCAGCTCGACACCGACTCGCTGCCACCGTACGAGGAGCTGGACGCGATCGTGCGCGGGTACGTGGACGAGGACCTCGGCCGGGACGGGCTGATCGCGGCCGGCCACGACCCGGCGACCGTCGACCGGGTGCTCCGGATGGTCGACGCCGCCGAGTACAAGCGCCGCCAGTCCGCCCCCGGCACGAAGATCTCGATCAAGGCGTTCGGCCGGGATCGCCGACTGCCGATCACCAACCGCAGCACCGCAGTGTGATCGCTACCGATAGCCACCGGGGCACCGCCGTGTGAAATCTTGCACGGACCCCTCGCCGAGCCGGCCGGCCGGATGCGACGATCAGAAACGATACCCGGGGACCGCGACCGCGGCCTCGAGGCGAAGGGAGACAACGATGTCCAGCCCGTCCAAGCTTGCTCGGGTCCGTACCCGTGACCTGCTCGAGCTGAAGCAGCGCGGCGAGAAGTGGCCGATGCTCACCTCGTACGACCAATACACCGCCGCGATCTTCGACCAAGCCGGTATCCCGGTCCTGTTGGTGGGTGACTCCGCCGCCAACAACGTCTACGGCTACGAGACCACCCTGTCGGTCACCGTCGAGGAGCTGCTGCCGCTGGTGCGGGCGGTGGTCCGGGCGACCGACCGGGCGATGATCGTCGGCGACCTGCCGTTCGGCTCGTATGAGCAAGGGCCCACACAGGCGCTCGCAACCGCGGTACGGTTCATGAAGGAAGGTGGGTGCCACGCGGTGAAGCTGGAGGGCGGCCGACGGGTCGCGCCGCAGATCGAGGCGCTCACGCGCGCCGGCATCCCGGTGATGGCACACATCGGCTTCACCCCGCAGAGCGAGCACCGGCTCGGCGGCTACCGGGTCCAGGGCCGCGGCGACAGCGCCGAGGAGCTGGTGGCCGACGCCCACGCGGTGACCGAGGCCGGCGCGTTCTCGGTGGTGCTGGAACTGGTCGCCGGCGACGTGGCGAAGCGGGTCACCCACGAGCTGCCAATCCCGACGATCGGGATCGGGGCCGGCCCGGACACCGACGCGCAGGTGCTGGTCTGGCAGGACATGGCCGGCCTGACCAGCGGGAAGGTGCCGAAGTTCGTGAAGCGGTACGCCGACCTGGCTGGGGTGCTCGCCGACGCGGCCGGCCGGTTCGCCGAGGAGGTGCGCACCGGCGCCTACCCGACCGTCGACCACACCTACCGCTGAGGAGCGTGAGTGGCACACCCGACGAGCGTCGACCGGCTCGACCTTGGGGACCACGTCTGCTGGACATTCGACGACGATGACCGGCGGCTCGCCGCGATGGCGAGGTTCGTCACCGCCGCGCTGGAGCGCGACCACCGGGTGATCTACTACCTGGCCGCGGAGTCGGAGCCGGCCCTGCTCGCCGGCCTGCGTGGGCGCGGCGTACCGGTCGCCGCCGCGACCGGCTCCGGCCAGTTGCGGGTACGGCCGGCCGAGGAACTCTTCGGCGGCGGCCTGGACCCGCAGGCCGCGGTGGACCGGCTCGGCCGAGCGGTCGACGAGGCGCTCGCCGACGGCTACCGGGGAGCCAGGATCGTCACCGACCTGGCCTGGGCGGCCGCCGCCGGGGTCGAGCTGGAGCTGCTGATCCGGTACGAGGAGCTGCTGAACCCGCTGTTCGCCGGTGATCACGCGGTCGGGGTGTGCCTGTATGACCGGCGCCGGTTCCCAGCCTGCGACCTGCACCGGATCGGCACCGCCCACCCGGGCACCACCTGGGCGGAGGACGACTCGGTGTGGGAGCCGCTGCTGCGGATGCACCGGACCGGCGATCCGCCCCGGCTCCGGCTGGTGGGTGAGCTGGACCTCTCCAACCGGCGCGCGGTGCCGCCGGTGCTGACCGCGATGCGGGCGCCGGACCCCGCCACGCCCGGCCGGCCACCGCTGGTGATCGACGCCAGCGAGCTGACCTTCGCCGACGTCTCGTTCGCCGGCCTGCTGCTCCAGACCGCCCGGATCGCGCCGGCTGGGCTGCAGATCCGCGGCTGCCGGCCGGCGGTGGCCCGGACCCTGGAGTGCGTCGGCGCCAGCGAGGTCCCCGGCATCGCTGTCACCGAGGCCCCGGCATGAGCACGACCGGGGCGACGCTCGTCCACGAAGCACTGCTGTACCGCAACCCGATCGAGTACCTCGCCGGTACGGTCGGGTTCATCGAGTCCGGGCTGGCCCGCGGCGAGCCGGTGCTGGTCGCCACCACCTCGGCCAACCTCGCGCTGCTGCGGGACGCGCTCGGTGCGACCGCTGAGCGGGTCGAGCTGGCGAACATGTGCCAGGCCGGCCGCAACCCGGGCCGGATCCTGCCCGGGATCCTGCTGCCGTTCGTCGAGGCCCACCATGGCAAGCCGGTACGGATCATCGGCGAGCCGATCTGGGCCGGCCGCACCGATCTGGAGTATCCGGCCTGCGTCCAGCACGAGTCGCTGATCAACGCCGCGCTCGCCGGCCGGCCCGCGTGGATCAGGTGCCCGTACGACGCGGCCGCGCTCGACCAGCGTGCGCTCGACGACGCCGAGCGTACCCACCCGCGGCTGGTGGACGGCGCCGTCGAGCGGCGCAGCGACCGGTACGGCGATCCGGTGCGCACCGCCGCCGACTTCAACCTGCCGCTGCCGGCTCCGCCGGAGCACGCGGCGACCGTACCGGTCCAGTTGGCGACCCTCGCCGAGCTGCGCCGGTTCGTCGCCGACCAGGCCGCGGCGGCCGGGTTGCCGCCGGCCCGGGCGGCCGACGCGACGATCGTCGTCAACGAGCTGGTGACCAACACGATCAGCCACGCCAGCGGCACCGGCACGCTCGCCTGCTGGCCGGAGGGCGGTGGGCTGGTCTGCCAGCTCACCGACGACGGGCACATCACCGACCCGCTGGTCGGCCGGCTGCCACCGGCGATCGAGTCGGTTCGCGGCCGCGGTTTGTTCCTGGTCAACCAGCTCTGTGATCTGGTCCGGGTCCACACCGGACCGGGCAGCACCACCATCCGAGTCCGGATCGGACCCTGACCGCGACCGGTTCGCAACGGCCCCACAGTGTCGCGACGCACCCCACAGGTTCGCGACCTGCTCCCTGACAACCTGCTAGCACCGGTGCTACTGCCCACGCTGTCGGCTCCGCGTGACCGGCCCAGCTGCCTCCGGCACGGGGCGAAAGGGCGGTGCTAGCACCGGTGCTAGCAGGTCTGTAGGCGGTTCTAACCGACCTTCGGACCCTGGTCAGCTGCTCGGCGGGGCCGAGTAGACCGCCCGGGCGAAGTCGCTGATCTCCTGCTCGGGCAGGTGCCGCGCGACGTCCGCCTCACTGATCATGCCGACCAGTTGGTGCTCGTCGATCACCGGCAACCGCCGGATCTTGTGCTCCATGAGCAGCCGTACCACCTCCTGGTGGTCCGCGCCGGCGTCCACCCAGATCGGCGTACCGGTGGCAAGCTCGCGAGCGGTCACCGTGGTCGGATCGCCGCCCTCGGCGACGCACCGGACCACGATGTCGCGGTCGGTGATGATGCCCTTCAACCGCTGGTCTTCTCCGCAGATCGGCATCGAGCCGATGTTCAGGTCCCGCATCTTGCGGGCCGCGTCGGCGAGTGTCTCGTGCTCGCCGACGCACTCGGCGCCCTGGTGCATCATGTCGCGTGCGGTTGCCATAGCCGCTCTCCCCCTCAGCTCAGACGGTCAGCTGGTCTTCTCGCGGCTAGCGTTCCCCCAGCTCGGGGCGCCAAACCCCAGCCACGATCAGGACCACCCGCCCCAGCTGGCGGGCCAGGTGCTACAGGTCGGTGATCCGGATCCCGGCGTGGATCTTGTAACGCCGGTTGATCGCGATCAGGTTCGCGGTCAGCGCCTCCAGCTGATGGGCGTTGCGCAGCCGGCCGGCGAACACCCCGCGCATGCCGGGGATCCGGTTGGCGAGCGCCTGTACGGTCGCGGCCGCCTCCCGGTCCTCGGCGACCACCAGCACGTCCAGGTCGATCTCCGGGATGTCCGGATCGGCGAGCAGCTCGGCGCTGACGTGGTGGAACGCCCCGACCACCCGCGAGTCCGGTAGCAGCGCCGCGGCCTGCTGGGCGGCGCTCCCCTCCGGCACCGGCAGCGGGTACGGGCCGCGCTTGTCGAAGCCGAGCGGGTTGACGCAGTCGACCACGATCCGGTCGCGGAGCTGGTCGGCGAGCGCGGTCAGGGTCTCCGCGTGCCCCGCCCACGGCAGCGCGACGATCACCACGTCGCCGCTCGCCGCGGCCAGCCGGTTCTCGCCGCCACGCACCGGCACCTCCACGCCGGGCAGCTGCGCCAGCTCGGCGGCGGCGGCTTGGCCTCGCTCCTCGGTGCGGGAGCCGATCACCACCGCCTGGCCGGCGCGGGCGAGCCGGTAGGCCAGGCCGCGACCCTGGTCGCCGGTGCCACCGAGGATCCCGACCGTCAGGCCGGATACATCAGGCAAAACACTTGGGTCGTAACTCATGCCACATTCCCTGATGAATGTGGCAGGTTCTGGTCGGGCTGGTTGAAAGGCCCGGCACCGGGTACCGGCTCGACAACGTTCAGCGGTCGATCGGAGCACCCGATGATTGTGTTAGGTGTCATCCTGCTCATCCTGGGATGGATCCTCAGCATCAATATCCTGTGGACAATCGGCATCATCCTGATCGTAGTGGGAGCGGTTCTCTACCTGCTCGGCGCGGTTGGTCGGCCGATCGGTCCGCGCCGGCATTACTGGTAACACCGGTTCCGCACGGAACGGCTCCCTGACATCTGGTTCAGATGTCAGGGAGCCGTGTTTCGAGTCTGTTCGGCTTGCTGGGGACTGTCGGGGGACGCCGCTACACCGCGGGCGGTCCGGGTTCGTCGTGGTAATACTCGCGCCGGTCTGCCACCACCGCGCCGCCCCGGGGACGCCGCCGGCTCCAGACCACCATCGTCAGGATCAGCCCGACTACGCCTACCACCATCAGCACCCAACCCGCCACGTTGATGTCCAGCCACCAGAGCTGGAAGTCCACCGCGAACGCGAGGATTGCGCCGACGGCGATGAGGAAGATGCTCACGCCGATTCCCATTGCCGTTCACCTCCTTCTGCCGGACTGCGTCCGGTATCCCCAGCTGGTACCCAATCGGCGCGCATGTACACACACGCGTGCGCGAGCGGCGGCGGTGGTGCCGCCGCCACTCGCGCAGGGCTCATTGGACGCTGCCGGCCGTTGTGGCCGGGCCGGTCTGCTCGCTAGGCGGTGAAACGGTCGGGGAGATCGGTCGACCGGTGGGTCGACGTCAGCTGCGGCGCGTGGCCGACCTACCCGACGCCGTCTTCTTGGCGGTGGACTTGCGGGCCGCGGTCGCCCGGGCCGGAGCCTTCCGGGCCGGTGCGCGCTTGGTAGTCCGCTTGGCGGTGGTCCGCTTGGCCGCTGCCTTCTTCGCCGGTGCCCGCTTGGCCGCTGCCTTCTTCGCCGGTGCCCGCTTCGCCGCCGTCTTCTTGGCCGGCGCGCGCTTCGCGGTTGCCTTCTTCGCCGGTGCCCGCTTGGCGGCCGTCTTCTTCGCGGCCTTCTTCGCGGTCTGCTTCGCCGGCGCACGCTTCGCGGTTGACTTGCGGGCGGGTGCCCGGGTCGCAGCCTTCTTCGCGGTGGTCTTCCGCGCCGTCGTCTTCGTCGCGGGGCTGGTGCGCTTGGTCGCGGTGGTTGCCCGCTTGGCGGTCGCCTTGCCAGCCGTCGACTTCCGCGTCGCCGCCGTGCGGGAAGTGGCCTTGCGGGCGGTGGACTTCGCCGCGCTCGCCTTCTTCGCCGGGGCTCGCTTTGCGGTTGCTCGCGTGGAGGTCCCCGCCCGCGTAGACGCCGTTCTCGTGACGCCCGTGCGCACGGCCGTCCGCGCGGCGGAAACGCGCTTTGCGCTCCGCCCGGTGGTGGCCTTCTTCGCTGCGGCCATCGTGCTCCTCCTTACAGGAACGTCGACGCGGGACACTGCGAGACACGCCCACGGTTATCCCGCCTCCTCATAGCATCACTCTGCACCGAAACCGACTTATGCGCTACTGTTTCGGCGAAAAAGGTGCAGAGCCCGCCGGATCATCCGTTCCCGATTCAGCAACCAACGGTTCGGTCGACACCGGCACGCAACCGGCAAAATCCGTTGCCACAAAACGGTTTTCGCGGCTTCCCGGTCACCGCGGTCACGCGCGCGCCGGGGTGGCTTGGATTGCGGCGGCGGCGCAGAGTTTTTCGGTCGGCGTGTCGCGCGATCGGGCGACCACGCCCTCCGGACCCGCCGGATAGCCCTGCCGGCTCCCGGCTTCCGGGCGTCATGTCGAGCACCCGACGGTCACCGGATAAACCATCGACACGGCGATCGCCAGCCGCTAGGCTGCCGACGTGTCAACACGCGAGCGATGGCGAGTGACCACTGGGGAGCAGGCCCCGGAGACGGTCGAGCGGCTGCTCCGGTCTCTGCCGGAGTGGTTCGGGATCGAAGCGGCGATTGTGGACTACGTCGAGTCGGCGCGCCGGCTCCGCACCTACCTGGCCTGGCCGGCCTCCGGCCCGGCGGCCGGCGTGCTCCTCGCCGCACAGCATTTCCCCGAGTCTGCGGAGATCCATCTCATGGCGGTGGACCCAGCCTGGCATCGGCGGGGTGCCGGCCGGGCGCTGGTGCGCGCGCTGGAGGCCGACCTGGTCGCCGAGGGCACCCGCTTCCTGCAGGTGAAGACGCTGGGTCCGAGCCGCCCCAATGAGGCGTACGCGAAGACCCGCCAGTTCTACCAGGCGCTCGGGTTCCTGCCGCTAGAGGAGATCCATGACCTGTGGCCGGGGAACCCGTGCCTGGTCATGGTGAAGACACTGCCAACCGGCTAACGGGCACGCCGGGTTGCGGTCAGCCATGACCGGACCCCCGGTAGACCGACAGCTCGCCGTCCAGCTCCAGCGCCAACACCGTGGCGTACGGATCGAGCGTGCTGGGCGCGTCGAGATAGGTCACTCCCGGCACCGTGTCGAACCCGCCGACCACCCGGTGGCCGAGCTGCTCGCCGGTGCCGAGCACGGTCGCCCGCCGTACCCGGTTCGCCAACCCGCGCACCGCGACGAACTCGCGCGGCGCGTCGAAGCAGAACAGGTACAGCGTGCGCCGGTCGGCCGAGAGCGTGGACGGCCCGTAATGGTGGCCGGCCGGCAGCCCGGCGACCGTCCCGTAGACCGCCTCGGCGTGCCGGCCGATCCAGTCACCGAGCGCCCGCAGCCGCTGCTCGTGCTCGAGCAGGATGGTGCCGTCCTCCCGCGGCCCGGTGTCCAGCAACAGGTTGCCGCCAGCGCCGACCACCTCCGCGAACACCCGCACCAGCTGCCGGACCGACTTGTGGTTGTGATCGCGCCCCTGGTATCCCCACGAGTCGTTGATGGTCAGGCACAGCTCCCACGGCCCGTCCGGGGCGACGATCGGCACCCCCTGCTCCGGGGTCCGGTAGTCGCCGTGGCCCAGCATCCGTCCGTTGAGGATGGTCTCCGGCGCGGCGGCGAGAATCTGCTCCCGCAGCTCGCCGAACCGCCACTGGTGCTCGTCCCGCTCCCATTGGCCGTCGAACCACAGCAGATCCGGCCGGTATCGCTCGACCAGCTCGCGCACCTGCGCCCGATGGAACCCGAGGAACCGTTCCCACCGAGCCGGGTCCTCGGCGCCCGGCGGCGGGACGGCCAACGGGTTGTCCACCAGGCCCTCCACCTTGGCCGGCCGGATCGAGGCGTAGTCCGGGTGCGACCAGTCCAGGTGTGAGAAATAGAGCCCGACCCGCAGCCCGCGCCGCCGCAACGCCGCGCAGTACGGCCCGACCAGGTCCCGGCCGGCCGGCGTACGCCGGGCCACCGACAGGTCCGAGACCTCGGTGTCCCACAGCGCCACCCCGTCGTGGTGCTTGGCGGTGAGCACCGCGTACCGAGCGCCGGCCGCGGCGAACAGCTCAGCCCACGCGTCCGGGTCATAGTTGCTAGCGGTGAACCCGGCCAGCTGCCGGAAGTAGTCCTCGCGCGAGACGTCGCCGTTGAAGAACGACCACGACTCGGCGACCCCGTCCACCGCGTAGATTCCCCAGTGGATGAAAATGCCGAGCTTCGCCTCCGGGAACCAGGGCTGCATCGTCATGCCGAGATTGTCTCACCAACCGCGGCCTCACCAACTGTGCATGGTGCCGTCCACCAGCCGGTTCACCGGCAGGTACGCCGGCTCGTACGGGTACTGCGCGGCGAGCTCCTCGTCGATGTCCACGCCCAGCCCCGGTGCCTCGCCCGGATGCAGGTAGCCGTCGGCGAACCGGTACGCGTGCGGGAACACCCGGTCGGTCTCCTCGGTGTGCCGCATGTACTCCTGCAACCCGAAGTTCGGGATCGCCAACCCGAGGTGCAGCGAGGCGGCCAGGCAGACCGGCGACAGGTCGGTGGCGCCATGGCAACCGCTGCGGACGTGGTAGAGCGAGGCGAAGTCGAAAATCCGTCGCAGATGGGTGATCCCGCCGGCCCGCACCACCGAGGTCCGGAGGTAGTCGACCAGCTGCTCGCGGATCAGCTGCTCGGCATCCCAGATCGAGTTGAACACCTCGCCGACCGCGATCGGGGTGGTGGTGTGCTGCCGGATCAGCCGGTACCCGGCCGGCAGCTCCGCCGGTACCGGGTCTTCCAGCCACGTCAACCCGTACGGCTCCAACGCCTTGCCCAGCCGGGCCGCCTCGATCGGGGTGAGCCGGTGGTGGACGTCGTGCAGCAGCCGCAAGCCCGGCCCGAACTCCTCCCGCACCTTCGCGAACACGCTCGGGATGAACGACAGGTACGCGTCGGTGGACCAGCTCGCCTCCGGTGGCCGCCGCAGCTCGGCCGGCTCGTAGAACAGCTTGTCGCCGCTGACCCCGTACGTCTCCGACAGCCCCGGGATGCCGCATTGCACCCGCACCGCTTTGTAACCGAGCTCGACGTATCGGGCCACCTCGCGCAGCACCTCGTGCACCGTCTCGCCGTTGGCGTGGCCGTACACCGTCACCCCGTCCCGGCTCTGCCCGCCCAGCAGCTGGTAGAGCGGCAGCCCGGCGACCTTTCCCTTGATGTCCCACAGCGCGGTGTCGACCGCCGCGATCGCGGTCATCGTGACCGGCCCGCGCCGCCAGTACGCTCCTTTGTAGAGATACTGCCAGGTGTCCTCGATCCGGGCCGGGTCCCGGCCGATCAGCAACGGCACGACGTGGTCGCGCAGGTACGACACGACCGCGAGTTCGCGGCCGTTGAGGGTGGCGTCACCAACCCCGGTGACGCCGGCGTCGGTCACCAGCTTCAGGGTCACGAAGTTGCGACCCGGGCGGGTGACGATGACCCTGGCCTCGGTGATCTCCACGGGAAGCAGCGTAGCGGCGATAATTGCCCGATGCGCCCATTCCGCTTTCTCGGCCTGGCCGGCTCGGGGATCGTCGACGCCCGCCAGCTCACCGAAACCGCCCGGCGCGCGGAGGCGATCGGCTACAGCGCGCTGGTGCTCCCCGACCATCTGCTGGAGCAGCACGCGCCGATCCCGGTGCTCGCCACCGTCGCCGCCGTCACCGACCGGATCCGGATCGGCACCTTCGTGTTCAACGTCAACCTGCGCCACCCGGCGGTGCTCGCGCAGGACCTCGCCACCCTCGACGTGCTGTCGGACGGCCGGCTGGAGATCGGGATCGGCGCCGGCTGGAACCGGCCCGAGCATGACGCGATCGGCCTGCCGTTCCCGCCGCAGCCGGTCCGGGTGGCTCGGCTCGCCGAGGCGATCGCGGTCATGAAGGGCTGCTTCGGCGAGGGCCGGTTCTCGTTCACCGGCGAGCACTACACGATCACCGAGCACGACGGGTCCCCGAAGCCGGTCCAGCGCCCGCACCCACCGTTCTTCCTCGGCGGCGGTGGTCGCCGGCTGCTCAGCCTCGCCGCCACGCAGGCCGACATCGTCGGGCTCGCGCCCCGGCTGAAGCCGGGCGACCAGCGCGAGCCGCAGCTCGAACCGCACAGCATCACCGCCGCCGCCACCAAGGAGAAGATCGAGTGGGTACGGGCGGCCGCCGGCGACCGGTTCGACCAGCTGGAACTGAACACCTACCCGACCGGTGGGCCGGTGGTGGTCACCAACGACGTGCGGGCGGCCGTGCGCGACCGGATCGACCAGCTGAAACAGCGCACCGGCGTCGAGCTGACCCCGGACGAGATCCTCGAGTCACCGCACATCTTCATCGGCTCGGTGGCGAGCCTGACCGAGAAGCTGCTCGGGCTGCGCGAGCAGTTCGGGATCAGCTCGGTGATGGTGCCCGACATCGACCGGCTGGCTCCGGTGGTCGAGCAGCTCGCCGGCCGCTGACCCGCACCAGCCGCCCGCCCGGATCGGCCGGCCGCGCACAATGGCTGGCGTGCGAGTAGTCCTCGGGGAAGACCACGCGCTGCTGCGGGATGGCCTGTCCAGGCTGCTGACCGCCCACGGCTTCGAGGTGGTGGAGGCGGCCGGCACCGGCCCGGCCCTGCAGCGCGCGCTGGTCACCCACCGGCCGGAGGTAGCGGTGGTGGACGTCCGGCTGCCGCCGACCTACACCGACGAGGGTCTGCGGGCGGCGATCGAGGCCCGCAAGCAGGTGCCAGGGCTGCCGGTGCTGGTGCTGTCGCAGTACGTCGAGCCGCTGTACGCGCGGGAACTGCTCTCCGACCGGGCGGGCGGAGTCGGCTACCTGCTCAAGGACCGGGTGTCCCACGTCGCGCAGTTCGTCGACGCGCTGCGCCGGGTCGCCGCCGGCGGCACCGCGATGGACCCGGAGGTGGTGGCGCAGCTGCTCGGTCGGCGGCGCAGCCGGCTGGACGAGCTGACCGGCCGGGAGCGGGAGGTGCTGGCGCTGATGGCCGAGGGCCGGACCAACTCGGCGATCGCCAGCCAGCTGTTCATCACCGAGAAGGCGGTCGGCAAGCACATCAACAACGTGTTCCGGAAGCTCGGGCTGGTGGCCTCGGAGGACGACAACCGCCGGGTGCTCGCGGTGCTCGCCTATTTGAACGGGTAGGCCGCCGCTCACTCCGCAATCCGCGGCCGCTCAGTCCACGGTCAGCGGCAGGCCGAACCGGTCGAACAGATCGGGCCTTGGAAAGCCGTGGATGACACTGATCGCGCCATCGGCGACGGTGAACACCATGATGCCGTACCCCTGGCAGCGCTCGCCCCAGTCGCGCAGGTAGGCGGCGACCGCCGGCTGCCGGTTGGCGCCGGTGACCACCAACCTGATCTGGTCGAGCCGGCCGTGCGCCGGCACCGTGGCGAAGAAGTGGGTGACCCGGTCCCGGCCGGCGATGCTCGGCTCGGGCGGCATCCGGAGCTCGACGTCCTCGCGGAGCACGGCGGCGAGCGCGGGGATGTCGCACCGCTCCCAGGCGTCCACGAACCGGCGCAGCAGCTGCTGCTCGTGGTCGCTGAGCGCGGATCCGGCGCCGGGCGCCGCGGTCGCCAGCGTGGCCCGGGCCCGCTGCAGCGCGCTGTTGACCGACGCCACGCTGACCTCGAGCAGCTCGGCCACCTCCCGGGCGGTCCAGGCGAGCACGTCCCGCAGGATCAGCACCGCCCGCTGGCTGGCGGGCAGCCGCTGCAACGCGCTGATGAAGGCGAGCGTGACCGTCTCCCGCCGCTCGATGATCGCGGCCGGGTCGGCGCCGTCCGCCGGCAGCTGGTCGAGCAGCCGATCCGGGTACGGCTGGAGGTGGCTGACCTCACCGGCCGGCACCGGTCGCCGGCCCCGCTGCTCGATCAGCTTCAGGCTGCTGGTGGTGGTGATCCGATAGAGCCAGTGGCGCAGCGGCGCGTCGCCCCGGTAGGTGTGCAGCGACCGCCAGGCCCGCAGCAGTGACTCCTGGACGGCGTCGTCGGCCTCGTCGAGCGAGCCCAGCATCCGGTAGCAGTGCAGGCGCAGCGCCGGCAGGTGCGGCGCCATCAGGGCCCGGAACGCCTCCCCATCGCCGCCCCGCGCCGCGGCCAGCAGGGCTGCCGCGTCGAGCTGGGCTTCAGTCTCGGCCACGCTCACCCGGCCAGGCTACCGGCCAGGTGAGACACCACCGATGAATTGCCGGCCGAGCCGGGATCACACAGGTTGGCGGGGCCGCCCGGTCCCGCGTACCGGATGAACGGGAATGCACCATGCCAGCACAGTTCATGGGTCGGATCGTCGACGGTGAACAGCCGTGGGCCGGGGTGGCGATCGCCGACCCGGCCGGAGCGCAGCTGACCCTATTCAAGCCGTCCGATGGCGACAGTGGCCGGAGCTGAGCTGTTCCAGCAGCTCGGTGCGGCGATGCTCACCGATCCGGCGGTGACCAGGTCGACCATGATGGGGCTGCCGTGCCTGCGGCATCACGGCCGGTTCTTCGCCGCGCTCGACCGGCGCAGCCAGGCCCTACTGGTCAAGCTGCCGGCGGTACGGGTGGCCGAGCTGATCGCGCAGGGCGACGGTGAGCCGTTCGCGCCGGCCGGCCGGGTGTTTCGCGAGTGGGTGGCGATCCCCCGGCCGGACCGGCGGCGGTGGCGGGCGCTGCTCGCCGAGGCGCAGGCGTTCGCCGCCGATCCCCGGTGAGACACCGCCGGTCGCCGAACCGTCCTCATTGGCCGAGCCGGCCGTCGATCCGCTCCCGGAGCAGGTCGACGTGGCCCATGTGGCGGGCGTACTCCTCGATCATCCCGACCAGCACCTCGCGCAGCGACATCGCCCCACCGCCGCTGCCGTGCTGGTCAGCGGATCATTGACGGTGGCGTCGAGGCTAGGCGCTTCGGCGAACCACCGGGTCATGCGGTCGGCCTCCGGCAACCGAGTTACCGCCAGGCTTTCGGCTCACAGTTGCGGCGCGACTGGGGCGATCCGGCGAGCCGGGCAGCCCGGTGGCGCCGCCGTTGTGTTGAGCGTGAAGGCACGCCCGGGCACCCTACTCCTCGGGGGCGCGTTCGAAGTCCGGCAGCGACTGCGGCTTCGGCCGGCGAACCATCCGATCCGCACCGTCCTTTCCGGAGCTGGAGGCGAGCTGCCATGGCACGCTGGTGACCATCACCCCGGGCAGGAACTGGAGCCGGCTCTTGAGCCGGAGTGTGCTCTGGTTGTGCAGCAGGTTCTCCCACCACTTGCCGACCACGTACTCCGGGACGAACACGGTCACCACGTCGCGCGGCGAGGACCGGCGGATCGAGGCGACGTAGTCGATGATCGGCCGGGTGATCTCCCGGTACGGCGAGTCGATGACCGTCAACGGCACGCCGAGTGCCCGGCCCTCCCAGTCCGCCACCAGCAGCCGGGTGTCCTCTGAGTCCACATTGACCGTTATCGCGGTGAGCGTGTCCGGCCGGGTCGCCTTGGCATACGCCAGCGCCCGCAGGGTCGGCAGGTGCAGCCGGCTGACCAGCACCACCGCGTGGTTGCGGGCCGGCAGCACCGGCCGGTCGTCGGACGGGGCCAGCTCCCGCGCCACCCGGTCGTAGTGCCGGCGGATCCCGCGCATCAGCAGGTAGAGGACGACCATCAGGGCGATCGAGAGCCAGGCGCCCCGGTTGAACTTGGCGACCAGGATCACCACCAGCACCGCCCCGGTGAGCACCGCGCCGAACAGGTTGGTGCCGCGGGAGCGGAGCACCGACCGCCGGGCCGCCGGGTCCCGCTCGGTCACCAGCACCCGGTTCCAGTGCCGCACCATCCCCAGCTGCGAGAGCGTGTACGCGACGAACACCCCGACGATATAGAGGTGGATCAACGCGACCACGTTCGCGCGGAACGCCACCAGCAACACCGACGCCCCGGCGCCGAGCAGCAGGACGCCGTTGGAGAAGGCGAGCCGGTCGCCGCGGGTGTGCAGCTGCCGGGGCAGGTACCGGTTGCGGGCGAGCTGGGCCCCGAGCACCGGGAACCCTTCGAACGTCGTGTTCGCGGCCACCACCAGCACCAGCGCGGTGGCCGCCAGGATCAGGTAGAACCCGATCGAACCGTCCCCGAACACGGTCTCGGCCAGCTGCGCGGTGACCGGCGGCTGCACGTACTCCGGCCCGGCTCCCTCGATCTGCCGGCTCGGCCGCTCCACGTACTGCACCCGGGTCAACCGGGCGAGCCACACCGTGGCGATCAACAGTGCGCTGCCGATCAGCCCGACCGTCAGCAGCGCGGTGGCGGCGTTCCGGCTCTTCGGCGGCTTGAACGACGGCACCTGGTTGGCGAGCGTCTGCACCCCGGTCAGGGCGACCGAGCCGGAGGCGAACGCCCGCAGTAGCAGGAACACCAGCGCCAGCCCGGCCAGCCCGCCGCCGAACTGCAGTTCGGTGACGACCAGGTCGGCGCTGGGCGCCCGGAGCCGCTCGCCGAGCACCAGGATCCGGAACAGTCCCCAACCGAGCAGCGCCACCATCGCGGCGAGGAACGCGTAGACCGGGATCGCAAAGCCCAGCCCCTGCTGCCGTACCCCTCGAAGATTCAAAGCGACCAGCAGCGCTACCACCGCCACCGCGACCATGCTGCGGTGCTCGGCCGCCGGCGCGACCATCGCGCCGAGGTTGTCGACCGCCGCCGCCACCGACACCGCGACCGTGAGCAGGTAGTCCACCAGCAGCGCGCTGGCCACCCACAGCCCGCCGGCCGGGCCGAGGTTGGTCGCCACCACCTCGTAGTCGCCGCCACCGGACGGGTAGGCGCGGACGATCTGCCGGTAGCTCAAGACCACCACCAAGAGCACCACGCCGACCGCCAGCGCCACCCACGGCGCGTACCCGAATGCGGCGCTGCCGACCGCCGACAGTGCCATCAGCATCTGCGCCGGCGCATACGCCACGCTGGACAGCGGATCCGAGGCGAACACCGGCAACGCGATCCGCTTCGGCAGCGAGGTGGGCTGCGCCTGGTCGGACCGGAACGGTCGGCCGAGCAGCAGCCGCTTCAGCAAGGAAGTGGGGCTGGCCACAACGGCTAAGGGTACGACCTGGGGTCGCACCACCGGCCGTTGCGGCACAAGTCTTGCGGCAGCGGGTGCCCTGGTGCGGTACCGTGCAAAGTGTGCACGTCGTGATCATGGGATGTGGACGGGTCGGTTCAACGCTCGCGATGAACCTCGAGGCTCGCCACCACTCGGTGGCGGTCATCGATCAAAACCCGGACGCGTTCCGCCGGCTCGCCCCCACCTTCAACGGCCGGACCATCACCGGCGTCGGGTTCGACCGGGACGTGCTGATCCAGGCCGGGGTCGAGCAGGCCGACGCGTTCGCGGCGGTCTCCAGCGGCGACAACTCCAACATCATCTCGGCCCGGCTGGCCCGCGAGACGTTCAGCGTGCCCCGGGTGGTGGCCCGGATCTACGACGCCAAGCGGGCGGAGGTGTACGAGCGGTTGGGCATCCCGACCGTCGCGACCGTTCGCTGGACCGCCGACCGGATCATCCGGCACCTGCTCCCCGACGGTCCGGCCGAGCTCTGGCGGGACCCGACCGGGGTGGTAGCGATCCTCGACTTGACCGTCCACCCGGGCTGGGTGGGCCGGCCACTGTCGGCACTGGAGGAGGCGACCGGCACCCGGGTGGCGTACCTGACCCGGTTCGGGGTCGCCACCCTGCCCACCGCCTCCACCGTCCTGCAGGACGGCGACCGGGTCTACTTCCTGGTCACCGACGAGATCACCAGTTCGGTGGCGGCGGTGGCCAGCGCCGCACCGAAGGGAGCCTGAGATGCGGGTCGCCATCGCGGGGGCCGGCAACGTCGGCCGGTCGATCGCGCAGGAACTGGTCGGCAACGGCCACGAGGTGATGCTGATCGAGCGCGCCCCGACCATGCTCCGCCCGGAGCGGGTACCCGGGGCCGAATGGGTGCTCGCCGATGCCTGCGAGCTGGCCAGCCTGCAGGAGGCGCAGCTGCAGCGCTGCGACGTGGTGATCGCGGCGACCGGTGACGACAAGGTCAACCTGGTGGTGTCGCTGCTGGCGAAGACCGAGTTCGCGGTGCCGCGGGTGGTGGCGCGGGTGAACCGAGCCGAGAACGAGTGGCTGTTCAACGAGCAGTGGGGCGTCGACGTGGCGGTGAGCAAGCCGCGGCTGATGGCGGCGTTGGTCGAGGAGGCGGTCACGGTCGGCGACCTGGTCCGGCTGATGACCTTCCGGCAGGGCGAGGCGAACCTGGTCGAGATCACCCTGCCACCGACCACCGCGCACGTCGGCAAGCCGCTGCGGGACGTGCCGCTCCCCCGGGACACCGCGCTGGTCGCGATCGTGCGCGGCAAGCGGGTGCTGGTGCCGACCCAGGACGACACCCTGGAGGCCGGCGACGAGCTGGTGTTCGTGTGCACCACCGAGATGGAGGAAGCGGTCCGCCGGATGGTGCTGGGCGGCGGCGCGGAGCCGGGCCGGCGGTCAGCCGGTGACGCTGGGCGCCGTTGACTCCGCGTTCCGCTGCACCCGGCGGACCACCCACAACGTGATCACCAGCAGCAGCAGGTAGGGCGGAGTGCCGAGCACCAGCCGGGCCACCCCGAGCAGGTGCTCCTGGTCGGCGAGGTAGAGCCCGGCCTGGGCACTCACCTTCAGGATCCAGACCAGCGCCCACAGCAGGGTGAGCCAGGTGAAGGTACGCATCAGCCGGCGGTCAGTCCGCCACTCCGACTTGCCACCGGTGAACAGCACCGAGTAGAGCCAGCCGACCAGCGGGTGCCGGACCACCACCGAGATGATCATCGCGGCCGCGTAGCCGTAGCTGATGAAGATCCCGGGCAGATAGAAGTCGCGCGCCTCGCCGGTCCGCCACGACATGATCGCGCCCAACGCGATCCCGAACAACCCGTTCAACGCGTACCGGATCGGGCGGCGCTGGCCCAGCCGGATCGCCGCGATCAGCAGCGCCAGCGCGACCGAGGCGATCAGCGCCGGCCGCAGCGACCCGATCATGTTGACGACGATGAACACCGCGATCGGGATCGCCGCCTCCACCGAGCCGCGCCAGCCGCCCAGCTGGGCGGAGATCTGCTCGGGAAAGCTCGGCAACGGCTCGGTCGCTGCCTCCTGCTGCTGCCGCTCGGCCGTCACCGGTATCACCTCATTTGCTCGCCGTCAGCTCATAGTACGGGTTGAAAATGACCTTCTCACCGTCCCGGATCGCGATCCGGCCGCGAACGGTCAGGCCCCGGCCCGGCTCGATCCCGGCGATCCGGCGCCGGCCCAGCCACACCAGCTTGACGGTGTCGCTCCCGTCGTACAAGTCGGCCTCCAAGGTCGGCAGGTTGCTGCGCGGGGTGTAGACCACGGTCCGCAGCTTGCCGGTGAGCAGCACCAGATCGCCGCGCTGGCATTGCCGGGCCAGGACGCAGCCGGACTTGGCGACATCGCTTCGGAGCTGCTCAGCCTCGAGCTGCTGCTCGGTGGCGGTGAGCCGCCGCAGCAGGCGCTGGATGGCGGAGCCGCCCATCGGTCATCCCTGTCGGCGTGGTCGCGGTGAGGGCCGGCGCCGCGGCGGGGCCGCGCCACCCGCCGGGCTGCTGCCGTTCACCGGCGTGGTCGGCGTGGCCGGGGCGGTCCGGGCCGCCGGCGCGGCCGGGCTGGTCGGTGCTTGCGTGCCCGGGCCGGCCAGCGGCGGCTGCTGCGCCCGGGCCGCCTGCGCCTGCGCGGCCTGGGCCTGGATCTGGCTCGCCATCTCCGGCGAGAGCCGCAGCGGCAGCGCCTCCTTCGGCGGCTTCGCCTCGTTGCCGCGGTCGACCACCACCCCGCGCAGGCACTCGGCAAGCGGGCCGGCCTGCGCCGGGTCGACCGCCGCCGGTCCGTTGTAGACGGCCCGGATCAGCCACCGCGGCCCGCTGATCCCGACGCACCGGAGGTCCTTGAGCTGGCCCTGCGGAGTCCGGATCCGGGCTCGCAGCTCCACCCCGTACTCCCCCGGCACCTCCTCGGCGGCGACCCCCTCCTGGAACAGTGCCTTGCGGAGCTCCTCCCGCATCTCGTCCCAGATCGACTCGGTCCGGGGGGCCGCGTACGCGCCCAGCTGCAGCGCCGACTCGCCGGAGACCAGGTAGACCTGCTGGACGACGCCCTGCTGGTTGGCCTGCACCCGGACCTCGACCCCGGGCACCGACGGGATCTTCAGGCTGCCCAGGTCCAGCCGGGTCACGCCGGGCGGCGCCTCGGAAATGTCATACGGCCCGCTGGCCGGGCGAGCCGGCTCGGCGGCTGGTTGGGGACTCGCCGCGGGCGGGCTGAGCTCGTCGGAAACCTCGAGCTCCTCCGCGAGCGACCGGCTCGTGCGCCCCCCGCGCCGGGCCCGGTCGTCGCGGGCGTGCCGACCCGACCTCCGGCTACTTCGCGAGAACATCAGCGGATCTCCTTCTCGACCACCGCACCGGCGGAACCCGTCGCACCGGCCATCGTCGCTCCGGCAGGAGCCGACAGGCTCGCGTGGCCGCCGGTCGAGCCGTGGCCACCCGCGCCGCGGCTGGACTCCGGCAGCTCGTCGACGACCTGGAAGTCTGCCCGCTCCACTCGCTGAACGACAAGCTGTGCGATCCGGTCACCCCGTGAGATCTTCACCGAGTTCGCCCGATCGTGGTTGACGAGGATGACCATGATCTCACCGCGGTAACCGGCGTCGACCGTACCGGGGGCGTTGAGGACGGTGACCCCCAGCTTCGCGGCGAGCCCGGAGCGCGGGTGCACCAGCCCGACGTACCCCTCCGGCAGCGCGATCGCCACCCCGGTCGGGACCAGCCGCCGCTCGCCCGGTGGGAGCTCGACGTCGCAGGCCGCCATCAGGTCGGCACCGGCGTCGCCCGGGTGGGCGTACGACGGGACCGGCAGGTCCGGTGCGAGCCGGCGCAGTGCCACCCGCACCGCGCCCCCGTTCGAGTTCTCCGGCCCCCCGATCACCGGTCCGTCAGCCACTACCCACCTCCGTCGTCGTTACCGTACCTCTCATGGAACACGACGAACGCTTGACCGTGCCATGGTGGGGGTGGCTGCTCACCCTCGCGGTGACCGCCGCGCTCAGCGTCCCGTTCGGGCTCGGCGCACCCATCCCGGTGGTGCGGTGGCTCGCGTTCGCGGCCACCCCGGTGGTCGCGGTGGCGCTGTGGTGGCTGGGCCGGATCCGGGTGGTGGTGACACCCGAGGAGTTGCTGGTGGACGACGCCCGGCTACCGCGGCGGTTCATCGCGAAGGCGGTGCCGCTGGACGCCGCCGGCAAGGCCGCGTTGCTGGGTCCGCGGGCGGAGCCACTGGCGTTCGTGGTGCAGCGGCCGTGGATTCCGGGGGCGGTGCAGGTGGTGCTCAACGATCCGGCCGACCCGACGCCGTACTGGCTGGTGAGCACCAGGCAGCCGGCGCGGCTGGCCCGGCTGCTGGATCCGGGTGCGGAGCCGGCTCAGTCGGCCGACCGGGGCAACGGCAACGCCGGCCGGGCGTAGCCCAGGTCCTGCGTGATCGACCGGGCCAGCGCCAGGGTGGCGCGCCGGTTGAGGTAGCTCGCCACCGCCGCGCCTGCCAGCAGCGGTGCGAGGGTCGGTAGGTTGCGGCCGAACCGGCGGACCAGCCGGTCGGCCAGGTCCTTGCGCGCGGCGGTGCTCAGCGCGGCGCTGAAGCCGCCGCCGGGCAGCATCGGATTGACACCGCGCTGCTGGGCCCAGGACCGCAGCAGCGCCGCCGCCCGCTGGCTGCCGGCGCCGGCGATCGGCTGTTCGTACGCCGCGTGCAGCTCGCCGATCAGTTTGAGTTCGATCGCGACCACCGCGATCGTCTCCACGCTCAGCAGCACCGGCGCCGCCAGCAGGGTCGGCGGGGTGGCCCAGTGCACCGCCGCCAGCCCGCCGGAGACCGCGCCGACCCCGGCGGTAGCGCGGGCGGCGTTACGCACCAGCCGCGCTGCTAGTGCGTCGCCGGTCAGCCCGCGGTGGTGCGCCTGCAGGGTCGGCAGGTCCCGCACCGGTACGTGGGGCGCGATCGCAGTCACCGAGTCGACCGCCCAGCGGACGGCCGCCCGGGGACTCAGCACCCGCCGGCGCGGGGTGTGCCGGGCCAGCTGCCGCAGCAGCCGCCGGCGCCGCGCCGGCGCCAGCTCGCCGCCGGTCGATCGGTCGCCGGTCGGTCGGTCGCCGGTCGACTCGTCGCCGGCCGGCTCGTCGCCGGTCGCTAGCTCGTCGATGATGCTGGTGAGATCCGCTTCCGCGGGATCAGGCACACTCACGACAGATCAGCTCGCCGTTGCTCTCGCGCGCCAGCTGGCTGCGGTGGTGCACGAGGAAGCAGCGCGAGCAACGGAACTCGTCGTCCTGCATCGGCAGCACCCGTACCGGCGTCTCCTCGTCCGCGAGCTCGGCGAGGTCGGCACCGGGCAGCTCAAAGCTCTCGGCGGCCTCCGCCTCGTCGACATCGACGCTCGCGGACTGCGTGTCGACCCTTCGGGCCTTCAACTCCTCGAGGCTGTCTTCCCCGAGCTCCGCGTCGTCCCGGCGCGGGGCATCGTAGTCGGTGGCCATTGGACTGTTCACTCTCCCGTACTTCGTGGTCGCGCCGCGCCCGGCCAGTCCGGTCAGCCGGAGCAGCGTTCCTGTTCGTAACACCGGACCGGGCATGCATCATCCCGCAACGTCCGCGACGAGCGCGGTACCTTACCGCCCTCGCGCGAGGCTTGTACGCCTACCCACCCGGTCGTTATTCCAATTGTGACCTGCATCACACTTCGGTGCCCCCTGTGGACACCGACGGAGAGACTAGCCGGGCGCCGGCCGGTTGCCCGGCCGCGGCGCGCCGGAGTCTTGATCAGCAATCGCCGGCCAGCCGCCCAGCGTAGCGCGGTGCCGGATTGTGCGCAGTTTGTGCCGGGTTGCCACACGGCGCGTCACCTCCGGGCGGCATAATCGAAACCCGGGGAAACCAGTGACGCAGCCAGCGTCGTCGGCCATTTGAAGGCGGGGAGCGCCAACTACCATGCTGACGTTCGCGCGCGTACGCGCGCTCACCATTGTCGCGGTGCTGGTCATCGGGGCGCTGATCGCGGTCTACCTGGCGATGAGCCGGGACAGCACCGGCGCCGCCTCGGCCCAGCGCGGTTGCCCGGAGGGCAGCGTGCTCGCGAACCTCACTCTGCCCGACGCCCAGGACGTGAAGATCAACGTCTACAACGGCACCAACCAGGCCGGGCTCGCCACCCAGGTGGCGGAGGACTTCGCCAACCGCGACTTCCAGGTGCTCGAGTCGGCCGACAGCGAGACCGCGGTGGAGGACGCAGTGGCGGTGCTGCGGTACGGTCCGCAGACCGTCGGTGCCGCGCAGGTGCTGGACGCGTACTTCCTCAACGACGCCATCGAGGAGTTCGACATCGAGCGGGACGACGACGTGGTCGACGTGATCATCGGCGACCAGTTCCGGCAGCTCGCTACCGAAACCGAGGTCCGGCAGGCGATCGCCGAAGCCGGCAGCCCGATCGCGCCGCCGGGCACCTGCCCGCAGGCTGACTGATCGCCGGGGGCCGGCCTAGCCTGGGCCGGCTAGCCGGCTTCGAGCAGCTTGACCAGCCGGTCCCGGAGCGGGCCGAACAGCGCTGGTGGGGCCGCCACCAGCACCGGTTTGCCGGCCGGCCCGCCATCGAGCTCGGCGACCGTGAGCCCCGCCTCGGCCGCGATCAGCCCACCGGCGGCGTGGTCCCACGGGTTCAGACCCTCTTCAAAGTACGCGTCGACGCTCCCGTCGGCGGCCAGGCACAGGTCGATCGCGGCGGCACCGAGCCGGCGGATGTCCCGTACCTCGGCGATCAGACCGGCCAGCACCCCGGCCTGCCGGGTCCGCTGCGCCGGGTCGTACCCGAAGCCGGTGGCGATGAGGGCATGGCCCAGCCGGGTCTCGGTCGAGCCGCGTAGCCGGACCCCGTCCCGCCAGGCGCCCTCGCCCGCGGCCGCCGTCCACTCTTGACCGGTCGCCGCGTTCCGGACCACCCCGGCGACCACCGCACCGTCCACCTCGGCCGCCAACGAGACCGCGTACCACGGCAACCCGTACAGGTAATTCACGGTGCCGTCGATCGGGTCGAGCAACCAGCGGACCCCGCTGCCCTGGCGCGGCTGCTCGCCGTACTCCTCACCGAGCACGGCGTCGTCCGGCCGGAGCTGGCGCAGCGCCGCGACCGCCGCGCGCTCCACCGCCTTGTCGGCCTCGGTCACCACGTCGGTGTCCGAGCTCTTCGCCTCCACCTGCCGAAGCCCTTCGGCCCGCAGCCGGTTCGCCAGCTCGGCCGCCGGCCGGACCACCTCCTTGGCGACAGCCAGCAATTCCTGGGGCCGCGCCCCGTCCACGGCGTTGGTCATCGCTCAATCCTGCCCCAGACGGTGGACCGGCTGGCGCGCCCCGCGAGAAGGCAAGCTGATCGGCCGCGGCAGCGCTACAATTCAACGCCTAACCCACCGTCACGCTCCGGGTCCGACCTGTGGAAACGGGCAGACGGTGTGTCATGATCGTACGTAATACCGCTGATCGCCTCCCGGAAGGTCGTTCGTGTCAGAAGCCCGCCAGACCGGTGCCGACGTACGTTCGCTCACCAACACCTTGCTGAGCCGCGCGCAGAGCGCAGGTGGGCGGATCAGCTCCGCCGAAGTGGCCAGCGTCGTGGAGGCCGCCGCGGTGACGCCGGCGCAGGCCAAGAAGGTGCTCCGGGCGCTGGCGAACGCCGGTGTCACGGTAGTGGTGGAGAGCCAACCCGCGAGTGCCGGGACCGGCCGCCGTCGCGCGGTCGCCGCCCGGTCGGCCACCTCCGCGTCGAAGGCGACCACCGCCCGCGCGACCCGGTCCCAGACCTCCAACCAGTCCGCGGTTTCGCCGGCCGGATCCGAGTCGCCGGCGACCTCGCCGGCCTCGTCAGCGGCTTCGTCGCCAGCCGGGCTCGCGCCGGTCGCCGAGCCGGCCGCGGACGCCGCCGCTCCGGCTGCCGGTTCGGACTCGGCCGCCGCAGGTGCAGACTCGGCAGCCGGCTCGGACTCGGCCGCGAAATCGGCCGCCGGCTCGGACTCGGCCGCGCCATCGGCGAAGCCGGCCAAGTCGACGAAGTCCAAGTCGGCCAGCGGCAAGTCGACCAAGCCGCGGAAGTCCACCAAGAAGGCGGCCGAGAAGAAGAAGGCGGCCGAGCCGGCCGGGGCTGCCGGCGAGCCGCCAGCGGGCGCCGACGAGCCACCGGTCGACCTCGACGCTGACGCCGACGTCGACCCGGCCGCCGCGTCGATGTCGCTCGACGACGATGAGGCCGCCGCGCTCGCCGCCGTGGACGACGTGGTGGTCGAGGAGTCGGCTGGGCTGGCCGCCAAGGCGAAGGCCGACGCCGAGGCCGACGACGACTTCGACTGGGACGACGACGAGTCGGAGGCGCTGAAGCAGGCCCGGCGGGACGCCGAGCTCACCGCCAGCGCCGACTCGGTCCGGGCGTACCTGAAGCAGATCGGTAAGGTGCCGCTGCTCAACGCCGAGCAGGAGGTGGAGCTCGCCAAGCGGATCGAGGCCGGGCTCTACGCCACCGAGCGGCTGCGGGCCGCCGAAGAGTCCGGCGAAGAGATGCCGACCTCGCTGCGCCGCGACCTGATGTGGATCATGCGGGACGGCGAGCGGGCCAAGAACCACCTGCTGGAGGCGAACCTGCGGCT
>DATCKZ010000018.1:0-3058 GCA_036564175.1 Natronosporangium sp.
GCTCGCACACCTCCCCGGCCTTGGCGTGGCGGAAGAACACCCGGTCGCCGACGCGTAGCCGGCTGGCACCGGCACCTGCCAGCGGTGTCTGCACCTCTCCCGCACCCTCGGTTCCGATCAACCGGAGCCCGGCGGGCAGCCAGGGCGTCGGCAGCCGGCTACGCCGCGCCGGCCCGGACGCCACCCATCCGCCGCCGAGGACCGTGGCGATCCCCGGGGCCGGCCGACGCACCACGGACATGACGAAGTACGCCGAGGGGATCGGCCGCCAGCTGCGGTACCCGTCGAAAAGGGTGGGCCCGTAGAGCCCGGAGCCGGCGGTCACCTCGGTCACCGCGGGGTCGGCCGCGGTCGCGGTGACGCTGCCCGTACCCCCGCCGTTGACGAACTCCAGCTCGGCCTCTGCGCGGACCGCGGCCACCGCGGCACCGCGGCGCTCCAGCAGGTCCAGGTACGACCGGCGCTGCACCGCCCGGATCACCGCGCCACGGACCCGCCAGCCGGGTGGCGCGTCTCCGATCCCGGCGATCTGCGCCTCGTACGCCATCAATCCGACCAGCCGGAACCCCGGACGCCGGACGATCTGCGCGGCGAGCCGGCCGGCCGCGGCGGCCGAGTGCACCGGTGAGCGGCGGACCCCGACGTGCAGCCGGCCGCCGGGACCGCCGCGCAGCGGCCGCCATGCGGCATCCAGCTCCAGGCAGACCCGCAGGACCGGGCGGCGGCCGGGCGCGGCGACGCTGTCGATCAGGTCGAGCTGCGCCGGGTCGTCGACCATGAGGGTGACGGCCGCGGCCAGGTCCGGGTCGGCGGCGAGCGTGGCCAGCGCGCCCCGGTCCGCGGTGGGGTAGCCGACCAGGGCGTCGTCGGTGACTCCGGCGCGGACCAGCCAGATCGCCTCGGGCAGGGTGTACGCCATCACGCCCCGCCAGCCGGGCCGGGCCAGCGCCCGCGCGACCAGGTCCCGGCAGCGCACCGACTTGCTCGCCACCCGCAGTGGCTTCCCTCCGGCCCGGTCGGCCAGCGCCGCGGCGTTGGCGTCGAAGGCGGCCAGGTCCACCATGGCGTACGGGGGGTCGAGGTGACCGGTCGCGGCCAGGTACCGGGCCAGTAACCGGTCCGGGTCGCTGGCCGAGGCGTGAGCCCGTGGCGGGGAATTGACGGACACAGGTGCACGCTAGCGGCTCACCCGGATAATGCGAAACTCCCTCACAGTATCCCGGCCGGCGCGCCCGGTACTTCGGCCCCGACTACAGTGAGGCTGGGAAACCGGAGGTAAAGCTATCGCCACGAACGCCACGGACGGATCCGGTGACGGGCAGGTCCGCCAGCCACCGCCGCCGAGTTCATCCGTCGAGCTGTCTGGCTTGGCGGAGTTGTCGGCGCTCCTACGGATACGTGCGTTCCGTCGCTTATGGGGCGTACTAGGGGTTTCTTCGCTCGGCGACTGGCTCGGCCTGCTCGCCACCTCCACGTTCGCCGCCAATCAGGTCAGCAGCTCGGCCGCGAAGGGTCTCGCGTTCGGCTCGGTGATCGCGGTACGGCTGCTGCCGGCGTTGGTGCTCGGCCCGGTCGCCGGGGTGGTCGCCGACCGGTTCGACCGGCGGTACACCATGGTCATCTGCGACCTGGTCCGCTTCCTGCTCTTCGCCTCCATCCCCACCGTCGGCCTGTTCACCGAGAACGCCGCGCTGGTGGTGGGCTGGGCAGCGGTCGCCACGTTCATCATCGAAACGGTCAGCATGGCGTGGGCCCCGGCCAAGGACGCCGCGGTGCCCAACCTGCTGCCCAAGGCCCGGCTGGAGCTGGCCAACCAGCTCACCCTGGCCACCACCTACGGGATCACGCCGGTCATCGCCGCGCTGTCGCTGTCCCTGCTCACCCGGACCATCGAGACGGTGCACCCGTCGCTGCAGGGCTGGTTCACGCCGACCAACGTGGCGCTGTGGTTCAACGCGCTGACCTTCCTGGCCACCGCGCTGGTGGTGCTCTTCGGCATCAAGGAGATCAGCGGCCGGGCGGTGGGCCGGAGCCGCGAGCACAAGCCGGGGCTGCTGCGGGAGTTCTGGCACGGCTGGGCGTACGTCGGCAAGACGCCGGTGGTCCGCGGCCTGGTACTGGGCATGCTCGGCGCGTTCGCCGGGGCCGGTGTGGTGGTCGGCACCGGGCAGTTCTACGCCCGGTCGCTGGCCGGCGGCGACGCCACGTTCTACCTGCTGTTCGCGGTGCTCTTCATCGGCCTCGCCGCCGGCATCGTGGCCGGCCCCCGGCTGGTCCGGGCGCTGTCGCGGCGGCGCTGGTTCGGCCTGTCCATCGTGCTCGCCGCGATCTCCGTCGGGGCGCTCGCCGTGGCACCGCACTCCTCGGTGGCCGCGGTCGCCGCGTTCGGCGTCGGTGTCGGCGCGGGCATGGCCTTCCTGGCCGGCACCACGCTGCTGGGTACCGAGGTCGGCGACGAGGTGCGCGGCCGGGTCTTCGCCTTCATGCAGACCAGTACCCGGTTCGTGCTCATGCTGGCCATCGCGCTCTCCGGCGTGCTGGTCGGCGTGGGCGGATCGCGCCAGCTGTTCCGCATCGCCGAACTGGGCGTGGCCATCTCCTCGACCCGGGTCCTGCTGTTCGCCGCCGGCGTGCTCGGTACCGTCGCCGGGCTCGGCGCGCTGCGGCAGATGGACGACAAGCCGGGCGTACCGATCCTCGCCGACCTGATCAGCTCGCTGCGCGGCCGGCCGCTGCCGGCGGCCGAGCCGGGCGCGGCGGGCGGCCTGTTCGTGGTCTTCGAGGGCGGCGAGGGTGCCGGCAAGTCGACCCAGGTCGGCCGGCTGGCGGCGACCCTGCGCGGAACCGGCCGGGAGGTGGTGGTCACCCGGGAACCGGGCGCGACCAAGATCGGGAGGCAGATCCGTTCGCTGCTGCTGGAGAACGGCGATGAGGTAGTGACCCCGCGCACCGAGGCGCTGCTCTACGCCGCGGACCGGGCACACCATGTCGCCTCCGTGGTCCGGCCCGCGCTGGCCCGTGGCGCCGTCGTGATCAGTGACCGGTACGTCGACTCGTC
>DATCKZ010000019.1:0-93626 GCA_036564175.1 Natronosporangium sp.
AGTGGAGTGGCTCGACAACCCCGACGGCACCACCGAACTGTGGGGACGCAGCCTGCCACCACACGACACCGCCGCAGCGTGGGAACGGCTGACCGCGATCGCCCGCGCCGCCAAAGCCGCCGGCGACCCACGCACCATGCAACAACTCCGCGTGGACGCGTTCCTCGACCTACTGATCGGCGAAGGCATCGCCGTCGGGCAACCACTCACCCACCACACCGGCGGCCTCCCCAACCCCGACACCCAGCAGGACGCTGGTGCCGGGCGGCCCGACGCCGCACGTCAACCGGAGGCGCAGACGACCACAGCGGTCAACACCAACAGCACGGCACCGCAACCGGCCATCAACCCGGCCCGGTCGCCGGCTGGTGCGCAGCAGCCGTTGCCGATCGTTGAAGCGGAGCCAGCCACCGAGCCGGTCGGCGAGGCTGAGACCGCTGCCGAGGCGGAGCCGGACGTCCGGGCCGAGGCTGAGGCTGCACCCGGGTTGGTGGTGGAGGGGTGGGATCCGGCGTGGCCGAGCCAGCCGTGGGAGCCGATCGGCCCCCACGACGTCCACCCCGACCCCACCGGCCCACCAGCCGACCGCTATGACGACGCCTGGCACGACTACGACGGACCAGCCGACTGGCCCGCCGACTGGCCCGGCCGCTGGCAAACCGACCCCGCCATCACCGCCGCCCGTAGCACCACCAGCGGCGGCGCCGGCCGCGGTGGGCAGCCTATGGTGTGCGGCACCTGCCGCCAACCGGCATCATCCGCCCCACTACCAGCCCCCCGCCGCGGGGTCATCGAACTGCAGATACCCCTCACCACCGCCCTCGGGCTGGACAACCTGCCCGGCGAACTCAACAGCAACCACCCCATCCTCGCCGACATCGCCCGCCACCTCATCACCCACATGCCAGACGCCCAATGGCGCTACTCCATCTACACCCCCCAACCCCACCAACTGGCAGCCCACGGCATCCTCAACAGCCACCCCACACCCGACCTCGACCGGGACCCGAACCGGCGCCGACCCACCGCCGCGCAAGCGGCGTTCGTGCGGGCCCGGGACCGCACCTGCCGCGCACCCGGCTGCCGAACACCCGCCCACACCTGCGACATCGACCACACCCAACCATGGGCCGACGGTGGCAAAACCACCACCGACAACCTCGGCTGCCTCTGCCGCGCCCACCACCTGTTCCGGCATGCCACCGGCACCCAACTGGTCCAGCTGTCACCGGGCGTGTTCTCCTGGCAAACACCCCACGGCCTGCAATACCTCGTCCGCCAAGACCCACCCCTGCTCAGCCTCAACCAACCCCACATCTAGCGGTAGGCACAACGGTCCGGCGAGCGGGTGCGGCCGGGACAACGTGCCGGTGTGGACAGCCCATCACCGCAGCAACACCGCGCTCAGCGGTCCTACAATGCCCGTCAGGCGCGTCCCTACCTCCCGGGACCGAACACAAGGCGGTCTCAGAGGAGGTCGGCGAGCCGGTCGGCGGCCCGGGCCGCCCCGTCGGCCGGGACTGGGGCGATAGTGGACGTTCCGCCCCAACTCGGTTGCGATCGCGTCGGCAAGCACGTCCGGGGTCAGCTCCTGGTAGTCGAGCCGGCGACCGGCACCGTGCCGGGCGAGCCGGTGTCCGACGTGGAACTGCTACTCGAAGTGGTGCCGGAGCGGGACATACAGGAACCGCTGGCCGGCGGCGGTGAGCTCAATACAGGTGGTCAATCCACCCTGCGCGATCGCCAGCGGCGAGATGGCGGTGCAGCCGGTACACGTACGGGTGGATCTCAAGCCCAGCCCGGGCTGGCACCGAGCCGGTGACCGAGGCCGGGTCGAAGCCGGTGACGTAACTGGTGAAGTCGGCTGGTCCGACCCAGGTGGTCGCCGAACAGCTGCTCGGTCTGCTCAAGGAGTGGCTCGACGTCCTGGTGGGGATCGCGCGCGAGGCCGAGCAGCGGTTCGGGTCGCTCGGCCCGTTCTCGGCCGACGAGGGTGGTCGGCCTGATCGGGGTTTCGTTCCTTGGCGGCGAGTCGCTGATCCTGCTCGGCGACGAGCGGTGGGGGCAGCAGGTGCGCGGTTGGCTGCGCCGGATCGGCGACCTGATCCGGCAGCGGGAGGAAGCCTGACCGACCAGCCGGTGGTTCCGTACGGCGGCTGTTCCGGTACGGCGGCGAGGAGCGGCGACGAACCGTTGATCGTGCAGAACGCGCCGGCCGGCGATGATCTCTGGTCTGGTGACCGACCTCACAGTACGTTAACGTCATCTGGAGCCATTAGGAGGGGCCAACCATGACCAGACGTACTGGCATCCACCGCCGAACGTTGCTCACCGCTACCGGGGCGGCCACGCTCGGTGCGACCCTCGCCGCATGCGCCAGCGAAGAGGAGCCGGAGGGCCTGACCGGCGACCCCGGCGATGCTCCCGAAGAGACGTTCACCGAGCCATCCACTCCCCTCTCCGGCGACCTGCGGATCCTGCTGTGGAGCCACTTCGTGCCCAGCCACGACGACTGGTTCGACCGGTTCACCAGTGACTGGGGCGAGCGGGTCGGGGTCAACGTCACTGTCGACCACATCGACCAGGCGGAGATCACCACCCGGATCGCCTCCGAGATCTCGGCCGGTCAGGGGCACGACCTGATCCAGTTCATCGCGCCGCTGGCGCAGTTCGAGCCGAGCGTGCTCGACCTGACCGACGTGGTCGACGAGGCCACCCGCCGGTGGGGCGAGCAGCTGGAGGTGTGCCGCAAGTCCAGCTACAACCCGACCACCGACACGTTCTACGCGTTCTCCCCCGGTTGGGTCCCCGACCCCGGCAACTTCCGCCGGTCGCTGTGGGAGCCGGTCGGCATGGCCAACGGCCCCACCACCTGGGATGAGCTGCTCCAGGGCGGCTCCGAGATCATGGCCAGCCAAGGGGTCCAGATGGGCCTCGGCATGTCCCAGGAAATCGACTCGAACATGGTGCTGCGGGCGCTGATGTGGTCGTACGGCGCCTCGATCCAGGACGAGAACGAGCGGGTGGTCATAAACTCCCCCGAGACCATCGAGGCGGTGGAGTTCATGGCCCGGCTGTTCCAGGAGACCATGACCGACGAGGTGTTCTCCTGGAACGCCGCCTCGAACAACCAGGGCCTGGTCGCCGGCAGCCTGTCCTACATCGTCAACTCGATCTCGGCGTACCGGACCGCCCAGTCGGACAACCCGGAGGTCGCCAACGACACCTTCTTCGTGCCGGCGTTGTCCGGGCCGGCCGGCGCGTTCGCCGCCCAGCACGTGCTCTACAACTGGATCGTCCCCAAGCACGCAGCGAACCCGGACGCCGCCAAGGAGTTCCTGCTGCACTACACCGAGAACTTCGCGGCCGCGTCGTACGCCAGCAAGCTCTACGACTTCTGCGCCTGGAGCGAGCGGACCCCGCAGCTGGCCGGCTGGCTCGCCAACGACCCGTTCGGCTCGCAGCCGGCGAACAAGCTCGCCTTCCTCGCCGACGCCACCGAGTGGAGCGTCAACATCGGCTACCCGGGCCCGGCGAACACCGCCGAGGGCGAGGTCTTCAACACGTTCGTGATCCCGAACATGTTCGCCCGGGTCGCCCGCGGCGAGCAGACCGCCGCCGAGTCGGTCGCGGACGCCGAGCGGGAGATCGAGACGATCTTCCAGCAGTGGCGGGACCAAGGGCTGGTGGGTGGCTGATGGCGGTTGTCGAGGTCGTCGGGCTGACCAAGGCCTTCGACCACGGCCGGGTCCGGGCGATCGACGGCGTGGACCTGGCCACCGAGGCCGGCGAATACCTGGTGCTGGTCGGCCCGTCCGGGTGCGGGAAGACCACGCTGCTGCGGACTATCGCCGGCCTCGAACAGCCCACCACCGGGACCGTGTGGATCGACGGGCACAACGTGACCGGCCTGCCGCCGCGGGCACGCCGGATCGCGATGGTGTTCCAGAGCTACGCGCTCTATCCACACAAGACCGTCCGGGCGAACATCGTGTTCCCGCTCCGCGCCGCTGGCGTACCGGCGTCGGAGCGGGAACGCAAGCTCGAGTGGGCATCCGAGCTGCTCGGGATCGGCCACCTGCTGGACCGCAAGCCGCGGCAGCTCTCCGGCGGTGAGCGGCAGCGGGTGGCGCTGGCCCGGGCGCTGGTCCGGGAGCCGGCGGTGTTCCTGCTCGACGAGCCACTGTCCAATCTAGACGCGAAGCTGCGGGCGAGCGCGCGGGACGAGCTCAAGCGGTTCCAGCGGGAAGTCGGCACCACCACCATCTACGTCACCCACGACCAGGTGGAGGCGATGGGGCTCGGCGACCGGATCGCGGTGCTCTCCGGCGGCCAGGTCCGGCAGATCGGGCCGCCGGTGGAGGTGTACGACGACCCGGCCGACACGTTCGTGGCGACGTTCATCGGATCGCCGCCGATGAACCTGGTCCCCCGGGACGGGCTGCTGGTCGGGTTCCGGCCCGAGCACCTGCTGCCGGTCGACGCGGTCGGCACCGACGACCACGTCCGGCTGAAGCTGGCCGTCGACCGGGTCGAGTACCTCTCCGGCGACCGGCACCTGTACGGGATGGTGAGCGGGATCGGGCAGGAGACCCGGGTGGTGGCCCGGCTGCCGACCACCGTCACCGCGCCGATCAGCGCCGGTGAGTCGTACGACTTCGCGGTGGCCCGGGACCGGCTACGGTTCTTCGACCGGGACTCCGGCCTGCGCACCGAGGCGGTGCCGCTATGACCACCGCCGACCGGGTAGCCACCGCCGACCGGGTGGCGGCATCTGACCAGGGGAAGCCCCCGGGCCGGGTGAAGTTCGCCGACCGGGAGGGCGCGCTCGCCTGGATCTTCCTGATGCCGAGCGTGGTCTACATCCTGGCGCTGGTGGCGGTGCCGTTCGTGCTCGCGGTCGGGTTCGCGTTCTCGGACGTGACCGCCGGTGACCCGTCGTTCGACTGGGTCGGGTTCCGCAACTTCCGGCGCACCTTCGAGGACCCGGTGTTCTGGCGGTCGCTGGTGAACACGCTGGTGTTCACCGGGGTTTCGATGCTGCTGATCGTGGTGCTCGGCAAGGTACTGGCGAACATCCTGGTCGCCGACTTCAAGGGCAAGTGGCTGGTCCGGTTCCTGGTGCTGCTGCCGTGGACCACCCCGGTGGCGCTCTCCTCGATCGCCTGGCTGTGGCTGCTGGACTCGATCTTCTCGCCGATCGACTGGGTGCTCCGGCAGCTCAACCTGCTGGGCGGCGCCGGCGCGCCGCTCGGCGAGACCTCCAATATGTACTGGCTGGGCAAGCCCGGGCTGGCGATGGCCTCGGTGATCGCGGTCCACGTCTGGCGGATCACCCCGCTGGCCGCCGTGATCATGATGGCCGGGCTGGTGGCGATCCCGCGCGACCTGGAGGAGGCGGCCCAGGTGGACGGGGCCGGCTACTGGCGGCGGATGTTCGAGGTCACCATCCCGATGGTGCTGCCGGTGGCGGCGGTGGCCGCCCTGTTCGGGGCGATCTTCACGTTCACCGACATGGCGGTGGTGGACGTGCTCACCCGCGGCGGCCCGAACAACTCCACCCAGGTGCTCACCAGCTGGGCGTTCTTCCGCGGGATCGACGGCGGTGACGTCGGGCAGGGCGCGGCGACCGCGCTGTTCCTGTTCCCGATCCTGCTCGCCGCGGCGATCGCGATCCTGCTGTCGGTGCGGCGGATGGAGGTCCGATGAGCGAACCGCGGGTAGCCGCGCCGCCGCCGGCCGACGCAGCGCCGGCCGACCCGCAGCGGCAGGCGGAGGAGCTACGGCACGCGCGGCTGCGGCAGCGCTACGCCACCCAGTACGTGCTGCGCCGGATCGGGCTCTACGTCGCCGCGGTGGTGGCTGCGTTCGTGTGCGCGGCGCCGTTCGTGTGGAGCGCGATCACCGCCTTCAAGCAGCGCCGGGATTTGTACAACCCGGAGCACAACCCGTTCTGGTTCAACCTGCCGGCCACCCACGACCACATCCGGTATCTGTTCGGCGAAACCGCGTTCGGCACATTCGCGTGGAACACGCTCTGGGTCGGGCTGCTGGTGGTCGCGATCACGCTGCTGCTGGCGCTGCCGGCCGCGTACGCACTGGCCCGGCTGGACCGGCCGTGGGCGGGCTGGTTCGGGATCGCGATCTTCCTGGTCTACCTGGTGCCGCCGACGCTGCTGTTCCTGTCGCTGTCGCGGATCGTGGTCGCGCTCGGGCTGCAGGACTCGACCTGGTCGCTGGTGCTGGTCTACCCGACCATCACCATCCCGGTCTCGGTGTGGCTGCTGATGGGGTTCCTCAAGTCGATCCCCCGGGACATCGAGGAACAGGCGATGGTGGACGGGTACAGCCGGCTGGCGGCGTTCTGGCGGGCGGTGGTGCCGCTCGCGTTCCCGGGCGTGGTGGCGGTGATCGTGTTCGCGTTCACGCTCACCGCCAGCGAGTACATCTACGCGCTGTCGTTCGTGTCGCCGACCGACGAGAAGGTGATCTCGACCGGGGTGCCGACCGAGCTGGTCCGCGGCGACGTCTTCTTCTGGCAGTCGCTGCAGGCGGCGACGGTGCTGGTGGCGGTGCCGATCGCGCTGGTGTTCAACCTGTTCCTGGACCGCTTCATCGCCGGCTTCACGCAGGGCGCGGTCAAGGGCTGACCGGCCGCGCCACCGGCGTCCCGGCGCCGGGGCCGCTCCCGGTGATCGGCATCACAGGCACCGTTCGGCGCGGCCACCCGACCATTCGGCGCAGCCAGCCTCCACTGCCCGTACGAACGCTTTCCGGGCGAGCAGACCGGGCCGTAACGTGCCCGAAACCCGGTGCCGGTTTGCTCACACGCCCCTTCGAAAGCGGTGATTTCATGAGTACGGATACCTCCAGCTCACAAGCGCCACCCGCACCGGCGCAGTACCTGGCGGCCCAGCAGTCGCCGGAGTTCGCCGGGCTGCGCCGGGCTCTGCGCCGGTTCATCTTCCCGATGACCTTCGCGTTCATGGCCTGGTACGCGCTGTACGTGGTGCTCTCCGCGTACGCCCGCGGGTTCATGGCCACCGAGGTGATCGGCAACATCAACGTCGCGCTCGTGTTCGGGCTGCTGCAGTTCGTGTCCACGTTCGTGATCGCCTGGCTCTACGCCCGGTTCGCCAACCGCCGCCTCGACCCGGTCGCTGACAAGCTGCGGGCCGAGCTTGAACAGGGGGCACAGCAGTGACGACCTATCTCGCACAAGCCGACCAGGCCACCACCCGGAGCCTGACCATCACACTGTTCCTGATCTTCGTGGCCCTCACCCTCGGCATCACCGTCTGGGCCAGCCGGCAGACCCGCAACGCTACCGACTTCTACGCCGGCGGCCGGAAGTTCTCCGGCTTCCAGAACGGGATGGCGATCGGCGGCGACTACATGTCCGCCGCGTCGTTCCTCGGGATCGCCGGGATCATCGCGCTGAACGGGTACGACGGCTTCCTGTACTCGATCGGCTTCCTGGTCGCCTGGCTGGTGGCGCTGCTGCTGGTCGCCGAGCTGCTGCGGAACTCCGGCCGGTTCACGATGGCCGACGTGCTGGCGTTCCGGATGCGGCAGCGGCCGGTCCGCACCGCCGCGGCCGCCTCCACCGTCACCGTGTCGATCTTCTACCTGCTGGCGCAGATGGTCGGCGCCGGCGCGCTGGTGGCGCTGCTGCTCCAGATCCACGAGGGCGAGACCTTCCTCGGCATGGACTCCGAGACCGCCCGGATCGCGACCATCATCATGATCGGCGCGCTGATGATCACGTACGTCACGGTGGGCGGCATGAAGGGCACCACCTACGTGCAGATCGTCAAGGCGTTCCTGCTGATGGTCGGCGCGGCGCTGATGACCGTGCTGGTGCTCGCGGCGTTCAACTTCAACCTCTCCTCGCTGCTGGGCGAGGCGGCCGAGGCCAGCGGCCGGGACGGCTTCCTGGAACCGGGCCTGGTGTACGGGCAGGAGGTCGCCGGCGACGCGCTGCAGACCTTCTACAACAAGATGGACCTGCTCTCGCTCGGGCTCGCGCTGGTGCTCGGCACCGCCGGCCTGCCGCACATCCTGATCCGGTTCTACACGGTGCCCGACGCCAAGGCGGCCCGGCGCAGCGTAGTCTGGGCGATCGGCATCATCGGCGCCTTCTACCTGATGACGCTGGCGCTCGGGTTCGGCGCGGCCGCGCTGGTCGGCAGCGAGACCATCTCCGGGCAGGACCGGGCCGGCAACACCGCCGCCCCGCAGCTGGCCCAGGAACTCGGGCAGCGCTACCTCGGCGGAGACATCGGTGGCGCGGCGTTCCTGGCGGTGATCGCGGCGGTCGCGTTCGCGACCATCCTGGCGGTGGTGGCGGGCCTGACCCTCGCCTCCTCGTCGAGCATGGCGCACGACTTCTACGCCAACGTGATCCGGCGCGGCGACGCCACCGAGCGGCAGGAGGTGGTGGTCGCCCGGGTCTCCGCGTTCATCATCGGCGCGGTCGCGATCGTGCTCGGGATCCTGGCCCGGAACCTGAACGTCGCCTTCCTGGTGGCGCTCGCGTTCGCGGTGGCCGCCTCCGGTAACCTGCCGGCGATCCTCTACAGCCTGTTCTGGAAGCGGTTCAACACCACCGGCGCGGTCTGGGCGATCTACGGTGGACTGATCTCCGCCGTCGTGCTGGTGTTCTTCTCGCCGGTGGTGTCCGGGGCTTCGAACGCGATGTTCCCGGACGCGGACTGGGCCTGGTTCCCGCTGCGCAACCCGGGCATCATCTCGATCCCGCTCGGGTTCGTGTGCGGTTGGCTCGGCACCGTGCTCTCCAAGGAGCCGCCGGACGAGGCGAAGTTCGCCGAGCTGGAGGTCCGCGCGCTCACCGGCGCCGGCGCCCACTAGTCGCTGGTCGAGTTTGTCGCCGATCCAGACGGTTCGGGCCCGACTCCCGTGCTGGGAGTCGGGCCCGAACCCCGTCCCTAGCGCATCAGCCCGCGGTGCAGGTGAACTCGGCCGGCGGCGAGCCGCCGCCGCGGGTGGCCTGGAAGCCCCAGCTGGCGGTCTGGCCAGGTGACAGGTTGCCGTTGTGGCCGACGTCGCTGGCGGTCACCGACTGCCCGTTGACGTCCACATCGGCGTTCCAGGAGTTCGCGATCTGGTGGCCGGCCGGCAGCGTGAACTCGACCGTCCAGCCGCTGATCGGGCCACCGGTCGGGGCCACCGTCACCTGCAACACGTACCCCTGGTCCCACTCGCTCTGCACCGAGGCGGTGGCCGAGCAGCCGGCCGGACCGACCTCACCGGTCGTGGCGGTGACCGTGGCCGACGGCTGCGAGGCACCGGCCGCGTTGGTGGCGATCACCCGGTAGCGGAAGGTCGAGCTGGCGGGGAGCCCCGAGTCGGTGAACGACGGCGTGGTCGAGGTGCCGACCTGGGTGAACGTGCCACCGCTGGTACCCGGCGCCCGCTCGATCCGGTACCCGGTGGCCCCGGCCGCCGCGGTCCACGACAGCGACACGCTGCTGGCGGTGGTGCCGGTGACGGTCAGGCCGGTCGGTGCCGCCGGCGGCTCGTCGACCGGCGGCTCGGTGGTGCCGCCGTCCGGCGCCTCGCCCCAGATCTGGGTGCTGCCCGAGTACAGCGTGATCCGGTCGTTGATGCCCATCGTCTCCTGGTAGGACCAGTCGTTGCTCGGGTCCCAGCTCCCCGCGCTGGTGATCCGGAACTGCACCTCCCGGCGCCACGGCGACTGGCCGGCCGGCGCGATGTTCTCGCCGGCGCAGCTGATCTCGACGTAGTAGACGTTGCCACCGTGCGGATGCGGGCCGGTCGGCGGCGAGCACTGGCTGAACGCCGACTGCAGCGAGATCTGCGAAGGCGTGGTGTCACCGTCCAGCGTGAAGTAGTACCGGAACGAGCCGTCGGTGAGCGCCCGGGCCGGCCACGCGGACTTGTTGTAGACGAATGCCTTCACCTCCGTGAAGCTGTTGTTCGGCGGCTGGTTCAGGCCGGACTCGACGTAGATCTCCGGCCCGTCCGGGGTCTCGGTCGGCGGGAAGTTCGGCAGCGGCGTCCCGCCGAACTCGGCGTACATCCGGGCCAGCGCCGAGGTGAGGCCGGCGTTGTAGTCGTTGGCCACCTCGTTCATCACGAAGTCGGACCGGTCGTCGGTGTACTGGTCGTTGGCTGACGACGGGCCACCGACCAGCGCGCCGTACAGGATGTGCCGGCTGATCTCCGGGTCGTCGATCTTGTCCAACCAGGACCCGTGGGCGGTCCGGTGGTGCGGGTTGCGGGGTGGGTTGTTGCCGAACCCGATCATGTACGACGAGTTGCGCGGGTTCTGGCCGAGGATGTAGTTGATCTGCCGGACCCCGAAGTCGTGGTACCGGTCGGCCCGCTCCGGGTCGTCCAGCCAGTCCGAGTAGAGCAGCGCGATCCAGGCGGTGTTCGCGGTGTAGCGCAGCGAGCCCCACTGGGACAGCCAGGCCTGCCCGCCCGGCGAGTAGGTGACCCGCTGGCCGTTCACCCCGACCGTCCAGAAGTCCAGCCACCGGTTCGCGTCGTCGATGTACCGCTGGTCGCCGGTGAGCATCGCCAGCAGCACGTACGACCCGTACGCCTTGTCGTCCCAGTCGTGGGTCCACCGGTAGGACTTGATGTCCGTCTGGTTCTCGTTGCTGAGGTTGTCGTAGTACTGCTCGGCCTTCGCCAGGTACTCGGCGTTCCCGGTCGCCCGGTACAGCCAGATCGCGCCCCACACCAGCTCGTCGTGGTACCCGCTCCAGGACCGGTAGAACGAGGTCGCGTCGGTGATGCACTCGTGGTACGGCCGGCGCACCGTGTCGGCGAAGTTGTAGAGCTGCTCGGCGTGCGTGCGCAGGGTGTTCGCGTACGCCGCGTCGGTCGGTTGGAACACCATCGAGGAGGCGGCCATCGCGGCCGCCGTCTCCGCCGCCAGGTCGCTGCCGCCACAGCTGGCGTCGATCCGGTACGCCGGGCGGGCCATCGGCATCACCTCGGCCGGCCCCCACCAGGCGTGGTCGGCCTGCCCGTTCCCGACCTGTCCGTAGAGGACGTTCGGCGACGGGTGGGCCTTGATGAAGTAGTCGTTGACCCAGCGCAGGTTGTTCAACAGGTGGGTCAGCTGCCCGCTGGACTGGTACGCGGAGCGGTACTCCACCGCACCCCAGGCGAGCATGGTGACCGTGGACGCGAGCGGGAAGCCGAACTTCACGTGGTCGCCGGCGTCGTACCAGCCGCCGGTGAGGTCGAGCCCGACGTCCTGCCCGTCGGTCAGCGCGGAGTCGCCCCGCCAGCTGACCCGGTTCCAGCTCGGCTTCGGGCCGGAGACCTGCGCCTCGTAGAAGAAGATCGACTTCTGCAGCGCTTCGGCGTAGTTGAACGTCTGCTGGGCGGTGGCCGGTGTCTCCACGGCGACCGCCAGCCCGGTGGCGGTGAGCAGCGCGGCGGCCGTGGTGGCGAGCAGCCGGCGGAGGTGGATGCGAACGCGCGGTGGGCGGGGGGAACCGCTGGGGGACATGACGCCTCCTCGGTGGGAGCGCTTCCATCGAAATGTGACGACAGCGTAACAACGCCCCAACCAGCCTGTAAATAGCTCGCCAGCAGCCCGTCGAGGCTGCGGCGATCGCTAACCCGGCTCCGCGATCTAGGAGTTGTTCAGTCCGTTTTGCCGGGATCCCGGCTGAACAATTCCTAGATCGGCGAGCGCATCGGCGGCGAACTCGGCCGGCACCGGCTCGGCGCCGAAGTCGCCGCGCAGCTCCGGCCGGATGTCCTCGGTCGGCGGCCGCCAGGTGATCGGGTCGGCCGGCACCTGCTCACCGGACCGGATGTCCTTCACCTCGTCGCCCGGCTCGCCCTCCCTGGCACCCGGGAACCAGACGTACGGAATGCCGCGCCGCTCCGCGTACCGGATCTGCTTGCCGTACTTCGCGGCGGTCGGCGACACCTCGGTGGCGATTCCCCGCCGCCGCAGCGTGGCCGCGATCCGCAGGCAGGCCGGCCGGGACGACTCGTGCGGCAGCGCCACCAGCACGCAGGTCGGGACCGGCCGGGTGATGGTCAGCGCGTCCTGGTTGAACAGCCGGCCGAGCAGCCGGCTGATCCCGATCGACAGCCCGACCCCTGGGAACCGGTCGGTGCCGGCGGTGGCGAGGTTGTCGTACCGGCCGCCGGAGCAGATCGAGCCGATCGATTCGTGGCCGGTGAGCAGGGTCTCGTAGACGGTGCCGGTGTAGTAGTCCAGCCCGCGCGCGATCTTGAGGTCGGCGACCACCAGCCCCGGGGCGTGCTCGGCCACCGTCTGCACCACCTCGACCAGCTCGGCCAGACCCTCGTCGAGCAGCGGGTCGCTGACCCCGAGCTCCCGCACCCGGTCCACGAACGACGGATCCGGCGTGCTGATCTCGGCCAGTGCGAGGCACGCCTTGATCTGCGCGTCGCTCGCCCCGAGCGCGGCCAACTCGGCGCCGACCCCGGCCGGGCCGATCTTGTCGAGCTTGTCGATCGCCCGCAGCACTCCCACCGCTTCCTCGTCGCTGAACCCGAGCCCGCGATAGAAGCCCTGGCTGAGCTTGCGGTTGTTGACGTGCATCCGGATCGGCGGCAGCGGCAGCCCACGCAGCGCGTCCCCGATCACCAGCGGCAGCTCGATGTCGTAGTGGAACGGCAGCGTGTCCCGGTCCACCACGTCGATGTCGGCCTGCAGGAACTCCCGGTACCGCCCCTCCTGCGGCCGCTCGCCGCGCCACGCCTTCTGGATCTGGTAGCGCCGGAACGGGAACTGCAGCTTCCCGGCGTTCTCCAGCACGTACCGGGCGAACGGCACGGTCAGGTCGAAGTGGAGGCCGAGGCCCGAGTCACTGTCCCCTTCGGCGTGCAGCCGGCGCAGCACGTACACCTCCTTCGAGGTGTCGCCCTTGCGCAGCAGCTGGTCCAACGGCTCCACCGCCCGGGTCTCCAGCGGCGCGAAGCCATGCAGCTCGAACGTGCGCCGGAGCCGGTCGATGACCAGCTGCTCGATCATGCGCTGCGGCGGCAGCCACTCCGGGAACCCGGAGAGCGGGGTCGGCTTACTCATGCGATCGTCTGCTCCATGACCTGACGCAGGTACGGATTGGTGGCGCGCTCCCGGCCGATGGTGGTGGCCGGGCCGTGCCCGGGCAGCACGGTGGTCTCGTCCGGCAGCGGCAGGATCTTGTCCCGCAGGCTCGCCAGCATCTGCGGCAGGCTGCCGCCGGGCAGGTCGGTCCGCCCGATCGAGCCGGCGAACAGCACGTCCCCGGACAGGCACAAGCCGTCCCGGTAGCCCGGGAACCGGAACAGCACCGAGCCGCGGGTGTGGCCGGGTGCGTGGTCAACGGTGATCTCCAGCCCGGCGAGCTCGATCGTGCCGCCGTCCGGCAACTCGGCCACGTCGTCCGGCTCCGCGTACGGCAGCGCCTCGCCGAGCAGCCCGCGCAGATCGCTGGACATGCCCTTGGCCGGGTCGGCGAGCAGCTCCCGGTCGGCCGGGTGGACGTACGCGGTGAGGCCGCGGGCGCCGCAGACCGGCGCGACCGAGAACGTGTGGTCAAGGTGGCCGTGGGTGACCAGCACCGCCGCCGGCCGCAGCCGATGCTCGGCGAGCAGTCCTTCGAGCCGGTCGAGCACCCCGATCCCGGGGTCGACGATCAGGCACTGCTCCCCCGGGCCGGTGGCGAGCACGTAGCAGTTGGTCCCGAACGCCTCCGCCGGGAACCCGGCTACCAGCACGACGAACCCCCACCCGCGCGTACCCGCGCGCCATCGGTAACGTTGACGCCCCCACCTTAATCTCAGCTTGGACCCGTAGACTCGCTCGGGGTGTGGCGTGCGCCTCACGTACGCCTCGCGGCACGATCGGGAGGGACACCCGTGGCAACCACCAAGACCCGGCAGAAGAAGCTGGAACGGGAGCGGTACGAGCGCAAGCTGGTCCGGATGGCGCAGCGGCAGCGCCGCAAGCGGCAGATCCAGGCCGGGGTCGGCGCCTTCCTGGCGCTGGTGCTGGTCGGCTTCGGGGTGGCGTGGCTGGCCGGCGCGTTCGAGCCGGATCCGCCCGAGCCGATCGAGTCCCACCGGTGCACCTGGCTGCCCCGCGACCCGGCCGAGCACCCGGACCGGGTGGACGTGGGCGTGCCGCCGCAGGACCCGCCGACCGAGGGCACCAAGACCATCACCATCGACCTCGACGCCGGTGACTCCGGCGCCGGCGAGGTGGTGGTCACCAGCGACGTCGCCAAGGACCCGTGCGGTACGGCGAACCTGCAGCACCTGGCGTCGCAGGGGTTCTATGACGACACCGTCTGCCACTCGCTCGACCCGGACATGGGGGCGCTGCGGTGCGGCAGCCCGAACGGCAGCGACCTGGGCGGCCCGAGCTACGCGTTCTGGGCGGAGAACATCCCGCCGATCGCGGCCGACGAGTCCGGTGAGCAGGCGATCACCTACCCGGCCGGGACGGTCGCGTACGCCGACGCCGCGGGCGAGAACGGGAGCCAGTTCCTGATCTTCTACCAGGACTACACCCCGGAGAACGCCGCCACCCTGCCGATCATCGGCCAGGTGACCGAGGGCCTGGACGTGGTGGAGTCGATCGCCGACGCCGGCGTCGAGGAGGACTCCACCACCCCGGTCGAGGAGGTCCGGATCCGCAGCCTGACCGTTGCCGACGGCGGTACGGAGCCGGTCCAGTAATCTCCGCGTACAGCTTCTGAAAGGAGTCAACCCGTGTCGTCCACCAAGGAACGCCAGCAACGGGCCGCCGCCCGTGCGCGGCTCGCCCGGCAGATGGCCGAGCGGCAAGCGGCCGCGAGAAAGCGCCGGCAGCGGCGGCTCGCGATCAGCGGCGCGGTCGCGCTGGTGGTAGTGGTGGCCGGTACGTTCTGGATCGTCAACGCGGTCACCGACGACGAGAGCACGCCCGCGGCCGCGTCCACTCCGACCCCGTCCGCCAGCGCCGGCCCGGCCTCCCCCGGCCCGTGCGTCTGGAACGAGCAGGAGCCGAGCGACACCGTGGTGGACGTCGGTGTGCCGCCGTCGGGTGAGCCACGCGCCGGCTCGCAGACCATGACCGTCAGCACCAACCACGGCGACATCGTGGTGAGCATGGACCTGGCCGCCTCGCCGTGCATCGCGGCCAGCTTCAGCCACCTGGCCGACCAGGAGTTCTACGACGGCACCAAGTGCCACCGGATGTTCCCGGGCATGCTGCAGTGCGGCGACCCGACCGCCAAGGGCGAGGGCTACCGGGAGACCGACGGGCGAGGCGGCCCGTCGTACCGGTTCGCCAACGAGAACCTGCCGACCTGGCGGGGCGGGATGGCCGCTGGCGACCCGTACTACCCGGCCGGCACGGTGGCGATGGCCAACAGCGGGCCGGACACCAACGGCAGCCAGTTCTTCTTCATCTACCAGGACACCGACCTGGACGGGCCGAACTACAGCATCGTCGGCGAGATCGTCGAGGGGATGGACGTGCTGGAGGAGATCGACGCGATCGGGCACGACGGCGCGTTCGACCCGAACCCCGGCGGCGGCCACCCGAACGAGGACATCATCATCGAGAGCCTGCGGGTCAGCCCGCCGGTCGCGTAAGCCGCACCGGTCCCGCAAAACGCCACGGCGGGTCGCCTCCGGAGCCGGAGGCGACCCGCCGCCAAGTCTCAGACCGTCAGCCGCCGAGTCTCGGGCCGTCAGGCGCCGGAGGTGACCCGGTAGGCGTCGTACACCCCGTCCACCTTCTTCACTGCGGCGAGCAGGTGGCCGAGGTGCTTCGGGTCGGCCATCTCGAACGTGAACCGGCTGATCGCGATCCGGTCCCGGGTGGTGGCGACGGTGGCGGAGAGGATGTTCACCCGCTCGTCCGACAGCGCCTGGGTCACGTCGGCGAGCAGCTTGTGCCGGTCCAGCGCCTCCACCTGGATCGCGGCGAGGAACGTCGACCCGCTGTTCGGCTTCCAGGTGACCTCGACGATCCGCTCGGACTGCTTGCGCAGCTCCACCGCGTTCGTGCAGTCCTCGCGGTGCACGCTCACGCCGCCGGTGCGGGTGACGAACCCGAACACCGTGTCCCCCGGCATCGGCGTGCAGCACCGGGCCAGCTTGATCCAGACGTCCGAGACGCCGTTCACCACCACGCCCGGGTCCTGGGCGGTGGTCCGGCTGCGCGCCGGCCGGGTCGGGACGTGGGTCTCGGCGATGTCCTCGGTGGCTCCCTCTTCCCCGCCGTACCCGGCGACCAGCCGCTGCACCACCGACTGGGCGGAGACCTGGTTCTCCCCCACCGCCGCGTACAGCGCCGACACGTCGGCCAGGTGCAGGTCCCGGGCGATCGCCAGCAGCGCGTCGGTGGTGAGCAGCCGCTGCAGCGGCAGCCCCCGCTTGCGCATCGCCTTGGAGATCGCGTCCTTGCCGTTCTCGATCGCCTCTTCGCGCCGCTCCTTGTTGAAGTACTGCCGGATCTTGGTGCGGGCGCGCGGGCTCTTCACGAACGACAGCCAGTCCTGGCTCGGCCCGGCCGTCTCCGACTTCGACGTGAAGATCTCGATCACGTCGCCGTTGGACAGCGTCGACTCCAGCGGCACCAGCTTCTGGTTGACCCGCGCCCCGATACATCGGTGCCCGACCTCGGTGTGCACCGCGTAGGCGAAGTCCACCGGCGTCGACCCGGCCGGCAGCGGGATCACCTCGCCCTTCGGGGTGAAGACGAACACCTCCTGGCTGGACAGGTCGTAGCGCAGCGCCTCCAGGAACTCGCTCGGCTCGGCTGCCTCCCGCTGCCAGTCCAGCAGCTGCCGAAGCCAGGTCATGTCGTCGATGTGCGCCGGTGGCCCGACCACCGTCGCGTTCTTCGACTCCTTGTATTTCCAGTGCGCGGCGATCCCGTACTCCGCGGTGCGGTGCATCGCGTGCGTCCGGATCTGCATCTCCACCGGCTTGCCGGACGGCCCGATCACGGTGGTGTGCAGCGACTGGTACATGTTGAACTTCGGCATCGCGATGTAGTCCTTGAACCGGCCCGGTACCGGTTGCCAGTTCGCGTGGATCACCCCGAGTGCCGCGTAGCAGTCCCGGACCGTGTCCACCAGCACCCGCACCCCGACCAGGTCGTAGATGTCGTTGAAGTCGCGACCCCGGACGATCATCTTCTGGTAGATCGAGTACAGGTGCTTGGGCCGGCCGGTCACCTCCGCCTTGATCTTGGCCGCCTTGAGGTCCGCCTGCACCTTCTGGGTCACCTGCCGCAGCAACGTGTCCCGCTGCGGCTGGTGCTCGGCGATCAGCCGGTTGATCTCCTCGAACCGCTTCGGGAACAGCGTGCCGAACGCGAGATCCTCCAGCTCCCACTTGAGCGTGTTCATGCCCAGCCGGTGTGCCAGCGGGGCGAGGATCTCCAGCACCTCCTTCGCCTTCTGCTCCTGCTTCGGGCGCGGCAGGAAGGTCAGCGTCCGCATGTTGTGCAGCCGGTCGGCGAGCTTGATGACCAGCACCCGCGGGTCCTTGGCCATCGCGACCACCATCTTGCGGATGGTCTCCGCCTTCGCCGCGTCGCCGAGCTTGACCGCGTCCAGCTTGGTGACCCCGTCGACCAGCAGCGCGACCTCCTCGCCGAAGTCTTCGCGCATCTGCTCGAGGGTGTACTCGGTGTCCTCGATGGTGTCGTGGAGCAGCGCGGCGGCGAGCGTGGTGGTGTCCATCCCGAGGCCGGCGAGGATCCAGGCCACCGCCAGCGGGTGGGTGATGTACGGGTCGCCGGACTTCCGGTACTGCCCGGAGTGGTAGCGGGAGGCGACGTCGAAGGCCCGCTGCAGCAGCTGCACGTCGGCCTTCGGATGGCTCAACCGGTGCTCGGCCACCAACGGCTCGAGCACCTCGCTGATCTGGGTGCTCTGCCAGGGCGTGTTGAACCGCGCGAGCCGCGCTCGGACCCGCCGGCCGGTCGGCGCGGCGGCGAGCGTGAAGCTCGGCACCCCGCCGTTGGCCGGAACTAGCGACACCCGCTGATTCGCGAGCTTCGGATCCGAGCCGGTTCGCCCTTCCTGGGCAGCCCGGTCAGCGGGCTCAGTCGACGGTGCCGGGATCGGCGACCCACCCGGCGCGACGTCGTTGGACACCGGCCGCTCCTCGTTTGCTCGCTGGTGGAGCCAATGCTACCTGTCCTGGCAAGCCGCCACGCCGGACCGCGCTCCCCCGTTCGGTGCGCCCCGCGACGCGAACCGGTCAAACGGTCAGCAGGGCATGGAACGGGTATCCGGCCAGCCGGTCGCGGCCGTTCAGGAAGCTCAGCTCCAGCAGGACGGTGAGGCTCGCCACGCTCGCACCGGTCCGCTCCACCAGCTCCAGGGTCGCTCGGGCGGTGCCGCCGGTGGCGAGCACGTCGTCGACCACCAGCACCCGCTGGCCGGCGGTGAACGCGTCCCGGTGCACCTCCAGGGTCGCCTCGCCGTACTCCAGCTCGTACGACACCGCGTAGGTCTCCCGCGGTAGCTTGCCGACCTTCCGGACCGGCACCACCCCGACCCCGGCGGCGTACGCCACCGCGGCGGCCAGCACGAACCCGCGGGCCTCGATGCCGGCGACCACGTCGAAGCTGCCCGGCCCGCCCTGCGCCGCGATGATCCCGTCCACTGCCGCCCGGAACGCCGTCGGGTCGGCGAGCACCGGGCTGATGTCCTTGAACACGATGCCCGGCTGGGGGAAGTCGGGCACGTCGATGACCCGGCTCCCCACCAGCTCGGCTAGTTCGCTCATCCGTACCTCTCTGCGGCGCTCGGCAGGTACCTCTGGCGGCAGCGACCGTCAGCGGCGCTTGGCGCCGCCGGACTTGGCACCGCCCTTGGCGCCCGACGGCTTGCCGCCGCTGGGCCGGCGGCGGTTCCGCTTCGACGTCGCCGGCCGGGCGCCGACCTTCGGCGCGGCGGCCGCCAGGTCGATCAGGTCCGGGTCGATCGCCATCGGCAGGGTCTGCACCGGCACCTCGGCCGGTGCCTCCGCCTCCGCCCCCTTCTTGGCGCGCTTCTGGGCCTCCCGGTTGGCCAGCGCCGCCCGCTTGGCGAGCACCCGCTGGGTGTGCGCCTGGTACCGCGGCTGCCTGGTCTTCAGCTCCACCAGCAGCGGCGCGGCGAAGAACAGCGAGGTGTAGAAGCCGACCGACATGCCGACGAACAGCACCAGCCCCAGGTCCTTCAGGGTGCCGGCGCCGAGCAGCCCGGCGCCGATGAACAGCAGCGCGCCGACCGGCAGCAGCGCCACCACCGAGGTGTTGATCGACCGGATCACGACCTGGTTCACGGCGAGGTTCGCCGCCTCGCCGTAGGTCCGGTTGACGTTGCTGGTGATCCCCTTGGTGTTCTCCTCGACTTTGTCGAAGGTCACCACCGTGTCATAGAGATCGAAGCCCATGATCGTCAAGAACCCGATCACGGTTGCCGGGGTCACCTCGAACCCCACCACCGAGTAGACGCCGGCGGTGGTGATCAGGCTGAGCAGCAGCGAGCTGACCGCGGCGATCGCCGCCCGAGCCTCGAACCGGATGATCAGATAAACGATCAGCAGGCCCAAGAAGACCGCCAACGCGATCAGCGCCTGCCGGGTGACCTGCCCACCCCAGGCGCCACTGACCCGGTCGGCGCTGATCTCCTCCTCGGCGATCCCGAACCGCTCCGCCAGCTCGGCGGTGATTTCGTCGGTCTCCTGCGAGGTCAGCTCCAGCGTCCGGACCGTGTACTGTGGATTCTGACCGCGGATCTCCTGGCTGGACACCACGCTGGCGCCGGCGTCGCCGACCGCGTCCTCCACCTCGGACAGGGTGCCGACCGAGGCCGGCAGAGTGAACGCGTTGCCGCCGACGAACTCGATCCCGAAGTGGAAGCCGCGCACCGCGATGCTGGCGAACGCGATCACCACGATCGCCGCGGCGATGATGAACAGCTTGCGCCGCCAGGCGTCGATGTTGATGCCCGCCTCGCCGAGGTAGAGCCGGGCCGCCCAGGACTGCTTCTTCTGCTTCTTGGGAGCAGCCGGCGGGGTCGGCGGCTCGGTCGTGCCGGCCGGCGAACTGGTGGGGGTGTCGCTCGTGCTCATCGCGTCAGGCCTCCGCCTCTCTGGTCGACCTCGGCCGGATCCCGCGCGCCCGGTCCAACTCGAGCGCCCGGCCCAGACCACTGATGGTCGGGGACAGGAACGCCCGGGTCCGGGCGAGCAGCGTCATGATCGGGTGTCGGAAGGTGAACACGATCAGCAGGTCCAGCATGGTCGACAACCCGAGCGCGAACGCGAACCCGCGCACCTGCCCGGCCGAGAGCAGGTAGAGCACCACCGCCGCCAGCAGCGTCACCACATTGGCGGTGATGATGGTTCGCCGGGCCCGGTGCCACGCCCTAGGTACGGCGCTGCGGGCCGTGCGTCCCTCCCGGATCTCGTCTTTCAGCCGTTCGAAGTAGATCACGAACGAGTCGGCCGCGATCCCGACCGCCACGATGAACCCGGAGATCCCGGCGAGCGTCAGCGTAAATCCGATGCTGCGACCCAGCACCACCAGCGCGGCGTAGGTCAGCAGCGCGGAAACGATCAGGCTGCCGAAGATCACGATTCCGAGCAGCCGGTAGTAGAAGAACGAGTAGAGCAGCACCAGCCCGAATCCGATCGCCGCCGCCAGCAGGCCGGCTCGCAGGTACTCCACACCCAGCGTGGCGGTGATGCTCTGGCCCTCCTGCGCCTCGAAGGTCACCGGCAAGGCACCGAACCGCAGCTGGCTGGCGAGCAGGTTCGCCGACTCGGAGTTGAAGTCGCCGAAGATGGTCGCGTCGCCGGGGATCACGCTCTGGATCTCCGGCGCGGAGACGATCACGTTGTCCAGCACGGTCGCGACCAAGCAGTTGCCGTCGTCGCCGAGGGTCTGCTGGCCGCAGGCGATGTTGGGGCCCGGCTCACTGGCCGAGTGACCCTGATAGCGGTTGTTCTGCTCGGCCGCTTCCGGGCTGGTGTCGAACGACCACTCACCGGTCTCCTCGTCGGTGACCACGTTCATGGTCAGCTGGGCCGGATCGAACGGCGTACCGGTCGCGTTCTGGGTGGCCTCCCTGGTCAGGTCGGTCCACTTCGGCTGCCCGCCACCGGTGAAGCTGATGTTCACCTGCCACCGGTTGGTGCCCGGCGGGATCACGCCGCTGGCGTCGTCGACGTCGGTGCCCAGCACCTTGGCCACGTCGAGCAGGTACTTCTCGAGCCCGGTCTCGTCACAGGCGACCGCCAGCTCGTCCGGGTCCTGGATCGAGCCCGGCGGCCGGTCGTTGAGCTGGGCACAGCTGATCGTCGGCACGTAGAACTGCAGCTTGGCCGGGAGCACCGCCACCTCCGGGCCGGTCAGCTCCTCGAACTCGCGCAGCAGCTCCAGCTGCTCCTGCTGGTCGACCTCCTCCTCGGTGCTGGCTGGGTCGAGTAGCCGCAGCGCCGCCGCCATCGCCTCGTCGCTGATCTTGTCGCGAACCCGGGCCTGCCGCTCCTCCACGGTGCCGTACTCGCCGCCGGCCGCTTCCGGCTCCGGGCTCGGCGACGGCGACTCCGACGGTTCTGGGGTCGGCGTGGGGTCCTGGAGCGCGCTCAGCTCGCCGCCCTCGCCGCCGTCCTCGCCTGCTTCGGAGTCGGCTTCTTCGGACGGGGCCGGGGAGGCCTCCTCCGCCTCCGGGCTGGTGCTCGGGTCCGGGCTCGCACTCGCCTCCGGGTCGGGGCTGGCGCTCGGGTCCGGGGTCGGCGTCAGCGTCGTCTCCGGCGCTACTCCGGTGCCGCTCGCCCGCTCGAGCACCTTCCGGAACCGCAGCTCGGCCGGGGCGCCGACGTGGTTGAGGGCGTTCTCCGGCTCGCCGGCGACGGTGACCACGATCCGGTCCCCGCCCTCGCTGACGACCTCGGCCTCCTCGACGCCGAGCGCGTTGACCCGGCTCTCGATGATCTCGCGGGCCCGCTCCAGCTGGTCGGGCGAGGGCGCGCCCTGCTCGGTGGTCGCCCGCAGCGTCACCCGGGTGCCGCCGACCAGGTCGATGCCGAGCCGCGGCTCCAGCCGCTCGGTCCAGCTCATGCCGCCGGTGCCGGAGAACAGCATCAGTCCGTACAGAATGGCGAAGACCAGCCCGAGGACGAGCAGCTGCCGTCCTGGCCGGCCCGCCGACGGAGGGGTACCTGCCACCGGTGATCAGTCCTTGCTGTCGCGGTCGGCGACCGAGTCGGAGGTGCTGTCGGCGTCGGCCCCGGAACCGGCCTCGGACGAGGAGCTGGTGACCACCTCCATGATCGCGCCTCGGGCGTACCGGCTGTAGACGCCCTCCGAGGTCTCCAGGATGACGGTCTTGTCGTCGAGCTCGGCGACCGTGCCGTAGAGGCCGCTGGTCGTCATCACCTCATCCCCCACCGACAGCTCCGACTGGAGCTTCTCCAGCATCTGCCGGCGCCGCTTTTGGGGCCGGATCATCAGGAAGTAGAAGATGAGGAACAGCCCGCCGATCATCAGCAGCGGAAACAGCAGCCCGCCGCCGCCCTCAGAGCCGCTCTCTTGCGCCAGAAACACGTCCGTGACCTTCCGGTTGGCCGGCGCGGCGCGTGGGGGCGCGCCGGCGCAGGCGAGTCAGTGTCGCGATGCCCGCGAGTGAGCTAAGCATCGCATCCCGTCCGCTGCGCGAGTCTAGTCGGTCTGACCCTGATCGCCGACATCGAGGCCCGGCAGCATCGTCCCATACTGGGAGGGTGCCGCGCGGGCACCCGGTCCAGGAACGATAGCACCGGGTGGGGTCTTGCCGAGGTGCCGCCAAGCGGCCTCGGTGGCCAGCCGGCCCCTGGGGGTACGCGCGAGCAGCCCGGCCCGGACCAGGTACGGCTCGCACACCTCCTCGACCGTGTCGGGCTGCTCCCCGACCGCCATCGCCAGCGTGGTCAGCCCGACCGGGCCGCCGCCGAACGAGCCGATCAGCGCCGACAGCACCGCCCGGTCCAGCCGGTCCAGGCCCCGCTCGTCGACCTCGTACACCGCCAGCGCCGCCCGCGCCACCTCGCGGGTGATCACCCCGTCGGCGCGGACCTCGGCGTAGTCCCGGACCCGCCGCAGCAGCCGGTTGGCGACCCGCGGGGTGCCCCGCGACCGGCCGGCGATCTCCGCCAGCCCGTCCGGGGTGACCTCGATCTTCAGGATCCGGGCCGACCGGACCAGCAGCTGTTCGAGCTCTTCGGGGGCGTAGAAGTCGAGCTGGCCGACGAACCCGAACCGGTCCCGCATCGGCCCGGTCAGCAGCCCGGCCCGGGTGGTCGCGCCGACCAGGGTGAACGGCTCCACGTCCAGCGGGATGGCGGTGGCGCCGGGGCCCTTGCCGACCACCACGTCCACCCGGAAGTCCTCCATCGCGCTGTAGAGCAGCTCCTCGGCCGGCCGGGCGATCCGGTGGATCTCGTCGATGAACAGCACGTCGCCGGCGCTGAGGCTGGTCAGCACCGCGGCCAGGTCGCCGGAGCGCTCGATCGCCGGGCCACTGGTCACCCGCAGCCCGGCGCCGAGCTCGGCCGCGACGATCATCGCAAGCGTGGTCTTGCCCAGGCCGGGCGAGCCGCACAGCAGGATGTGATCCGGCGGGCTGCCGCGCCGCAGCGCCGAGGTGAGCAGCAGCTGCAGCTGCTCCCGGACCCGGTGCTGGGCCACGAACTCGGCCAGCCGGCGCGGCCGGACGGTCGCCTCCGCGTCCCGCTCGTCCGGACCGGCCTGCGGCGACACCAGCGAGGCGTCGGGTTCGGTCATCGCTGACCCAGAAACCGGATCGCCTGCTTGAGCAGGGCGGGTACGGGTGGCGGGTCACCGGCGTCCGGCAGTGACTCGGCTACCGCCGCCACCGCCTGGTCGGCCTGGCCGGCCGTCCAGCCGAGCCCGATCAGCCCGGTGCGCACCTGCTCCCGCCAGGCGTCGCCGGCCGATGCCGGGGCGGCCGCGTCGCCGACCGGGGCCGGGCCGACCTTGTCCCGCAGCTCCAGCACGATCCGCTCGGCGCCCTTCTTGCCGATGCCCGGCACCTGGGTCAGCACCGCCACCTCGCCGTTCGCGATCGCCTTCCGGACCACGTCGGGTGGATGTACGGCGAGCACCGCCTGCGCCAGCCGCGGGCCGACCCCGCTGGCGGTCTGCAGCAGCGCGAACAGCTCCCGGGAGTCGTCGTCGGCGAACCCGTACAGGGTCAGCGACTCCTCCCGGACCACCAGGCTGGTGGCGAGCCGGGCCGGTTGGCCGACCCGCAGCTCGGCGAGGGTCGCCGGGGTGCAGTGCAGCCGCAGCCCCACTCCACCGACCTCGATCACGGCGCCGTCGTGGGCCAGCTCGGTCACCACCCCGCGCACGCTCGCGATCATCTCCGCCCTCCGTTCCCGGCCGCCGCCGCCCTGCCGGCCTGCCGCGCCGCCGCGGCGAGCTTCTCGCGGGTGCCGCCCCGCCAGACATGGCAGATCGCCAGCGCCAGCGCGTCGGCCGCGTCCGCCGGCCGGGGCCGCTCGGACAGCCGCAGCAGCCGGGTCACCATCGTGGTCACCTGCGCCTTGTCGGCCTGGCCGGAACCGGTCACCGCCGCCTTCACCTCGCTGGGAGTGTAGAGCTCGACCGGCAGGCCGGCCCGGGCCGCCGCCAGCACCGCGACCGCCCCGGCCTGCGCGGTGCCCATGACGGTCCGGACATTGTGCTGGCTGAACACCCGCTCCACGGCGACGCTGTCCGGCTGGTGCTCGGCGATCAGCTCCCCGATCCGCCGGTCCAGCTGGAGCAGCCGGTGCGCGAGGTCGTCCCCGGGGTCGGTGGTGACCGCCTCGAAGCCCACCAGCGCGCACGGCCGGCCGGGCGTCCCTTCCACGATGCCGACCCCGCATCTGGTCAGCCCCGGGTCCACCCCGAGCACCCGCACGCGGCCCTCCCCTGTCGACGACTAGTGCACCTGTACGAGGGTACGCAACGGCTGATCGCTCACCGACCAGACACGCCGTGGGGCCGCAGCAGGTAGCGAGGAACACTTCAGCCCGAGAATGAAATGATCGACGCGAGAGGCACGCAGCTTTGATATGCCGCTTTGATATGCCGCCGGTGGGTTACCGGGGCGCGATCCCGGCGAGCACCGTGTCGACCACCTGCTCCGGCAGCTTCTGGGCGTCGAGCTTCGGATTCCAGCGCAGCATCCGCTGGATCAGCACCGGCGCGGTCAGCACCGAGACCGCCACCTCGATGTCCAGATCGGGCCGCAGCTCGCCGGTGCGGATCCCGCGCCGCAGCACCTCCCTGGTGAGCTCCCGGCGGGGCTCCACCATGCCCTGGTAGAGCCGGTACCGCTCCGGGCTGTGGTGCACGTCCGGCACCAGGCAGGACATGATGTTGGCGAACCGCTGGTCCTTCTTCTTCCCGCCGGTCCAGCCGAGCAGCACGATCAGGTCCTCGCGCACCGACTCACCGGGCAGGCTCGGCAGGGGTCCCTTCAAGCTGCCGAGCGCGTCGACCAGCAGCGCCTCCTTGCCGGACCAGCGCCGGTAGATGGTGGCCTTCCCGACCCCGGCCCGGGCCGCCACCGCTTCCATGGTCAGACCCTCCACCGTGTGGCCCTCGGAGAGCAGGCCCAGCACGGCATCGATGATCGCCTCGTCCGCCCGGGCGCTGCGGGGGCGCCCCGGCGAGCGGGGTGTGGTGGCGGCTGCGGCGGACATCGATTCCAGCCTACGAGACTTCGGCGAGGGCCGGCTCACCTTGGGGTGCTGGCGCCTTGGGTCGCGGCTCGGTCCGGCCGGGCAGCCAGCGCAGCACCACCAGCGCGGCGAGGACGGCGATGGTGGCGGAGGCGGCGGCCGCGGTGTGGACCGCGGTCATGAACGCGTCGTCCGCCGCCGGCAGCAGGTTGGCCAGCCCGAGCCGGTCGGCGACCGCGTAGGCGCCGGAGATCGACTCGCTGGCACCGGCCGCCGCCGGGCCCGGCAGGTCCGCCACCGCCGGCCCGATCTGCTCCCGGTAGACCGACATCACGACCGCTCCCATCACGGCGATGCCCAGCGCGCCACCGACCTGCCGGACCGTGTTGGCGACCGCCGACCCGACCCCGGCCCGCTCCCGCGGCAGGGTGGAGAGGATCGACTCCATCGCCGGCGGCATCACGTTCGCCATCCCCATGCCCTGCAGGAAGAACAGGCAGAGCACCAGCCACAGCGGAGTCTCCGGGGTGACGAACATCCAGCCGGCGAGCGCCAGCGCGGTCACCGACAGGCCGGTCGCCGAGACCGCCTTCGGGCCGAATCGCCGGACCATCGCGGCGCTGCGCGGCGCGAAGAACAAGTTCGCCGCGGCGAACGGCAGCACCGCCGCCCCCGCCTGCAGCGGCGTGTAGCCGCGCACCAGCTGCAGGTAGAAGGTCACGAAGAAGAAGACTCCGAGGGCAGCGAAGAACATCAGCGCGATCGTGCCGGTCGCGGTCGCGAACCGCGGGTTCCGGAACAGCCGGACGTCCAGCGACGGAGCGCGGGTCCGCAGCTCCCACATGGCGAACCCGGCGAGCACCGCCACCCCGGTGGCGATCGCTGCCCACACCACTGGCCGGTCGAACCCGTGCTCGCCGCCGTCGATGATGCCGTAGACCAGCGCCACCAACCCGATGATCGACAGCCCCATGCCGATCAGGTCGAGCCGGCCCGGCTTCGGGTCGCGCGACTCCGGCACCAGCAGCAGGATGGCGACCAGGCCGGCCGCGACGATCGGCACGTTGATCATGAAGACCGACCCCCACCAGAAGTACTCCAGCAGGAGGCCGCCGGTGATCGGCCCGATCGCGATGCCGAGCCCGACCGCGCCGGCCCAGATGCCGATCGCCCGGGCCCGCTCCCGGGGGTGGAAGACGTTGGAGATGATCGACAGCGTCGCCGGCATCACCGCCGCGGCGGAGAAGCCCATCAGCGCCCGGGCCGCGATCAGCTGGCCCGGATCCTGGGCATAGGCCGACGCCAGCGACGAGAGCCCGAACATGGCCATCCCCGCCAGCAGCGTCCGCTTGCGGCCGATCCGGTCGCCCAGCACGCCGAACGTGAACAGCAGGCCAGCGAACGCGAGCGTGTAGGAGTTGATGGACCATTCCAGCTGCGCCTGGGTGGCGCCCAACCCGGCCACCGGGTCGGCGATCGTTCGCAGCGCCACGTTGAGGATGGTGTTGTCGAGCACCACCACCAACAGGCTGATCACCATCACGCCGAGGATGACCCACCGGCGCGGGTGGCCGGTCTCCGCCACCTCTGCCGGGGTTTCGGTCGCCAGCGCACCGCTCGGGGTTGTCGCGTCCGCCATGCCGGGAACAGTACGCCGCGAATTCCGAAACGGCACCGTCTCGTTTCGATTTGTGGTGCGGCTCACCCGGTCAGCGCGGCCAGCGCCATATCCACATCGGACTCTGTTGAGTACACGTGGAATGACGCCCGGACCCGGCCGGCCCGCACCGCCGCCCGTACCCCGGCTCGCCGCAGCTTCTCCTCCGCCCCCGGCACATCGACAGTCACGATCGCGCTCTCCCCCGGTGGCTGCCCCAACCCGGCCAGGAACCGGTTGGCGAGCGCCACGTTGTGGTGCCGGATCCGGTCCACCCCGATTTCAGCCACCAGCTTCAGCGCCGGCGCGGCACCCACGAACGCGAACCAGGCCGGTGAGATGTCGAACGCCCGCGCCCCGGCGGCCAGCTCCATCCGGGGGCCGTAGTAGGAGGCGTGGATGTCCGCGGCGGCGTACCACCCGGCCGCGTGCGGGGTCATCAGCTCCCGCACCGCCGGGCTGAAGTAACCGAAGGCCGCGCCACGCGGTGCCATCAGCCACTTGTACGCGTGGACCACCACCACATCGGCGAGGCTGGCGTCGAACGGCAGCCAGCCACAGGCCTGGGTGGCGTCGACCACCACCAGCGCGCCGTGCGCCCGGGCCGCCTCGACCACCCGCGCATAGTCGGCGACCGTGCCGTCGGCCGACTGCACCAGGCTGAACGCGACCAGGTCGGTGTCCTCGTCCACCGCCTCGGCCAGCTTCGCCACCGCGTCCACTGTGCGCACGGTCACGCCCCGACCGCTCTGCGCCATCCACGGGAACAGGTTCGAGGCGAAGTCCATCGCCGGTGCCACCACCCGGGCACCGTCCGGCAACCCGGCCGCCACCGGCGCCAACAGCTGCGAGACGGTCGCCCCGATCGCCACGTCATCAGTGGGCACGCCGACCAGCCGGGCGAACGCCGTCCGGCTCCGATCGGTTCCCAGTGCCCAGTGCTCCCAAGCACCCCGGCCCACTCGCCACTCGGCGAGCGCCGCCTGCAGCGCCTCCCAGGCCGGCCGGGGTGGCAGCCCGAAGCTGGCGGTGTTCAGCCAGCCCGGCTCGGCGTCCCACAGCCGCTGCGCCTCGATCAACTCCATACCGCCCGACCCTACCGCGGCACCGATCACCGGCCGGCCGGCTCCGTTCGGGTGTGACCGCGTCCGTTGTCAGGCTCACACCCCGTCTGACCGCTTATGGTGGACGGGTGGCTACCGCGGACGGCTCCGGCCCGAAACCCGAGGGGCCGGTGGCGGGAGCCGCCCGACCGGCGTTGCGGTGGTCGGTGGCCGGCCTGCGCGACCTGTGGCGACAGCGGGGCTTCCCGCGGCTGCTCTCCGCCCGGGTCAGCTCGCTCGCCGCGGACGCCATCCTCCAGACCAGCCTGGCCGGGGTGGTCTTCTTCAACCCGGAGCGGGCCACCACCGCCGGGCAGGCGGCCGCTGGGTTCGCCGTACTGCTGCTGCCGTACAGCCTGGTCGGCCCGGTGGTCGGGGTGTGGCTGGACCGGTGGCGGCGAGCCCGGGTGCTGGTGGTGTCCAACCTGGTCCGGGCGGCGCTGGTGGTGGCGGTCGCCGGCTTGCTCGCGACCACCGGGCCGACCGGGCCGCTGTTCTACCTGACCGCGCTGGCGGCGCTGAGCGTGAACCGGTTCCACGGCGCGGCCGCCGGCGCCGCGATCCCGCATGTGGTGACCAGCGAACGGCTGGTCCTGGCGAACGCGGTGTGGACCGCGCTCGGGCTGGTCGGTGGGCTGGCCGGCGGCGCGGTCGGGATCGCCCTCCGGCACCTGGTCGGCGCCGGCGACGGGGCCGGCGCGGCGGCGGCGCTGGTCGCCGCCGGCGTCTACATCGGATCATCGTTGGTCGCCGCCGGGTTCGCCGCCGAGGCGCTGGGGCCGGACCACGCCACCCGGCAGGCCGCCGCACCCACCGGCCGCGCGTTCCGGCTGGCCTGGCGCAACCTGGTCGAAGGCGCCCGGTACGCAGTGCGCCGGCGCCCGGTCGCCGCCGGGCTGCTCGCGATCGGGGTCCACCGGTTCTGCTACGGCATCTCCTCGATCGCGGTGCTGCTGCTCTACCGGAACTACTTCACCGACGACGGGCTGCTGTGGGCCGGCTTCGCCGGTGCCGTGCAAGTGGTGGTGGCGGTCGGGATCGGGTCGGCGGCGGCCTCGCTGCTCACCCCGGTGGTGGTCGCCCGCTGGTCGGTCCGCGGCTGGCTGGTCAGCCTGCTCGCGGCCGCGGCGCTCGCGCAAGCCGCGTTCGGCTCCCTCTACCAGCAGGCGCCGCTGCTGGTGGTGGCGTTCGTGCTCGGCATGGTGGCGCAGAGCACCCGGATCTGCGTCGAGGCGACCATCCAGCAGGAGGTCGAAGACGACCTGCGGGGGCGGGTGTTCTCGCTCTACGACGCGGTGTTCCAGGTCTGCTTCGTGGCCGCCGCGGCGATGGCCGCGGTCACCCTGCCCGACACCGGCAAGTCCCACGCGGTGCTGGGGTTCGTCGCCGCCGCCTACGCGGTCGCCGCGGCCGGGTACGCGTGGCTTACCCGGCCGGCGATGACAGGAGTGCGGTGAACCGGTTACGGTCTGCGGTATGAGCGGTACGGAGGCGGAGGTCAGCCAGTGGCTGCGCGGCGCCGCGGCGGTGACCGTGCTGACCGGCGCCGGCATCTCCACCGAGTCCGGGATCCCGGACTTCCGGGGCCCGCAGGGTGTGTGGACGAAGAACCCGGCCGCCCAGGCGCTGTTCACCATCGACAACTACCTCGCCGACCCGGAGGTGCGGCGGCAGGCCTGGCAGGCCCGGCTCGCCCACCCGGTCTGGCAGGCCGAGCCGAACGCCGGCCACCGCGCGCTGGTCGACCTGGAACGGGCCGGCCGGCTGCGGGCGATCGTCACCCAGAACATCGACGGCCTTCACCAGGCCGCCGGCTCCTCCCCGGACCGCGTGATCGAGCTCCACGGCACCGTCCACTGGGTACGGTGCATGTCCTGCCCGGCCCGCACCCCGATGCCACAGGTGCTCGCCCGGGTCGAGGCCGGCGAGGCCGACCCGCGCTGCCTCGGCTGCGGCGGGATCCAGAAGTCGGCGACCATCTCGTTCGGGGAGTCGCTCGACCCGGCGGTGTTGCGGGCAGCGCAGCGAGCGGCTCGCGAATGCGACCTGTTCCTCGCGGTCGGCACCTCGCTGTCGGTGTTCCCGGCCGCCTGGCTGTGCGACGACGCGCTCGCCGCCGGCGCCCGGCTGGTGATCGTCAACGCCCAACCGACCCAGTACGACCAGGCCGCCCACGCGGTGGTACGAGCATCGCTCGGCGAGGTCCTGCCCCGGCTCATCGCGACGGTTGCGAACCCGGCTTGACCAGCCCGGTCTCGTAGGCGAAGATCACCGCCTGCACCCGGTCCCGCAGCCCCAGCTTGGCCAGGATCCGCTTCATGTGGGTCTTGACCGTCGACTCCTCCACCACCAGGGTCACCGCGATCTCGTGATTGGACAGCCCCCGGGCGACCAGCTCCAGCACGTCGCGCTCGCGCGGGGTCAGCTCGGCCAGCCGCCGGTGCGCCGACGGATCGGCCGGCGCCTGCTTGGCCATCCGGTCGATCACGGTCCGGGTCACCGACGGCGACAGCAGCGCCTCGCCGGCCGCGACCGTGTGGATCGCCTCGATCAGCTGCTCCGGCCGGGTCCGCTTGAGCAGGAACCCGGAGGCACCGGCGGACAGCGCCCCGACTACGTAGTCGTCGTCCTCGAACGTGGTGAGGATCAGGATCTTCGCCGCCGGCCAGGCGGACACGATCTCGCGGGTTGCCGCCACCCCGTCCAGGTTGGGCATCCGTACGTCCATCAACACCACGTCCGGCCGCAGCCGGCGGGTCCGCTCGACCGCCGCCCGCCCGTCCGCGGCCTCGTCGACCACCTCGATCGACTCGTCGGTGGAGAGCACCGCCCGCAGCCCGGCCCGCATCAGGTCGTCGTCGTCGACGATCAGCACCCTCATGCGGCCACCGTCTCCGGCAACGGCAGCCGAGCGTACAGCCGGAACGTCCCGTTGTGGCGGCCGGTTTCAAGCGTGCCGCCCAGCAGCGTGGCCCGCTCCCGCATCCCGATGATCCCGTGGCCGCCGCTGGTGGCCGGCTCGGTGGCGGGGCCGGCCGGGTTGGTCACCGTGATCTCCATCGCCGACGGTCCGAACTGGACCGCGACATCGGCCTCGCCGGTGCCGTGCCGGGCGGCGTTGGTGAGCGCCTCCTGCAGGATCCGGTAGCTGGCCCAGGCGACGCTGCGCGGCACCGGCCGCCGTTCGCCGGCCAGCTGGGCGGCGACCTGCAGGCCAGCGGCGCGGTGGCGCTCGACCAGCTCCTCGATCGCGGCCGGGTCGGCCGGCACCGGCTCGCCGGCCTCGTCGTCCCGGAGCGCCCGGACCAGCCGGTCGATCTCGCCGATCGTGTCCCGGGCGACCTGCTCGATGGTGGCGATCGCGCGCAGCGAGCCGGCCGGGTCGCGCTGGTGCAGCAGCCGGGCCGCGCCGGCCTGGACCAGGATCACGTTGATCGCGTGGCCGGCCGAGTCGTGCAGCTCGCGGGCGATCCGGGTGCGCTCCTCGGCGACCGTGACCCGGCGGTCCCGCTCCGCCTCCGCCTCGATCCGGCGGGCCCGCTCCTCCAGTTCGGCGATCCGCTCCCGGCGCAACCGGACGAAGTCGCCGGCGAACCAGGCCGCCGCCAGCAGGACCGCGTAGGCGAGCAGCTCTGGCAGCAGCACCTCGCTGACCGAGCGGCCCTCCCGCATGTAGATGACACCATCCGCGACCACCTGGGCGGCGACCGCCAGCACCGGCCAGATCCGCCGCCGCCACGGCGCTCTGCCGTAGACCAGCCCGAGCGTGTAGATCGCGATGAACGGCCCGAACGGGATGTCAGCCCGGTACGACGAGCCCCAGAGCACCAGCATCGGCAGGGTCACCGCCACGTAGACGGTCAGCGGGGCGATCCGCCGGGCCACCACCGGCAGGGTCGCCGCCGCGATCAGCGCGACCCCGGTGAGGTCCAGCTCACGGGCGTCCACCGGCTGGTCACCCAACCCCCCGGAGGCCGCGATGGTGAGCAGCAGGCCGAACGCGGCGAGCGCGAGCGCGCCGTCCGCGAGCAGGTTTCGCCTGGTCACAACCTGAGCCTAGCCGCGCCGCGGCCGAGCCGGATCAGCTCTGGGTGGCATCCCGGGTCCCTCCCAGGGGGTACGGAATGATCGCCCGCCAGCGCGTTGTCGCGAAATGATCGCGATTCCTACCGTCGCCGCCATGACTACCCGTACCAGTGTGTTCGAACGCGTTGCGAGCTGGGGATTCCGCCGGCGGTGGTGGGCGTTGGCGGCGTGGGTCGCGGTGCTCGCCGCGGTCACCATCGGATCGCAGGCGATCGGCAACGCCTACTACAACGAGTATTCGCTGCCCGGCACCGAGTCGCAGGCCGCGCTCGACCGGCTCAACGAGCAGTCGTCGGAGCAGGCGAACGACACCGTCCAGATCGTCCTGCAGGCGCCAGGCGGGCTGGCCGAGCAGCGCCAGCCGGTGGAGGCGATGCTCGCCGAGGTGGCCGACCTGCCCGGCGTGCTGTCGACCAGCAGCCCGTACGCCGACGACGCGGCGATCGCACCGGACGGGACGATCGGCTACGCCACTGTCACCCTCGACGGGGTGGCGGCGGACATCCCGAAAGCCGACCTGCAGCGGCTGATCGACACCGCCCAAGCGGCCGAGACCGACCGGCTCCGGGTGGAGCTCGGCGGCGAGGCGGTGCGCTCGATCAGCGAGGAGGAAGGGCCGCCAGCGGAGGCGATCGGCCTGCTCGCGGCGCTGGTGATCCTGGTGCTGATGTTCGGCTCGCTGCTGGCCGCCAGCCTGCCGCTGGTCATCGCGATCTTCGCAGTCGGCAGCGCGCTCGGGTTGGTCGTACTCGCCTCGAACGTGGCGACCGTGGCCAACTTCACGCCGTACGTGATGACGCTGGTGGGACTCGGCGTCGGGATCGACTACGCGCTGCTGATCTTCGCCCGGTTCCGCGGCGAGCTGGTCGCCGGCGCGGACCGGGCCACCGCGACCCGGGTGGCGCTGGACACCGCCGGCCGGTCGGTGTTCTTCGCCGGCAGCACGGTGATAATCGCGCTGCTCGGGCTGGTCGTGCTCGGCCTCGGCTCATTGCAGGGGGTGGCGATCGCGGTCGCGTCCACCGTGCTGATGACCATGCTCGCCGCGCTGACCCTGCTGCCGGCGCTGCTCGGGATTTTCGGCCGGCGGATCGAGCGCCGGGTGCTCCGCCGGGCCGAGCGCGGCCGGGAGCGGGACGGGACCGCCTGGCGCCGGTGGTCCGGCGTGGTCCAGCGGGTCCCCTGGCTGGCCGCGGTGCTGCCGGCCGCCGCGCTGCTCGCGCTCGCCGTACCGGCGCTGAACATGCGGCTCGGCTTCGCCGACGCCGGCAACGACCCGGAGTCGACCACCAGCCGGCAGGCGTACGACCTGCTCGCCGAGGGGTTCGGTCCGGGCTTCAACGGCCCGCTGGTGGTGGTCGTCGACGGCAACCCAGCGGCCGCGCAACAACTGCCGGCCGCGATCGCGGACACGCCCGGGGTGGCCGCCGCCTTCCCGGCCGGACCGCCGGCCGGTGAGGTGGCCACGGTGATCGTGGTGCCGGAGTCCGCACCGCAGGACGAGGCGACCACCGAGCTAGTGGACCGGTTGCGGAGCGAGGTGCTGCCACCGCTGGCGAGCCAGACCGGCGCCACCTACCTGGTCGGCGGCGCCACCGCGGCCGCGGCCGACTTCGCGGACGCGGTCGCCGACCGGATGCCGATCTTCGTCATCGTGGTGGTCGGGCTGTCCGCGCTGCTGCTGATGGTGGTGTTCCGGTCGCTGCTGATCCCGATCAAGGCGGCGGTGCTCAACCTGCTCAGCATCGGCGCCTCACTCGGCGTGCTCACGCTGGTGTTCCAGGAGGGGATGCTGGGCGACCTGATCGGGGTCGAGCCGGGACCGGTCGAGGCGTTCGTGCCGGTGATGATCTTCGCGATCATCTTCGGGCTCTCGATGGACTACGAGATCTTCCTGCTCTCCCGGATGCACGAGGAGTGGGAGCGGCGGCAGGACCCGGCGGTCGCGATCCGCGAAGGGCTCGCCACCACCGGCCGGGTGGTGACCGCCGCCGCGGCCATCATGATCGTCGTGTTCGGCGCGTTCCTGGTCAGCCCGGACCGGATGCTCAAGCAATTCGGGCTGGGACTGTCGGTGGCGATCTTCGTCGACGCGGTAATCATCCGGTGCCTGATCCTGCCGGCGGTGATGCAGCTGCTCGGCCGGGCCGCCTGGTGGCTGCCGCGCCCGATCACCCGGCTGCTGCCGCGGGTCGCCCTCGAACACCGGTAGCTGCCTGCGGCACGCACCACTCGCGGCGCAACTGGGGTGTCCGGCTCGCCGGATGCCCCAGTTGCGCCGCAGTTGTGTCCGCGGCACGCCCGGCACACGCTGACTGGTGGCTAGACTGACCTGGCGCGTGGGCCTCCCGACGGATGGAGGTCGTTCCCCATGGACCAGCACGCGTCATCACCCCGGCTCGGGCGACGGCAGTTCGGACTCGCGGTGGCGGGTTCGGCGATCGCGGCGACGATCCCGGCCACGGTTGCCGGAACCCCGGCGGCCGCCCAGCCTGACTCGGCCACCGTCCGGCTGGGCACCGTGCCGGCGCTGGAGACCGGCGGGTTGCTCGATCAGCTGTTGGCGGCGTTCGAGGCCGCCAGCGGCTACCAGGTCAGCGTCTCGGTCGGCAGCCACGCAGCGGTGTTCAGCCAGGCCCGAGCGGGCCTGCTGGAGGTGGTACTCACCCACTGGGGCGTGGACGAGGTCCGGCTGGCGGTGGCCGATCGGGTCGGCCGGTGGCCGCAGCTGGTGCTCTCCACCAGCTTCGTGCTGATCGGACCGGCGGCCGACCCGGCCCACGTCCGCCACCTCGACGATCCGGTCCAGGCGGTTCGGCGGATCGCCCGGCGGCGGGTACCGTTCATCGTCAACGACCTCAGTCAGCCCCGGTTCGTCTACGAGACGCTGTGGCACGCGGCCGACCGGCCGGACCGGCAGGGCTGGGTGATCGACACCGGCCTGCGTGGACCGGCCGCGGTCGCGGCCGCCGCCGCACAGGGCGGCTACACGATCTGGGGTCTCCACCCGTTCCTCACGCTCCAGTCGCCGCCGCCCGGGCTGCGCGGCATCACCTACACCGACTCGCTGATGCAGCGCGGCATCGCCTCGCTGGTGGTGAACCCGGATCCGACCCGACCGGTCAACCTGGCCGGTGGGCTGGCGCTGGAACAGTTCCTAGTGGCACCGGAGGCGCAGGCGTTGATCCGGTCGGTGCGGCACCCCGGCCTCGATCAGCCGATCTTCTGGCCGGCGGGGATCCACAACGGAAACGACTAGCGCCGATCGGCTGCGTTTGGGGGCTGGCACGGGGAATGTCCCGATCCCCCCGGGCTGCCACCGGGTCCACCCTGGAAACGCCAGCGGGTCATCCGCCGGCACCCGCACCGACGGACTGACCTGGAGGCCAGCATGCTTCGCCCACACCGCTCCCGCCGCGCCGTGCTCACCGCGCTCGCCACCGCCCTGCTGGTGGGATCCCCCGCCGCGGCGCACGCCGCCGGGCCGGGACGGTGACCGGCCCGGGCGGCGAGACGAGCTCCGTGCACCACGACTTCGTGGTGCACGGACCCGTCCGCTCGAGCTCTGACCGCTACCCGGGCAGGTCACGCCCCAGCCGCCGGTCGAGCCGTTCGCCGATCACCTGCCCGATCGGCAGCGCCGCGAGCAGGATCAGGGCAGTCGGCCCGAGCGGGATGGCGAGCAACGTGACGACCCCGATCATCCCGCACAGGATCAGCCCGCGGCGTACGTGATGGCGCATCGGCCGACCGGCGTGCTGCGGGTCCAGCAACCCAGGGTGCAACGCGATCCAGCCGACCATGCCGGCGTTCATCAGCGCCACGAACAGCAGGTTCATCAGGTAGAGCAGGGCGGCGGCGCGCTGGCTGTCGCCCTCGAAGGTGAGCACCGCGGTCGGGACCGGCAGGAACACGATGCCGAGCAGCCACAGCGTGTTGAGGCTGAGCAGGGTCTCGTCGACCCGCCCGAGCCGCTCGTAGAGCCGCCGGTGGCCGCGCCAGAACGCCATGATGACGAAGAACGACAGCAGGAACGCGATCAGGTCATCGGTATGCTCCCGCAGCAGCGCCCGGATCGGCCCCTCCTCGCCGCCGTGCGCGAGATCGACCAGCGGCAGCACCAGCAGCGTCAGGCCGATCGCCACCGCGGCGTCGGTGAAGGCGGTGACCCGGTCGAGCGCGCGGGTATCCATGGTCACGCCGGCCCGGTCACTCGGCGCCCAGCAGGTCGAGCAGCTCCTCGGCGTTGCGCTGGGCGTAGTCCGAATAGCAGTTGTTCATCAGCACGTGGGTCCGGTCCGCCCGATCCGCCAGATCGCGTAGCTTCGGCACCCACTCCCGCAGCTCCTTTGTGGAGTATCGGTAACCGAACTTCTCGTAGATGTCCTTGCTGGTCCATTTGTCACTGTGGCCGTGGAACCGGACCAGCGCCAGGCCGGCGGTGGCCTCCACCACCGGCGGGATCGACGAGCGGTGGCCCTGCGGCATGTCCACGCAGACGAACGGCAGCCGGTGCTTGCGCAGGAAATCCAGCGTCTCCTGCTGGTTGTCGCCGTCGAACCAGGACTGGTGGCGGAACTCCACCGCCACCGGCAGCGGTGCGCACCGCTTCGCCACCTCGAGCAGATACTGCTTGTTGGAGCGGCGGATCGTGAACCACGGCGGAAACTGGAACAGGATCGCGCCGAGCTTGCCGGCCGCGGCAAGCGGCTCCAGCGCCGACAGGAACCGGGTCCAGATGTCCTCGTACGCCTGTGGTTCCAGGTCCTGCGGATAGATGTTGCGTTTGTCGGTCTCGGGTCGCAGGTCCTTGTAGATCGCCGAGACCCGGGTGGGGTGGCCGGTCAGCAGACTGAACGCCTTGATGTTGAACGTGAAGTGCTCCGGCGTCCGGCTGGCCCACAGCCCGACGGTCTGCTCGGCCGGCGGTGAGTAGTAGGTCGAGTCCACTTCGACCAGTGGAAACTTGCTCGCGTAGTAGGCCAACCGCCGCTCGGCGTTGTCGGCCTCCTTCGGATACCACCCCGAGGCGAGCAGGGTCTTGTCGGTCCAGGACGCGGTCCCGACCTTGATCTCCCCCATGACCCCCATTATGGTGCCGCCCCCGACATTGATCATGGACTTTCGGTACGCAGGGCCCGCGCCGATCCAAGCCGCGGCGGCCCACCGGCGCCGGGGTCGGTGGCCGCTGGCCGCGGCTGGTCAGGTCCCCGCAGTGACCGGCTCAGGTCGCGCGGTGATCGGCGAAGGCTGGAAGCCCCTGAAAACCAGCCAGGCGCCGAGCGTGAACTCCCACGCGGCGATCGGCAGGGTCGCCAGCAGCGACCACCCGGAAACCTGCTCGGTGATCCCGAACAGGTTCGCGGTGAACGCGACGAGCAGCAGCGGCGCGCCGATCAGCCCGATGGTCGAGATGGCGCGCGGCACCAGCCGGGACCGGTACAGCAGGGTGCCGAGCAGCACCGCGTTCAACGCGGGCGCGAACCCGGGCCCGAGCAGGAAGGTCCAGTCCCGGACCGCCACCAGCGACCGGCCGGTGGTGACCAGGGCGGCCGGATCGGTGCCGGCCGCGCCGGCCGCCTCCTGCCGCAGCGTCACGATCGCCAGCAGGCTGACGATGCCGATCATGATGACCGCGGCCTCGTAGACCCGGGTGGTGACAAACCCCAGCGCGAGCGCCTCCTGCTGCCGCTTCACCAGCGGAAACAGCGCGACCGCGGTGCCGATGCAGGCGAGCGCGTTCACAAGGTCGAGCAGCGTGCCCCACAGCACCCGGGTGTCCGATCCGGCGCTGACGATGTAGTCGGGGTTGTCGAGCACCGGAGCGAGCAGGAACACCGCCGGGATCGAGGCGACGAACGTGAGCAGATAGAAGGTGCCGGCGACGAACGCGGTCTTCCGGTTGGCGTCCCAGCGGGTTCGCTGGCTGGTGGCGGTAATGGCAGTGGTGGTGGTCATTGGGTTCTCCTGACTGGGTGGTTGGCGGCCGCGCCGACCTGGCTGACCGAGAGCAGCGGTAGGCCGAGGTCGTGCAGCTGGCGCAGCAGCCCGTGCAGCGCGGCCTGGTCGACGATCGGCCCGGCGATGAGCGTGGTGCCGTCGGCCCGGGTGGTGAGGGTCATCCCCTCGAACCGGGCAGCCCAACGCGGATCGAGGTGCCCCTTGACGCGGATCTCGTACCGCCCGGCTGGCGTGTCGTCCATGGCCCGGACGGTAGGAGCGGATGTGGTGACCGGGCATCACCACGTGATGTGAAATGTCGGGGGAAACCCGGTTAGCGGTCGCCGGCGAGCAGGTTCAACTCGGTGGCCCGGCGGATCGCCGCCCGCCGGCTGTTGACGCCCAGTTTGGTGTAGATGTGCTTGGTGTGGGTGCGCAGTGTGTTCAGCGACACCCGCAGCTCGCGGGCGATGTCCGGACCGTCGAGGTCGGAGGCGAGCAGCCGGAGCACATCCCGTTCCCGCTCGCTGAGCGGCTCGACCAGCCCCGCCGCCGCAGCCGGTGACCCGGGTTCCCCGGCGGTACCGGCGCGCAGCAGCCGCCGTACGTAGTCACCGGCCCGCCGGTTCGCCAGCCGCCGCAGCAGCGACGCCACCGGCGGCCCCTCGCGCAGGAACGTCCAGACGTACCCCTCCGGCTCGGCGAGGTCGAGCGCCCGCGCCAGCGCGGCCAGCGCCGGTGCGCCCTCGCCCCGGGTCTGGTGGGTGAGCGCCCGCAGCACCAGGATCTCGATCACGTTCCCGGTCCGCCCGCCGGCCTCGGCCGCCGCCAGCAGCCGGTCGAGCAGCCGGGCCGCGTCGTCGACAGCGCCCTCCGCCAGCCGTACCGTGGCCAGCGTGATGTGCTCGAACTCCCGCAGGTAGGACAGCTCGTCGTCGACCGGCAGCCGGTGCTCGCGCGCCCACCGCACCGCATCGTCAACCCGGCCAGCGGCCACCAGCACCCGCGCCCGCTGCGCCGAGATCGGGCGTACGTCCGGCGAATAGTCACCCGTGTACACCCGCTGCGCGGCGTCGAGCAGGTCGATGGCGCCGGCCAGATCCCCTTCCGCTTCCCGGAGCTGTGCGGTCGCCACCCGCCACCGGTAGGGGTTCTGCGGCAACCAGCTGGACTCACCGAGCGCCTCGGCGCGCCGCAGTTGGTCGCGGGCGGTCGGCAGGTCACCCCGCTCGATCGCCAGCTGGGCCAGCCCCACGTACATGTCCGCGGCCCCCCGCGGCACCTCCCCACCGCCACGGTCGGCCAGCCGCAGCGCGTCCTGATAGATCCGGTGCGCCTCGGCCAGCCGGCCCTGCGTGGTGGCGAGGTCGGCGAGCGTGATCGCGCAGCCGAGCACGTCGGAGATGTGGCCAGCGCGCCGGAGCCCGTCGGAACAGTCCGCATAGGACCGGTACGCGGCGGCGAGGTCACCGTCCCGCCAGCGCGCGAGCCCCATCAGCCCCGACGCCGCCGCCCGCACCAGGTGGTCCTCGGCGTCCGACCGGTCCACGGCCAACCGGGCGTGGTCGATGGTCGCCCGGGTGTCGCCGCGGCCGAGCGCCAGCGCCGCCCGGTACATCTCGATCGTGGCCGGCAGCCGGGCGAACCCGGCCCGGTCCACCACGACCATCGCCGGGTCGTCGGGCCGCGCCAGAAACGCCTCGGCCGCCCGCAGCCGCTCCTCGACCCCGTCGAACTCCTCGCCGGCCATCAGCGCCCCGACGAAGCCGACCGCGAGCACCGGCCGGGCCCGGACCACCTGCTCCGGGATCGCGGCCAGCCACTCCCGGATCGTCGCCTCCTGCCGGGTCCGCTGCAGCTCCGGGATGGCCAGCTCGGCCAGCCCGGCCGCGCGCTCGACGTCCCCGGCGGCGAGCGCGTGCCGGATCGCCGACGCCGGTTCGCCGTGCCGCTCGTACCACTCGCTGGCCCGCCGGTGCAGCCGCGGCACCAGCTCCGGCTGCTCGTCGACCAGGTGCGTGTGCAGGACCTCGGCGAACAGGTGGTGGTACCGGTACCACCGGCGGCGGTCGTCGAGCGGGGCCACGAACAGGTTCCGGCGCTCCAGCGACTCGAGCATCGGCTTGCCGTCCGCCCGCCCGGTCAACGCGTCGCACAGCGGCCCGGACAGCCGATCCAGCACGCAGGTCTGGAGCAGGAAGCTCCGCACCTCGGCCGGTTGCCGGGCCAGCACCTCGTCGACCAGATAGTCCACGATGTACCGGTCGTCGCCGGCGAACCCGGCGATGAAGCCGGCCGGGTCGGCCCGCCCCTGCATCGACAGCGCGGCGAGCTGGAGCGCGGCGACCCAGCCCTCGGTGCGGCCCTCCAACGCCTTGACCTGGTCAACGGTGAGCGCCAGCCCCAGCGTGCCGGTGAGGTAGCTCGCCACTTCCTCCACCGTGAACCGCAGGTCGGCGGCGCGGAGCTCGACCAGCTCGCCGCGCGCCCGCAGCCGGGCCAGCGGCAGCGCCGGGTCGGCACGGGTGCTGACCACCAGGTGTGCCTGCGGCGGCAGGTGGTCCAGCAGGAACACCATCCCCGGCTGCAGCTCCGGCCCGTCGACCAGGTGGTAGTCGTCCAGCACCAGGTAGACCTCGCCGGGTGCGGTGCTGAGCGCGTTGACCACGGTGGTCAGGGCGGTCTCGACCGGCGCCCGCGACTGCAGCAGCGGCAGCGCCGCACCGGCCGCCGGCACCACCCCCCGCAGGGCAGTGACCACATAGGACCAGAACGTCGCCGGTTGCCGGTCGCGCTCGTCCAGCGACAACCACGCCACCCGCCGGTCGGCCGCGGCGAGCCATTCGGCAAGCACGGTCGTCTTGCCGAACCCGGCCGGCGCCGAGAGCAGGGTCAGCCGCGCCTGCGCCGCGCCGCCCAGCCGGTCGGCCAGCCGCGGCCGGGCCACCAGCCCGGGCCGGAGCCGGGGCGGGTAGAGCTTGGTCGCGACCAGCGGGCTCGGCATCACCGCTCCTTCGCTGACTAGGCTACGGTCGCGCCGCCGTCCCGGGGGTCAGGATCGGCCGTACGGACGGTCGCGCCGGACGGTCGGCCGCCGGTTCTTGATGGTGGTCCGCCGCAGCGCGGTGATCACCTCGTCGGCGGCGGCGGCCGGGACCTCGACCAGCGTGAACCGATCGGCGATCTCGATCGCTCCGACCTCGCTGCCGCGCAGCCGGGACTCGCCGGCGATCGCGCCGACCACGTCCTGCGGCCGCAGCCCGGCCCGGCGGCCGAGCCCGATGAACAGCCGGGCCACCGCCGGGTCGCCCGGCTCGCGGGGCCGTCGCCGCGGCTCGGCGACCGTCGGGATCTCCTGCTCGTCCACGTCGGCGCCGTTCGCCTCGGCGGCCAGCTTCACCGCCGCCAGCGCCACGTCCATCACGTCGAACTCCTCGGTGAGCGGCTCGACCACCACCCGGAACCGGTCCAGGTCGTCGCCGAGCAGGCTCTCGGCCAGCGCCGCCCGGGTCAGCTCCAGCCGGCGCGCCCGCAGGTCGGCGACGGTCGGTACCTGCTCGACGGTGATCCGCTGGCCGGTCACCCGCTCGATCGCCTTGAGCATCCGGTGCTCGCGCGGCTCGGCGAGGGTGATCGCGACGCCTTCCCGGCCGGCCCGGCCGACCCGCCCGATCCGGTGCACATAGGACTCGGGTGCCGACGGCACGTGGTAGTTGACCACGTGGCTGAGCTGCTCCACGTCCAGCCCGCGGGCGGCGACATCGGTGGCGATCAGCAGCTCGGCGGTCCCGCCGCGGAGCCGGCCCAGCACCCGCTCCCGCTGCTCCTGCCCCATCCCGCCGTGCAACGCCTCGGCCCGGTAGCCGCGGCCGTTCATGGTCTCGGTGAGCTGGTCGACCTCCTCGCGGGTCCGGCAGAACACGATCGCCGCCGCCGGTGCCTCCACGTCCAGCACCCGGCCGAGCGCCGCTGGCTTGTGTGCCCGGGCCACCACGTACGCCCGCTGCCGCACCAGCGGGGCGTCGCCGGTGGCGGCCACCGGTGCCCGGCCCATCTCGATCCGCACCGGGTCGCGCAGGTGCCGGCGGGCGATCGCGTCGATCCGGGCCGGCATGGTCGCCGAGAACAGCACCGTCTGCCGCTCGGCCGGGGTCACCTCCAGGATCGCCTCGATGTCCTCGGCGAACCCCATGTCGAGCATCTCGTCGGCCTCGTCCAGCACCACCGTGGCGACGCCGGCCAGCCGCAGCGTGCCGCGCCGGATGTGGTCCAGCGCCCGGCCCGGCGTGGCCACCACCACGTCCACCCCGCGGCCGAGCGCCGCCAGCTGCCGGCCGATCGGCTGGCCACCGTAGATCGGCAGCACCCGGACGCCGAGCTGGCGGCCGTACCGGTGGACCGCCTGCGAGACCTGGCCGGCCAGCTCCCGGGTCGGCACCAGCACCAGCGCCGACGGGTCGGCGCCGCGGTCACCGGCCGGCAGCCGCTGCAGCAACGGCAGTGCGAACGCGGCGGTCTTGCCGGTGCCGGTGGCCGCCTGGCCGCGCAGGTCCCGGCCGGCCAGCAGCGGACCGATCGCCTCCCGCTGGATCGGGGTCGGTTCCTCGTAGCCCAGCTCCCGCAGGGCCGCCAGCAGCTCCGGGCGCAGCCCGAGCCCGGCGAACCCGTCATCCACGGGTCATCCGACCGCCGCCATGACCTCGTCGGAGACGTCGAAGTTGGCGTACACGTTCTGCACGTCGTCGCAGTCCTCCAGCGCCTCGATCAGCCGGAAGACCTGCTTGGCGCCTTCCTCGTCGAGCGGCACGTTCACCGACGGCACGAACGACGACTCGGCCGACTCGTAGTCGATGCCGGCGTCCTGCAGCGCGGTCCGGACCGCGACCAGGTCGCTCGGCTCGCTCACCACCTCGAACGCCTCGCCGAGGTCGTTGACCTCCTCGGCGCCGGCGTCGAGCACCGCCGCGAGCACGTCATCCTCGGTCAGCTTGCCCGCCTTCGGGACGATCACGACACCCTTGCGGGTGAACAGGTAGGCCACCGAGCCGGCGTCGGCCAGCGAGCCGCCGTTGCGGGTCAGCGTGGTGCGCACCTCGGTCGCCGCCCGGTTGCGGTTGTCGGTGAGGCATTCGATCAGCAGCGCCACCCCGCGCGGCCCGTACCCCTCGTAGGTCACGGTCTGCCAGTCGGCGGCGCCGGCCTCCTGGCCGGAGCCGCGCTTGACCGCCCGCTCGATGTTCTCGTTGGGGACCGAGTTCTTCTTCGCCTTCTGGATCGCGTCGTAGAGGGTGGGGTTCCCGGCCGGGTCGCCACCGCCGGTCCGCGCAGCGACCTCGATGTTCTTGATCAGGCGGGCGAACAGCTTGCCACGCTTGGCGTCGACGGCCGCCTTGCGGTGCTTGGTGGTGGCCCACTTGGAGTGGCCGGACATTACTCCTCCTGCGGTCTGGTTGCCTCCCGAGCCATCTCAACGAAGAACCGGTGCATCCGGAGGTCTCCGGTCAGCTCTGGGTGGAAGGCGGTCGCGAGCACGCTCCCCTGGCGTACCGCGACAATTCTACCGGCGGCGGTGCCCAGCACCTGCACGCCCTCGGCGACCCGCTCCACCCATGGGGCCCGGATGAACACCGTCCGCAGGTTCCCGACCCGGTCGATCTCGGTCATCGTCTCGAACGAGTCGACCTGCCGGCCGAACGCGTTTCGGCGGACGGTCATCTCGATGCCGCCGAAGGTCTGCTGGTCAGGCCGGCCGTCCAAGACCTCGGTGGCAAGCATGATCATGCCGGCGCAGGAGCCGTAGGCGGGCATCCCGGTCTTGATCCGGTCCCGGATCGGCTCCAGCATCCCGAACTCGATCGCCAGCTTGCTGATCGTGGTCGACTCTCCGCCGGGGATCACCAGCGCGTCGACCTCGGCCAGCTCGGCCGGCCGGCGGACCGGCCGGGCGATCACCCCGCACTCGGTCAGCGCGCGCACATGCTCGCGTACGTCGCCCTGCAGGGCGAGCACGCCAATCGTCAAGCTCAAGCTCTACCTACCAGCCGCGTTCGGCCAGCCGGTGCGGCTCCGGGATCGCGTCGACGTTGATCCCTACCATCGGCTCGCCCAGCCCGCGGGAGACCTTCGCGATCACGTCCGGGTCGTCGTAGAACGTGGTCGCCTTGACGATCGCCGCGGCCCGCTTCGCCGGATCGCCGGACTTGAAGATGCCGGAGCCGACGAACACCCCCTCGGCGCCGAGCTGCATCATCATCGCCGCGTCGGCCGGGGTGGCGATCCCGCCGGCGGTGAACAGCACCACCGGCAGCTTGCCGGTCTCGGCCACCTCCTTGACCAGCTCGTACGGCGCCTGCAGCTCCTTCGCCGCCGCGTACAGCTCGTCGGGTGGCAGCGAGCTGAGCCGCTTGATCTCCGCCCGGATCTGCCGCATGTGGGTGGTGGCGTTGGAAACGTCGCCGGTGCCGGCCTCCCCCTTGGAACGGATCATCGCAGCGCCCTCGGCGATCCGGCGCAGCGCCTCGCCGAGGTTGGTGGCACCGCACACGAACGGCACCGTGAACGCCCACTTGTCGATGTGGTGGGTGTAGTCGGCCGGGGTGAGCACCTCGGACTCGTCGATGTAGTCCACGCCGAGCGCCTGCAGCACCTGCGCCTCGACGAAGTGGCCGATCCGGGCCTTGGCCATCACCGGGATGGAGACCGCGTTGATGATCCCCTCGATCAGGTCCGGGTCGCTCATCCGGGCCACCCCGCCCTGGGCTCGGATGTCGGCCGGCACCCGCTCGAGCGCCATCACCGCGACCGCGCCCGCGTCCTCAGCGATCTTCGCCTGCTCCGGGGTGACCACGTCCATGATCACCCCGCCCTTGAGCATCTCCGCCATGCCGCGCTTCACGCGCGCGGTGCCAGTCTCCGTGTGAGTCTGCGTGCCAGTCTCCGTCTCAGCCACGACCTCCATGGTACGAGCCACTCGACGGGGGGTTGAAAGCCAATCACGACCGAGTGGCCCGGTCCTCGGCCGCCGGTAGCGGCCGTAGGGTCGGGTCGTCGACGTCGAAGTAGGCCGGCTCCGGGTGCCGGCGGGCCAGCCCCAGCAGCCGGACCGGGATCCGGCGCCGCACCGCCAGCGCGTCCCGGACCACGTCGGTGTGCACCTGCCGAGCCAGCCGCACCTTCCGGCTGGCGGTCGCCACGTTGGCCCAGGCGGCGTGGTCCGGCTCGGCCGGCTGGCCGTCGCCACGCTCGACCGCCTCGATCACGTCGGCCGGTGCCGGGGTCCGGCGCAGCGCCAGGGTCAGGTCGTTCTCGGCCGCCTCCCGCTCGGCCGGCTCGGCGTCGAGCGCCGCCCGGGCCGCCGCGTACAGGTCATTGGCCAGCTCCGGCTGGCTCACCGCCAGCTCCTCGGCGAGCACCGCGGCCGCCGCCGCCCGCCGGACCAGCGCCGCGTCGAGCGCGGCGGTGGCGGTCGCCGCCCGCCGGTGGAGCCGGTTGACCCGGGCGGCGAGCAGGGTGAGGTAGGTCGCGACGAGCAGCACCGCCACGATCCCCCAGACCCACCACCACATGCCGGCATCCTAGCCAGCTCGCGCTCACACCACCGGTGGCGCCTCGCGCAGCTCCTCGCCGATCACCGGGCCACCGGAGGCCTCGATCGCGCTCTCGTAGACCTCGACCACCTGCCGGGCCACCACCGACCAGTCGTACCCGGCCACCACCTTGGTCGCCGCCGCCGACAGCTCGGCCCGCCGGGCCGGGTCGTCGAGCAGCTCGCCGAGCAGCCGGGCCAGCGCCGCCGAGTCGCCGACCGGGAACAGTGCCCCGGCCCCGTCCAGCACTCGCCGGAAGGCGTCCAGCTCGGATGCGACCACCGGGGTGCCGGCCGCCATCGCCTCGGTCAAGATCATCCCGAACGACTCGCCACCGGTGTTCGGTGCCACGTAGATGTCGACGCTGCGCAGCATCCGCGGCTTGTCCGCCTCCGAAACCCGGCCCAGGAAGTGCACCCGGTCCTTGATCGACGCCGGCAGCTCGACTTCGTCCGGGTCACCCGGGCCGGCCACCAGCAGCCGCAGCCCCGGCCGCTGCTCGGCCAGCGGGACGAACGCGTCCCGCAGCACCGCGAACCCCTTGCGCGGCTCGGTGAACCGGCCCAGAAAGCCGATCGCGCCACCCGCGCCGGGCCAGCCGGGCAGTGGCGCGGCGTGCGCGTACCGGGCGACCATCACCCCGTTCGGGATCTCGACCGCCCCGCCGCCGAGGTGCTCCACCTGTACCTTGCGGGCCAGTGCGCTGACCGCGATCCGGGCGGTGATCCGCTCCAGCACCAGCTGCAGCGCGCCTTGCGCGGCCGCCATCGCCCGGGACCGGGTCATCGCGGTGTGGAAGGTCGCCACCACCGGACCGCGGGCGGCGAACACCGCCAGCATCGACAGGCTCGGGGTGAACGGCTCGTGCACGTGCAGCACGTCGAACCGGCCGGCCTTCAGCCACCGCCGGACCCGGGCCGCCGACAGCGGGCCGAACGTCAGCCGGGCCACCGAGCCGTTGTAGCGCACCGGCACCGACCGGCCGGCCGGCACCACGTACGGCGGCAGCGGCGAGTCCTCGTCGGCCGGCGCCAGCACGCTCACCTGGTGCCCGAGCGCGATCAGCGCCTCGGCCAGCTCCTGGACGTGGTTCTGCACCCCGCCGGGGACGTCCAGCGAGTACGGGCAGACGATGCCGACCCTCATCGTCGCGGCCTCATCGCGGCACCCCCATGACCAGTCATCTCAGAGCCAGACTCGCTGCAGCATGTGCCAGTCGGCGGGATGGGCGGCGATCCCGGCCGCGAGCCCGTCGGCGATCTGCTGGGTGAGCACGCGGACCCGCTGGTCCAGCGGCCCATCGGTGGGCAGTGGCAGCGGCCCCACCAGCTTGCCGCAGGCAGCGTCCGGCTCGAACCACATCTCCACCACGAACAATGGTGCCCCGGTCCGCAGCGCGAGAATCGCCGGACCGGCCGGCATTCTGGTCCGGCCGCCGAAGAAGGTCACCTCGATCCCGCGCGCCGACAGGTCCCGGTCGGCCAGCAGCGGCACCACGTGCCCCTTCTGCAGGGCCTGTTCGAGCAGCTCCAGCGGCGGCCGCTCGCCGCCGTTGAGCGGGATGATGTGCATCCCCAACGATTCCCGGAACGCCACGAACCGCTCGTACAGCCGCTCCGGCCGCAGCCGCTCGGCGACCGTCGTGAGCGGCCAGCCGTTGGCGACCGCCCAGGCGCCGGCGGCGTCCCAGTTGCCGGCGTGCGGCAGCGCCACCACCGCGCCGGTGCCGGCGGTCATCGCCGCCGCCAGCTTCTCCTCCCCGGCCAGCCGGAACCGCCGCAGCCGCTGCTCGTGGCTGAGCGAGGGCAGCCGGAACGCCTCCAGCCAGTATCTGGCGTACGAGCGCAGCCCGGCCCTGACCAGCTCGGCGAGCTCGGCTTCCGGGACGTCCGGGCCGACCACCCGGCGCAGGTTCCCGGTCAGCCGCCGGACCCCCGGACCCTGCCGGCGGAACGCGGCGTCGGCGGCGACCCGGAAGGCGGCCCGGCCGACCGGCTCGGGCAGGGTACGCACCAGCCGCCAGCCGGCGGCGTACCCCCACTCCACCCAGCGGTCGCCGGTCATTCCCGCTCCGGAAGCTCTGTTTCCTGAGTCTCGCGGGCCTGGGCTTCGCGGGCCCGCAGGTCCGCGCGCCGCACGTGCAGCACCCGCTGGGCGATCGTCACCAGCGACAGCGCCCCCAGCACCCACAGCGCCACCGGCAGCGCCCAGCCGAGCCCCAGGCCGGTCCCGAGCGCGCCGAGGCCGAGCAGCACCAGCCGCTCCGGCCGCTCCACCAGCCCCACGTCGCAGGCGATCCCGACGCTCTGGGCGCGCGCCTTGACGTACGAAATGACCTGGCTCGCGACCAGGCAGAGCAGCCCGGCCGCGACGGTCGGCGACTCGCCCTGGCTGGCGTACCAGTAGACGACCGCGCCCAACACCGCCCCGTCGGCGATCCGGTCCATGGTCGAGTCGAGCAGCGCCCCGAACCGGGTGCTGTAGCCGCGCGCCCGCGCCATCCCGCCGTCGACCATGTCGACCAGCGCGAACAGCACCACGACCAGCGCGCCGACCAGGAACTGGCCGCGGGCGCCGAACCAGATCGCGCCGGCCACCACCCCGGCGGTGCCGACCAGCGTGACCGCGTCCGGGGAGATGCCCAGCCGCAGCAGCGACCGCGCGACCGGGTCCACGAGCCGGGCGGAGCCGATCCGGGCCGCGCCGCTGAAGATCTTCGCCATTGCGCTCTCACGATAATGCGCGTTGGTGTTGTGCGAACCACCGGTTCGGGTGTGGGATCGAACGAGGATGTCGGTTTGGCTCGCAAGCGGCGCCACCGGGACGTCGGTTCGGCTCGCACGCGTCGCCTACGCGCCGTCGGGTCGGCTCGCGAGCTCGCCGCACTGGCCGGTTAACAAGGAGGTGCGCACAGATGGCGCAGAAGAGCCAGGAGAAGGGAGTCGCCGGCCCCGCGCCGGTGGTGAAAGAACCCGGCAGGGTTCGCAACGTGGTGCTCGTCGGGCACTCGGGCACCGGTAAGACCACCCTGGTCGAAGCCTTGCTCGCCGCGACCGGCACGATCAGTCGGGCCGGGTCGGTGACCGAGGGCACCACGGTTAGCGATCACGATCCCGCCGCGGTGAAGCAGCAGCGTTCGGTAAGCCTGTCGGTGGCCGCGCTGATGCACGACGACATCAAGATCAACCTGATCGACACCCCTGGCTACGCCGATTTCGTCGGCGAGGTGCGGGCCGGGCTTCGCGCCGCCGACGCCGCCCTGTTCGTGGTCTCCGCCGCCGACGGTACCGACGGCATCGACGAGACCACCGCTGCGCTGTGGGAGGAGTGCGCCGCGGTCGGGATGCCCCGGGCGGTCGCCATCTCCCGGCTGGACCACCAGCGGGCCAACGTCGACGAGGCGGTCGCCGCCTGCCGGCGCGCGTTCGGGGACAACGTGCTCCCGCTCTACCTGCCGCTGCACGGCGACGACGGGGAGTCGGTGGTCGGCCTGCTCGGGCTGATCAGCCAGCGGGTGTTCGACTACTCCGGCGGCCACCCTGGGGTGGCCCGCGATCCGGACCCGGAGCACCTGAGCGCGATCGAGGGGCCGCGCGGCGAGCTGATCGAGGGGATCATCGCCGAGAGCGAGGACGAGACCCTGATGGAGCGCTACCTCAACGGTGAGGACATCGAGGAGTCGGTGCTCATCAAGGACCTGGAGACCGCGGTGGCGCGGGGGGCGTTCTACCCGGTGATCCCGGTCAACGCGCCGAACCAGCTCGGGCTGGACGCGCTGCTGGAGGTGCTGACCCGCGGCTTCCCGAACCCGACCGAGCACGCCCTGCCGGCGGCCACCGGGCTGGACGGGTCGCCGCGCGAGCCGCTGACCGCCGACCCGGAGGGCCCGCTCGCCGCCCAGGTCGTGAAGACCACCATCGACCCGTACGTGGGCCGGGTGTCGCTGATCCGAGTCTTCTCCGGCACGCTGCGACCGGAGTCCACCGTGCACATCGCCGGGCACGGCGGCCAGCAGCGCGGCCGGGCCGACCACGACGCCGACGAGCGGATCGCGCACCTCTACTCGCCGCTCGGCGCCAACCTGCGCGAGGTGCCGGTCTGCGTCGCCGGTGACATCTGCGCGATCACCAAGTCCAACGCCGCCGAGACCGGCGACACCCTGTCGGCCAAGGACGACCCGCTGCTGATCGAGCCCTGGCAGATGCCCGAGCCGCTGCTGCCGGTGGCGATCGTCGCGAAGAGCCGGTCGGACGAGGACGCGCTCGCCAAGAACCTGGGCCGGCTGGTCGCCGGCGACCCGACGATCCGGCTGGAGCGCAACTCCGAGACTCGCCAGCAGGTGCTGTGGTGCATGGGCGAGGCGCACGCCGACGTGGTGCTGGACCGGCTGCGGGCCGGCGGCGCGGAGGTGGAGACCGAGCCGGTCCGGGTGGCGCTGCGGGAGACCTTCACCACCACCGCGACCGGCCACGGCCGGCACGTGAAGCAGTCCGGCGGGCACGGCCAGTACGGCGTCTGCGACATCCGGGTGGAGCCGCTGCCGCGCGGGGGCGGCTACGAGTTCGCCTCCGAAGTGGTCGGTGGTGCGGTGCCGACCAACTACATCCCGTCGGTCGACAAGGGCGTCCGGGCCCAGATGGAGAAGGGGCTGATCGCGGGCTACCCGGTCGTCGACATCAAAGTGGTGGTCTACGACGGGAAGGCGCACAGCGTCGACTCCTCGGACGCCGCGTTCCAGACCGCCGGCGCGCTGGCGCTGAAGGCCGCCGCCGAGAACGGCCAGATGGTGCTGCTGGAACCGGTCGACGAGGTGACGATCCGGGTGCCGGACTCGTACGTTGGGGCGGTGATGGGCGACCTGTCCGGCCGGCGCGGCCGGGTGCTCGGCACCGAACAGGATCCGGACGGGGCCGACAAGACCCTGGTCCACGCCGAGGTGCCGGCGACCGAGCTGGTCCGGTACGCGGTGGAGCTCCGGTCGATGACCTCCGGCGCGGGCACCTTCACCCGCAAGTTCGCCCGGTACGAGCCGATGCCGCAGCACCTCGCCGAACAGGTCCGCAAGGAGCACGCCAACGCCGGGTAGGCCTTCTCGCGTCGATCATGGAGTTCGTTCGGCGGGTCGGCCGAAAACTCCATGATCGACGCGACCGGAACCTCTGCTACGGCTGGTAGTCCGGGTTGGACCGGATCACCGAGAAGAGCGCACCGTACGGGTCGCTGAGCACCGCTAACCGGCCGGCGACGGTGTCGGTCGGTGGCACCGAGATGGTCCCACCGAGCTCGGCCGCCTTCGCCGCGGTCGCGTCCGGGTCGGTCACTTCGAAGTAGACCATCCAGTGGGACGGCAGGTCGGCCGGCCACAGGTCACCGGTCATCGGCAGCATGCCGCCGGCGGCCTGATCCCCCACCTGCCACAGCGTGTACGTGGTCGACTCGTACCCGACGTCCCTCGGCTGCCACCCGAACACCGCCGCGTAGAACTCCTTGCACCCGGCCGGATCGCGGGTCATCAGCTCGTTCCAGCTCAGCGAACCCGGCTCGTGCATCAGCTCGGCGCCGGCCATCGAGCCGGCCTGCCAGACCGCGAACCCGGCGCCGTCACAGTCGGCGAACACCGCCATCCGCCCGTACCCCATCACGTCGAACGGCGCCGCCAGCACCACGCCGCCCGCCTGCGCCACCTTGTCGGCGGTCGCCGCCGCGTCCTCGGTGGCGAAATAGCTGGTCCAGACCGGCGGCTGGCCCTCGGTCATCAACCCGCCGACCGCGGCGACCGGCTTGCCGCCGCGCCGGAACGTGGTGTAACCGCCGGCCTGCGGATCCTCGGCGACCTCGCTGGTCCAGCCGAACAGGTCGCAGTAGAACCGGCTGGCGGCCGCCGGGTCCGGTGACGCGAGATCCACCCAGCTCGGCATGCCGGGTGCGTGTGTGGTCATTGCTACCTCCCGGTTTCGAGTGCTACCCCCCAACCACCCGCACCGATCCCGGGTCGGCACCGGCTCGCGGCTCAGGCCGGCCAGTTGCCGGTGAGCTTCCGGACGCTCTGCGCACCTCCCCGGTCGACCGCCGCCTTCACCACTGCGAAGATCGCGCCTTGCAGCGCCGCGGCGGCGAGCACCTCGCCCCACCGCCGGTCCTCATCGGTGGCGGACGGCGCTTCGTCGCCGCCGGAGACCCGCTTCCAGATCTGGTGGAAGAGCATCCCGGAGACCCCGCCCGCGATCATCCCGAGCACGATCCCGACCGGCTTGTACGCGAGTTTCGTCTTGTTCACCGCCGCCCCCTGCTGGCCAGCACCAACATCACCGTCGCCACCGCGGCCCCGGCCGCGAGCACGAACCACGGCAGCGGGTTCGACCCCGCCCGCCGTACCGAATGCTGCATCCGGGACTTCACATCCATCCGCTCCGCGAGCTGCTGGATGGTCACGCCCAGGTCGGCGCGGGTCCGCATGATCTCCGCGCGCAGCGCCTCGGTCTCCTGCTTGTTCATGAATGCCCCCGTTCCCGGACCGCTGTCTTCAACGCGGCGAGGTCCGCCCGGACCCCGTCGGTGGCCTCCTTCGGCATCGGCGGCACCGCCTGCTTGACCTGCCGGCGGCCGAGCAGCACCATGACGCCGGCGATCAGCAGCAGCGCCACCCCGATGATGAGCGCGGACAGCCAGGTCGGCAGTGCCTCGGCGAGCCCGGCGATCGCCGCGATGATCAGCGCGCCGAGCGCGTACATCACGACCACCCCGCTGCCACCGAACAACCCGACCCCGACCCCGGCGTGCCGGCCCTTCTCCGCCAGCTCCGCCTTGGCCAGCGTCAGCTCGTCGCGGACCAACCGCGAGACCTGCTCGCTCGCCTGTTGCACCAACTCTGCGGTCGACCTGCCGTTGGCCGACCCGTTGACGGACGTCATCGCGACCTCCTCACGCGTGTGTCCAGCTGATACCCAGCCGGCCGCCCGGTCACACCTGGTCGCGGGTGGGCGTTCGACGCCCGCCGGGGCCCTCCAGACCCCCTGCAAACGCCCTACAGAGCTGCTAGCACCGGTGCAACGCCCAGGCACGCCAGGTGTTCAGCGGTGTCCAGCACACAAGGAAGGAATCGGACAATTCGCCCGGCTGATCGGCCACGCCTGACGGCCAGCCGGTCGGCCGGACGATTGACGGCTCCGGTCGGCCAAGCCTTGACCGCTAGCTGGTCGGCCAGGCCTTGGCCAGCAGCTCCCGGGTGTCGGCGAGCAGCTGCGGCAACACCTTGGTGCGGCCGATCACCGGCATGAAGTTGGTGTCACCGCCCCACCTCGGCACGATGTGCTGGTGCAGATGAGCCGCGATCCCAGCGCCCGCCACCGGCCCCTGGTTCATCCCGATGTTGAAGCCGTGGGCGCCGCTCACCTGCCGGATCACCCGCATCGCAATCTGGGTGAAGGTTGCGAGCTCGACCGTCTCCTCCCGGGTCAGCTCCGGGTAGTCGCCGACGTGCCGGTACGGGCAGATCATCAGGTGCCCCGGGTTGTACGGGTAGCGGTTGAGCACCGCGAACACCTGCTCGCCGGTCGCCACCACCAGACTCTCGGCCGGCGGCTGCTTGGGCGCCCGGCAGAACGGGCAGCCGGACGGCTGGTCGTACCCACCGGCCGGGCGGTCCTCGCCGGCGATGTACGCCATCCGGTGCGGCATCCAGAGCCGCTCCAGCTCGTCACGCATCGGGTCCTCGTCAGGCATCGGGGCCGATGCTACCGGCCGCCGCGCTCGCGGGCCTGTCGCAGGTGGACCACGGTCGGGTCGCTCTGCAACGGCTCGGCCAGCGTCCCCGGCCGACCGTTGACGCCCCGCACCAGCGCGGCGAGCAGCCGGTCCGACGGCACCGGGCGGGCGAACAGGTGCCCCTGGCCGGTCGTGCAACCGAGCTCCCAGAGCAGCCGGCGCTGCGCCTCGGTCTCGATCCCCTCCGCGACCACCGACAGCTCCAGCGTGCGGCCGAGCTGCACCGTCGACCGGACCACCGCCTTCGCCTGGGCGATCGCCTCGGCATCGGTCTCCGGATCCGGCTCGGAGCTCACATCCAGGTCCCGCAGCACCTGGCTGAAGCTCCGGTCGATCTTCAGCTGGTGGACCGGGATCCGGGACAGTACGGCGAGCGACGAGAACCCGGTGCCGAAATCGTCGAGCGCGAGCTGGACCCCGATATCGTGCAGCTGGGTCAGCACCTGGTCGACCGTCTCCAGCTGGCTGAGCGCCAGCGTCTCGGTCAGCTCCAGGCAGAGCCGGCTGGGCTCGGTGTGGTGCCGGTCGAGCGCGGCCAGCACCTGCCTGGGCAGCTCGGTGTCGAGCAGGCTGCGGGCCGAGATGTTCACCGACACCCGCAGGTCGTGGCCGGCGGCCCGCCAGTAGTTGGCGGCGGTGAGCGCCTCGTCGAGCACCGCGGCGGTGAACGCCGGCAGCTGAGCGGACCGCTCCAGCAGATCCAGGAACCAGCGCGGGTCGAGCTCGCCGCGGGTCGGGTGGCGCCACCGCGCCAGCGCCTCGGCCCCCACCACCTCGCCGGTGTCGATGTCGACGATCGGCTGGAAGTGCAGCATGAACTCGCGCTCCGCGACCGCCCGCGGAAGCTGGCCGGCGAGGCTCAACCGTTCCCGGTCGGCCGGGTCGCGGGCCAGCGTGTAGCGGGTCAGCGGCCGGCTCATCCGCTTCGCCTGGTACATCGCCACGTCCGCCCGCCGCATCAGCTCGGTCATCCAGGCCTGCGGGTCGGACCGGAACTCCGGTGGCGCGTCGCCCTGCTCGTCCTGCGGGTCGACCGCCAGCGCCAGCCCGCCGTTCGCCTCAACCATGATCGGCAGGCCGTCCACTTCGACCGGCTCGGCGAGCGATTGCAAAACCCGCTGGGCCCGCGTCTCCACCCGGGCCGGCCGCCAGGCGCTGCGCAGCAGCACCGCGAACTCGTCGCCGCCGAACCTGCTCACCAGGTCCCGTGGCCCGGCGGCGTTGCTCAGCCGCTCGGCGACCTGCACCAGCACCCGGTCACCCGCGAGGTGGCCGAGCGCGTCGTTGACCTCCTTGAAGTGCCGCAGGTCAAGCAGCAGCAACGCGATCCGGCAGTCCATCCGGTTCGGACTGCCGAGCGCATCTATCAGCTCGCGTTCCAGCTCGCGCCGGTTGGCCAGCCCGGTCAGCGCGTCGTGTGCCGCCGCGTACGCGTGTGCCTCGGTAGCCTCGCCGAGTTGCCTGTACGCGGCGGCGTTGCGGACGGCGGTGTCGAGCGCGGCGGCGTAGCTGGCGACCATCGCCTGCTCGCGTTCGGACATCTTCACGCGGTTGCGGAACCGCAGCCGGAGCGCCCCGATGTCGCGCCGCCCCGGGTAGCCGTGCAGGGCTACCGCGTACACGTTGGCCGAATCGGCGGGCGCCTGGTCGGGGTCCCCGTCGTAGGTCACCTGGTCGGCTCCCCGCACCAGCCGCCGGCCCAGCCCGAGCCACACCTCCACCTCGAGCTCGTCGGCAGAGAACAGCTTGGTGCCCCGGACCACCGCCTCGCGCAGGACCACGTCCAGGTCGACGCCGGTGAACGCCTCGGTGGCGACGGCCAGGTTTTGCCAGGCCACCCGCTCCTCGCGCGCCCGTACCCACCGTTCATGCCACAGGTGCGCCAGGAGTAGAAACAGCGGTAGCGCGTAGATGACCGTCTCGTTGAGCTGGAGAGCGAGGATGGCGAGCACCGCTAGTCCGAACCGGCCCACTGCCATGACGAGCCGGACATCCCAGTTCGTCCGGAACCGCTCGCGAATGCTCGTCCGGGATGCCAATGCAATAACTGGTATGACGAGAACCTCGTCGACAACCGTCATCGCACAGAACGACAACGCGAGAATGCCGATGGTCGGCTCGCCATCCGGAAGCGCCGATCCAAGGATCGAAAGAACGAACCCGCCAACCCACGCGTAGATCGAACCATTCGCTACTGCGAAGGCTGCCTTGATTGGAGGCTGTCGTCGGAGCAGTTGGGCTAGCGCTACGCCGACAGCGGTTGCGACGACGACCTGCGCCGGTGGCAGTATGGCGAACCCTACGACAACAGCGGCGTCTGCCCAAGTCGTAGCGTGCCCTGTGGACCGGACCCGGATCTCGACCTTTACCAAACCGCCCACTGCGACCAACGCAGCCAGGATCGCAGTAGTGGCGAGCCGTGCGTCGTCGGGCCCTGCACGCAGGAGAGCCGCTGCGGACCAGACAGCCGCGCCGAGCCCGGCCAACACAACCAAGCCGACCAGCGCGTACAGCTGCTGGTCGGCCCGGTGCAAGCCTCGGTTCACGGCTAGCGCCCTTCCTGATCACGAAACGGTCGCTAGCAAGCGTACGATGACTCGGCGCAGCGCGCCTTACGTCTCACGTCGGCTCGTATGACTTAAGTCCACTCGTTGCCACGCACGGCGCTCTCCCCTCCACAAGCTGGGGCCATCGCGTGGTCCCAGGTGTGCACTAACACGGCGTGGACAGGAAGCTACGTGCGTGACGGCGCCGAACCTGAATCGCTAGAACCGGATGGACAGACTCCTGAAAACGAGACCTTTTGCGCACTCTGTCCGTATTCACCGAGTCGACGGATAGTGGTGAAAGCGCGGACTCACCCTAGGTAACGCAGACTGCCTATTGTGCGGTCTGCGCCCGAAAATTTCTATCCGCGACGTTCGAGCGCGGCGAGCCGGAGCTCCAGCTGGTCGACTCGGTGGCGGAGTAGGGCAACCTGAGCCTCGAGGCTCACCTCACGCTCGGCCCGGCGCTGGATCCGCGGTGATTGGGCGGCCCGCTCGAGGACCGCGTTCAGTGGGACCAGCCGCTGCGGCCCGTTCGGGCCGTCGACCAGCCGGGACGGGATCTCGCCGTTGCGGTACCACGAGCGCAACGTTGACCGCGAAACCCCGGTCTCCGCCTCGGCTTGGGCCAGGGTCACCCACGGCGACTCCTCCAACTCGGCGAGCAGCTCCAACTCGGCCCGCCACCGCTCGAGGCGCTCCTCCCACTCGCTCGCCATACCGGCCTCCTCCCACGGTACCCTATCAATAACATGGTATTGACACGGTTGCAACCATAGAAGCATGTTCGAGAGGTTTACGAATCGGGCGCGGGCCACGGTCGTCCACGCCCAGGAGGAAGCCCGGCTTCTCCACCACGACTACATCGGTACCGAGCACATCCTGCTCGGGCTCATCCGCGAGAGCGATGGCATCGCTGCCAAGGCGCTCACCGCCCTCGGCGTCTCGCTCACTGCCGTCCGGGAGCAGATTCTGGAGATCGTCGGTGAGGGCGACAAGGCCCCCGAGGGGCACATCCCGTTCACCCCGCGCGCGAAGAAGGTGCTCGAGCTGTCGCTACGCGAGGCGCTCCAGCTCAAACACAACTACATCGGCACCGAGCACATCCTGCTCGGGCTCATCCGTGAGGGCCAAGGGGTCGCAGCCAGGATCCTGGTGAACCTTGGCGCTGACCTCCAGCGAGTCCGCACGGAGGTTACCCGCCAGCTGACCACCGGCGGCGAGCCTGGGCCCGACGACGCCGCCGCCTCACCCCGCCGCACCCCAGCGGCTGAGCAGGCGGTCGCGGCCGCCGAGCGGCTTGCCGGCGGTTCGCCGATGGGCAGCCACCACCTGCTGGAGGCGCTGGTCCGCTCCGAGGACAGCGCCGCCGCCCGGGTGCTCGCGGCGCTCGGCGTCGACGCCGACACTCTCGCCGACAAGATCGACGAGATCGGCATCGACGGCACCAGCGACCTCACCGATGATGAGGCGGCGGCCCGGCAGATGGAGATCCGGCTCGAGGACGAAGAGGTACGGATCGTGCTACGGGATCAGGCGACCCGGGAGCTCGCGCAGAACGTGGTCGAGCACCTCGGCGGACCGATCCGCGGCGACGACCCGGTCACCGGCGGACTGGTGGGGCTGCACCAGGCGGTCGTCAAGACCCTCACCGAGCTCCAGGCCCGCGTCGCACCCTCGCCCGAGGAGACCCCGCAGTCCGAGACCACCGGCACGGTCACTTCAGTCATTCACCGCGCCATCCACAGCAGACTCCGCCGCCGCGGTCGTGGCCAAGAATAGGCAATCGATGCCCGTTACGACTGGGCGGCCGGCACTGGCTGGGAGTTCGCGATCGGGACGTCATCGGTAATGAGATGGCCGATAAGCGGATCATCAAGCGAGCCGCGCAGCCTGGCAAACTCCGTCGAAGATAGCGAGCCAGCCTGCGCGGCCTCGGCCGTCCTTCCCATCGCAGCAAGAATTCTTTGTTGCTGCCGCCACGCTGCTGCCTTCGCGTAGCGGTAGCCACTCACTTCGGCCACGGCGGCCGCCCGCTCTGCGTCCGCTAATGCCTCCTGTAGATGTCCCTGTCGAAGTCGGACCTCGCATCGGACGAGCAGCGCCTCACCCTCGCGCCTCCGATCACCGGTGAGTTGGCTCAGCTGGATCGCGTCATTCACGCGCTGCGCGGCACGGAGGTAGCTGCCTTTAAGACACAATGCACCGGATAGACTGATCAGACCCGCGGTCCTTGTTACATGATCCTCTGGTGACGAAATTTCCATCGCCTCCTCCGCCGCGCGGATGGCTCGGTCCGGTTGCCTTAGGCATGAATAGGTTACGCACATGTTGTTCAGAATGGCGGCAGACAAGCCCCCGAGGCTAAGGTCGCGAGCTATTGGTAGCGCCCGCTCGAAGTACCGTAGGGCGCTACGTTGGTTTCCTTGCCTGGATTCCGCCAAGCCGAGCCCATTGAGGACCAACGCGGTGCCGAGTTGATTGTCGAGCTGGTCAAAGTGGGTCAAAGCCCGCTCGAAACATGCCTTCGCGGCCGCGTAGTTACCAAGGCACGCCTCACTCCACCCGTGCAAGAGATATCCGCATGCCGCCAGCTCTTGGTCGCCGCGCCGGTCGGCGGCTTCCATGATGAGGCGGCTCAGCTCATGTGCCGACTGCCATGAACAGCGGATATCCAGTGCATTCCATAATGCATGGCCGAGCCACAGCGGTATCCGGCGATGGGCCGTCGGGAGTAGCACCGCCTGCTCCATGACCGACAGGAGGTTGGACAGTTCGTCTTCGATCCACCGACGTGCGTCACCCGCCTCTACAAAAGTCGGGGCAAGGACTCCTGCCGAGGTGGTTGGTCCGCCGAACGGCAGCACTGTCAGTAGATGCAGTCGCCTGTTCGCACGCCAGGTAGCGTTCGCGTAGTACGCCATGGCGCGGACGACCGCCGCCTCCCGGTCGACCCGCGGTTCGTCCTCAACCGCTCGCTCGGCAGCGACGAGGCGGACCAAGTCGTGCAGCCGGTAGCGACCACTCGAAGCTTCAAGCAGCTGCGCATCGACCAGCCGATCGAGAGCGGTACGGGCTACCTGCGTATCCGGCTCGGAGAGCATCGCGGCCACGACGACTGGCGACGCATCCGCAACCTTTAGCAGCCCAAGTAAGCGAAGCGCTCTCGCGGCAAGTCGATCGAGCTCATCACCACTGGTCCGCAAGGCGTCATAGCTAGTGCGAACCGAGGCGCGCACAGCCAGATCACCCAACTGGAGCTCGTCCAGGCGGCGCGACCGATCCGCGAGCCTGGCCGCGAACTCCGCTGCCGATACGTCCGGCCGCGCCGCCAACCGACCACCTGCGATCCGGATTGCCAACGGCAGCCCATCGCTGAGCGCGAGAACCTTGAGAATCGCTTCGTCATGGGAGCGTCGGTCCATCAAGCCGGTCAACAGCGCCCATGCGGCAGACTCATCGAGCACCGCCACGCGCATCCGTACGTCGACATCGAGGCTCGGCTGTGGATGACGGGTGGTAACCAGGACCGCGCAAGCTGGGTTCGCGGGAAGGAGCGGGGCGACCTGGTCCTTGCTGGCGGCGTTGTCCAGCAGTAGGAGCAACCGGCGATCCGCGGTGACGCTTCGGAACATTGCCGCGGCCTCGGCCTCGTCGGCCGGGATATCGCTTGGACGCACACCGAAGCTTCGGAGGAATCGGGCAAGCACCTCGAGCGCCCCGAGCGGACGCATCCCCGGTGTCCAGCCACACAGGTCGACATATAGTTGCCCGTCTGGGTACGCGTCGGCCAGCTCGTGCGCTACTCGCACCGCCAACGCGGACTTCCCAACCCCACCCGGACCGTAGAGGAGGACCACCGAAGGTCGACGGCGGGATCCCACGGGATCCACCATGAGGGCTTCGCGAAGCGCGGCGATTTCCTTGTCCCGGCCGACGAAGTGCGCGACCTCGGGAGGCAGTTGATGCGGCACCGGCGGCCGCGTCACTTCCGCACCTGGACCACCGCCACCGACGGCGAGTTCGTCCCGGTTGAGGATCGCCTGGTGGAGACGCTGCAACTGTTCGCTGGGTTCGGTGCCGAGCTCGTCGTGGAGCCGCTGCCGGGCTTGCCGGAACGTCGCGAGCGCATCGTTCATCCGGCCGGCCCGGTAGAGGGCACGCATCAGCGACGCGTATATCCCCTCGCGATATGGATATCGCTGCACCAAGTCGCTCAGCTCACCAACCAGCTCCCCGCCAGCGCCCAGCGCGAGATCCAGCTCGATCCGCTCCTCCAGCGCCTGGATCCGCTCCTCCTCCAGTGCGCCTGCGGTCCGGCTGAGCTCCGGACTGTCAAATCCGGCCAGCGCAGGACCGCGCCAAAGCTCCAGCGCTGCCCGCAGTTGATCTCGCGCCTCGACCTGCCGTCCGGCCGCTGCCGCGGCCCGCGCTCGCGAAACCAACCTTGAGAACCGGTGGACGTCGACCTGTTCCGGATCTACCCGCAGCCGATAGCCGGCCGGATCGGTGGCGATGACGTCCTCCGCTACCCCGGCCTGCTGCGACAGGGTCCTACGTAGATGCGAGACGCAGGACTGGACCTGGTTGCGGGCGCTCAGCGGCGCACTCGACCAGAGCGCGTCGACCAGCTCGTCCACCGGCACGGTCTGGTTCGCGCGCAGCGCGAGCATCGTCAGCAGCGTCCGATCCCGGCCAGCCCTGACCGCGATTTCGTGTCCACCGACCAGCACCCGCAGTGGACCAAGCACCTCGACTCGCACGCGTCCTCCCCCAACCGCACCGGCTCGCCATTGCGCGTCGTAACGGTCAGACCACAGCGTATCGAGAAAGGCAAACCCTCACGCGGCCGACGGGCCGGCGTTGGTACGGGACCGGACGACTTCGACCAGGTGAGCGACCGCCTCGTCGAGCGGTACGCCGTTGCGCTGCGATCCGTCCCGATACCGGAACGACACCGCGCCGGCGGCCACGTCCGCATCCCCGGCGAGGATCATGAACGGGATCTTCTGCTGCTGCGCGTTGCGGATCTTCTTCTGCATCCGCTCGGCCGAACTGTCGACCTCCGCCCGGATGCCTTCGGCACGCAGCCGCGCCACCAGCTCGTCCAGGTATCCGATGTGATCGTCCCGGATCGGTATGCCGACCGCCTGCACCGGCGCCAGCCAGGCCGGGAAGGCGCCGGCGTATTGCTCGGTCAGGATGACGAAGAACCGCTCGATCGAGCCGAACAGTGCCCTGTGGATCATCACCGGCCGCTTCCGGGTGCCGTCGGCGGCCTGGTACTCGAGGCCAAACCGCCGAGGCTGGTTGAAGTCGAGCTGGATGGTCGACATCTGCCAGGGCCGGCCGATCGCGTCCCGAGCCTGGACCGAGATCTTCGGACCGTAGGACGCCGCACCGCCCGGATCCGGCACCAGCTCCAGGCTCGACTCCTCGCCGGCCCGCCGCAGCGTCTTGGTCGCCGCCACCCACTCCTCCGGGTCACCGATGAAACATCTGCTCCTCGGTGCAGTTGATGTGCGCGTCGTCCATTGTGAGCCCGCGAACTCGGGTCAGCCCGTGCACTACCCCCGACTTCTCGTACCGATATACAGTCCCGAACTCGAACAGCGGAAGCGACAGCTCCCGGTACGACCGCCCGCGTGCCGCGTAGATCAGGTTTTGCATCGGGCAGTTCATCGCCTTGAGGTAGTAGTCGGCGCCCTCCAGCTGCACCGGCGGGAACATGGTGTCCGCGTAGTACGGCAGGTGGCTGGAGGTCTGGAACAGCCCACTCTTGCTGATGTGCGGAGTGTTGACGAACTCGTACCCGACCTCCTGGCGCCGGCGCCGGGAGTAGTTCTCCAGCTCTCGCCGGATGATCCCGCCCTTGGGGTGGAACACCGCCAGCCCGGACCCGATCGCCTCCGGAAAGCTGAACAGGTCCAGTTTGACGCCGAGCTTGCGGTGGTCACGCCGGGCCGCCTCGTCCAGCAGCCGCAGGTAGGCCTTCACCGCTTCCCGGGTCGGCCACGCCGTCCCGTACACCCGCTGCAGCTGCGGGTTGGCCTCGCTGCCGCGCCCGGCGGCGACGATCTCGCGCATCCGCCGCTCGAGCTTGTTGAGATCCTCCGGCCGGAGCGGCGGCACGTGCGCGGTGGAGTGGCGCAGCACCTTGAGCCCGCCCGGGGTCGATCGGTACGGGCTCGACGGTCACCTCCGCGTCCGGCGCCCAGTCGAGGTCGCGCAGCCGGGCGGGTCGGATCCCGGACCACCACGATCGCCTTCGGGCCGTCGGTCGGAAACCCGGCCGCTGCGCCGCCACCACCCCGCCGCTATCGGCCAATCGGACACCCGTACCAGGCGGTATCGAAGCCGCTCCCCTTGTACGCTGGCACGTGTCCCCCGCACAGGCGCAGCCCGAGGTCCGTGTCCGGTTCGAGATCCTCGGCCCGATGCGCGTACAGGTCGGCGCCGAGTGGGTCGCCATCTCGGCGGACCGTGATCACACCGTGCTGGCGATGCTGGCGCTGCATGCTGGCCAACCGGTCTCCGCGGCGCTGCTGGTCGACGCGGTGTGGGGGTCGGCACCGCCGCGAGCCGCGCGCAACCTGCTGCAGGGCTGCGTGTCCCGACTCCGGCGGCGCCTGAGCGAGGCCGGCGCCGGACCGGACACGATCATCACCGAGCCGAACGGTTACCGAATCGGCGCACACGAGCTCGACCTGACCGACTTCCGCCGGCTGGTCGTCCAGGCCCGCGCAGCGGCGGCCGCGGGCAACTGCGCGGAGGCGCGGGGACTGTATCGGGCTGGCCTCGAGCTGTGGCGTGGTACCCCGCTGTCCGGCGTGGAGAGTGCGGTGGTACGCCGAGCCGCGGTGCCGCTCGAGGAGGAGCGGATGTCTGCGCTGGAAGAGTGCCTCCAGCTCGAGCTGTCGGCCGGGCACGCCGGCGAGCTGATCGCCGAGCTCAACCGGGCGGTGGAGCAGTACCCGTACCGCGAACCGCTGCTCGGGTTGCTGATGCTGGCGCTCTACCGCGCCGGCCGGCCGGCCGACGCGCTCGCGGCCTACCGGCGGGCGGCCGAGCGGTTCCGGGAGGAGCTTGGCGTCGAGCCCGGTGAGCAGCTGCAGGAGCTGCACCGGGCGATCCTGCGCCGGGACCCGACGATTCATCCGCTGCCGGGTGCGGGATCCGCCCGGGCCGCCGCCGACTGGCCGAGACCGATGGAGCTGCCGGCGCCGGTAGCGGACTTCACCGGGCGTACGGATGCCCTGAAAGCACTCGATGACTGTCTCGCAAGCTCAGCGAGCATCCCTGCCCCGCTGGTGATTTCCGCCGTTGTCGGCACAGCCGGCGTCGGCAAGACGGCGCTGGTGGTGCAGTGGGCACACCGAGTTTCGCACCATTTCCCGGACGGCCAGCTCTATCTCGACCTGCGCGGTTTCTCATTCGGCTCGCCGCTGCGCCCGCTCGACGCGCTCACGGCACTGTTGGGCTCGTTGGGGGTTCCGCCCGACCAGGTCCCGCGGGACGAGGCGCAAGCGAGCGCCCGCTATCGATCACGACTGGCGGGTCGTCGGGTACTCGTGGTTCTCGACAACGCCGCCTCGGCGGAGCAGGTGCGGCCGCTGCTGCCAGGATCTCCCGGTTGCCTCGTGTTGGTCACCAGCCGGGACCGGCTCAGCGGCTTGGTCGCCCGCGACGGTGCGCGGCGCCTGACCCTCGACGTGCTCACAGCCGACGAGGCGCTCACACTGCTCGCTCGGCTGCTCGGTGCCGAACGAGTGGACCGAGAGCGCGCCGACGCCGTCGAACTCGCCCGTGCGTGCGCGTTCCTCCCGCTGGCGATCCGCATCGCCGCCGCGTACCTGGCTGACCGGCCGCGCGAGGCGATCGGCGATCTCGTCGCCAAGCTCACGGCCGGCGACCGGCTCTCGCTCATGCAGGTGGACGACGATGAGGACAGCGCGGTGCGGGCAGCACTCGAGATCTCGTATCTGCGGCTCCCCACCGAAATTCGGCGCATGTTCCGGTTGCTCGGCCTGGTGCCGGGCGAGGACTTCACGATCGCCGCCGCGGCGGCGATCGCCGGCGCCACCACCTCCGCTGCGGGACGCCTCCTGGACAAGCTGGCCGGGGCTCATCTGATCCACGAGCAGAGCCCTGGCCGGTTCAGGTTCCATGACTTGCTGCGGCTCTACGCGCGACAGGTGTCCGAACAGGAGGATAGTGACGGCGAGCGCGACGCGGCGATCCAGCGACTCGTGAGATGGTACGTTCGCGTCGCTCACGCCGCGGTCACGCTGCTGTACCCGACCATGCTGGAGCTTCCTGAGCCACCAGCGGGGCCGGCCGGTTTACCGGTGGAGATCGACCAACCGGGTGACGCGCTGGCTTGGTTGGCCGCGGAGCGGGTGAACCTGGTCGCCGCAGTGGTCTACTGCGCGGGCAACGGGCTGCGAGCATTGGCTTGGCAGCTGGCCGCGTGCCTGCGCCGCTACTTCGCGCACAGCCAGCACCTGCTGGACTGGCAGACGGTCGCCGAGGCTGCCGTGCACGCGACGCAGGAGGAGGGCGATTGGCAGGCGCGGGCGACCGCCCGGCTCAGTCTGGCCGACGTCCTGCGCTGGACGGTTCGCTTGCCGGCGGCGATCGCACAGTACGCAGAGGCGCTGGCGCTTTGCCGGCGGGCCGGCTGGACTGACGGTGAGGTCGCAGTGCTGGTCAACGCCGCCGATGCACACCAAGAATTCGGGCAGCTCGAACCAGCGAGCGAGTACCTCACCCGGGCGCTTGCCCTGTGTGAGCAACATGGTTGGCCAACCGGGGTCGTGCTGAACCTCCTCGGCCACATCGACCGCGCACGGGGACGGCTCGCTGACGCGGTACGCCGCCACAGTGCCAACCTCTCCGGGTACATTCGTGCTGGCAACGCCATTGGCGAGGCTGACACCCGAGCCGGCCTGGCTCTCGCCTATCTTGAGCTCGGCGAGCTCGAGCACGCTCGGTCACACCTCCGCCGGGCACTGGCGTTGCACCGCGAGGTCGGCGACCGCTACGGAGTGTCCTCCGACCTCACGTCGCTCGCCACCGCGGAGTGCGATGCCGGCAACCTGCCCGGTGCGCTGGACCTGGCGACGCAGGCGCTGGCCGAGGCCGCCGGCGATCCAGCCAACAGCGCCCGCGCCCTCAGCACACTCGCGGAGGTGCAACTACGGTTGGGGCTTCCGCAGCTGGCGATCGGCCACTACCGCGACGCCCTCGAGTTCGCGCGACAGCTGGGGAGTCCGCAGGCCGAGGCGGTCGGTCTGATCGGAGTGGCAAGCGTGCAGCACCACCTCGGCCAATATGACAGTGCGGCCGATCACGCCCGGCGCGCCCTAGAGCTGGCCCGCGAAGCCGGTTATCGGATCCTCGAAGGACGGGCGCTGACCGTCCTGGCGGAGATCTCCCTCAGTCAGGAGGCACCCGAACCGGCCCGCGACTACGCGCAGCTCGCGCTGAGGATTCATCAGGAGGCCGGCTACCGGGTCGGAGCGGACCGCGCACTCAAGGTCCTCACCGCTACCCGTCCGCCGCGAGCAGGTCGAGCACCAGCGCGGCGGTCCAGCTGAACTCGGCGGTGCCGACCCCCTCGCCGGTGATGGTGTGGAAGTACTCGTAGCAGCCGTTCGCCCGTACCACCTCGATCATGCTGCGGCGCAGCGCCGCCGCCAGCGACGGCTGGCCGTGCTCCCGCAAGCCGCGCCAGAGCAGCCAGTTCATGTTGATCCAGATCGGACCGCGCCAGTAGCGGACCGGGTCCAGGTCCGGTGCGGTCCGGTCGTAGCTCGGCAGCGGCAGCCGCATCCGCTCGCCCAGGCCGAACCGCGGCGAGCCCGCCTCGGCCAAAGTGGACTTCAGCTGCGGCGCCGGCAGCTCCGGCAGCATCAGCGGGATCAGCCCGCCGATGCACCGCTGCGGGCTCAGCTCGCCGGTGTAGACGTCGCGGGCGTGGAACATGCCGGTGTCCGGGTTGAACAGCCGGTCCGACAGCGCCTCGGTGATCCGTCTGGCCCGGTCGCGGTGGACCACCGGGTCGGCACCGACCACCGCGGCGATCTCGGCGAGTGCGTACTCGGCCGACGCGAGGATCGCGTTGAACGCCGGGCACTCGACCAGGAACGGGTACCGCTCCCCCGGCCCGTCGTCGACGTATCCGGCGTCGCGGTACGCCTGGGCAATCGTGATGTACCGCGCGTAGTCCTGGTCGGTCGGGCGGTGCGACTCCTGCGCGACCGCCAGATCGCGGCGCCGGTGCCGGGCTAGCAGGCCAGGGTCGGCCGGCACCGCGGCGAGCGGCTGGTCCCACGCCGGGCTGTTGTCCTGGCCGGTCTCCCACGGGTGGACCACGCAGGCCAGGCCGGTGCCGCCGATGTCGCGGTACACGCAGAGGTAGCGCTGCTGGGCGACCAGCCGTGGGTAGAGCCAGCGCAGCTCGGCGAGGGCGGCCTCGGTCGGCGCCAGCCGGTAGACCTCCCAGGCCGCCAGCGCGTGCACCGGCGGCTGGACGATCCCGCTGGTCGCGGCGCCGCTCGGGGCGTGTGCCTGCCAGAACTCCGGACCCGGGAAGTAGCGGTCGGTTTGGCCGTTGGTGTCGAAGACGATGTGCGGGACCCGTCCATCGGACCACTGTGCGGAGAACAACGACCGAAGGTCCCGCCATGCCCGCTCCGGTGCGACCCGGGCGAGGCCGACCGCGATGAAGCCGGCATCCCAGCTCCATTGGTGCGGATACAGGGTGCGGGACGGCACGGTGTGCTGGTGCCGCCAGTTGTGCTCGAGCGTGGTCACCGCGAGCCGCCGCAGCGACTCGTTGGTGACATTCGTCATACTGTCTCAGTTACCTCCGCATATGGACCGTCTCGCCACATTATCCAGATTCGCGACGAGCGTTCGTCGGACTCGAACGAGAACAGTAGCGACGTGTCGTTGAACCGCCGTTCGCGCGCCTCATAACCCGGGTTCGGGGTGTCTTCCAGCACCTGTACTTCGCGCGGGGTGGCCCGCACCGTCACCTCGCCACCCCGGAGGATGAACACCCGCTCGAAGCCCGGGCCGTCCGCCAGCTCCTCCCATTCCGAGGTCGCCGGCAGTTGCGGCTGCGGCGGCGGCTGGGCGGGCGGCTCGGTGCGGGGCGGGGTCGGCGACGGCGTCGGTGACGGCGTGGGCGACGGACTCGGCGACGGGGTCGGGCTCGGCGCCGCCTCCCGCAACTGTGAGGCGGACAACCTTGCGGGCAGCTCCGGACTGGCAGCGGCGAGTAACGGCTGCAGGCCCACCCACGAACCGGTGGTGGCCACGGCCGTCGCCAGTATCCATGCGAGTGCATATCCCAGCGGTCCGCGCATTCCCACATCTTGCTACAGGCAGTACGGTTCTCTCCATGGCTACGGTGCTGTTGGTGGAGGACGACCATGTGGTCCGGAGCGCAATGCTGCGCTCGTTAACGGATCGTGGTCACGCCGTGCACGCAGCGGGTACGGCACTGGAGGCGTTGCGACGGGTGGCATCCGACGCCCCGGACCTGATCGTGCTCGACCTCGGGTTGCCCGATCTGGACGGTGCCGACGCACTGCGCATGTTGCGGGGCATCACCGACATTCCAATCATCATTGCCACCGCACGGGACGATGAGGCGGAAATCGTTCGGCTGCTGCGGGCCGGTGCGGACGATTACATGGTCAAGCCGTTCAGCGGTCCCCACCTCGATGCCCGGGTCACCTCGGTGTTGCGCCGCACCGGCCGGGCCTCCCGTAGCGAACCGACTACGATCCAGGTTGGTCGGCTGCTCATCGACGTCGGGCAGCGGCAGGCCCAGCTCGACGGCAAGCCACTCGAGCTGACCCGCAAGGAGTTCGACCTGCTGGCATACCTCGCGGCCAGGCCCGGCCGGGTGGTTTCCCGACGAGAGCTGCTGGAGGAGGTATGGCGACAGCCGTCGATCGGGGAGGATCAGACCATCGACGTGCATCTCTACTGGCTCCGTCGAAAGCTGGGCGAGAGCGCGGCGAAACCCCGCTACCTGCACACCGTGCGGGGGGTCGGCCTCCGGTTGGTGGCGCCGGACTGAGATGGCGGCTCGCGCTCCACGGGGTCGCGATCACCTCGTTGGTGGCGTTCGCCTTCCTCATTCCGCTGGCGCTGCTGGTCCAGCAGCTCGCCCACGAGCGCGCGCTCGCGCAGGCCGAGCGGCAGACTGCGATCGTCGTCTCGGTGCTCGCGGTCACCACCGACCCGGACGCGGTCGAAGAAGTGATCAACACCACCACCGGCGACGGCACCGATCGGGTGGCGGTGCACGGCCTGGCCGAGACGGTCGGTACGCGTCACGCCTCGGCCGAGGACATCGAGCGGACCTCCCGGCAGGGCGATACCGTGGTCGCCTCGGTGCCGGGCGGCTTGTCGTACCTGGAACCGATCGAGGTCGGCGACCACCGGGTGGCGGTGGTCGAGGTCTTCGTCCCGAACTCGGCGCTCACCGCCGGCGTCCGGGCGGCCTGGGCGGCGCTCGCGGTGGTCGCGTTCGGGTTGGTGCTCGGCTCGGCGGTGGTCGGTGACCGGCTCGCCGACCGGATCGTCCGGCCGGCCCGGCGGCTGGCCGACGCGGCGAGCAAGCTCGGCGAGGGCGACCTGGGGGTCCGCGTGAACCCGAGCGGACCGCGGGAACTCGCCGAGGCCGGGTTGGCCTTCAACCAGATGGCCGACCGGCTGGCCGCGCTGCGGATCGCCGAGCGGGAGATGGTCGCCGACCTGTCGCACCGGCTGCGGACCCCGCTGACCGGGTTACGGCTGGACGTGGAGGCGCTGGAGGCCGCTGACAGCGTCGGCGACGAGGCTGACCGGCACCGCACCGCGGCCCGGGTCCGGCAGGCGCTGGCCACCCTGGAGCACGAGATCGACGTGCTGATCCGGACCACCCGGCACGCGGCGGCGACCGCGGTCGCCTCGGCGGCCGAGGAGACCGTGCCGCAGGGCTGGTGCGACGCGAGCGAGGTGGTGGCCGAGCGGATGCGGTTCTGGTCGGCGGTCGCCGGCGACCAGGACCGGCCGTGCCAGGTGTTCGGCACCCACATGCCGGCGCCGGTCCGGGTGCCCGCCTCCGAGCTCGGCGCCGCACTCGACGCGATCCTCGGCAACGCGTTCCGCTACACCCCGCAGGGCACCGCGCTGGAGGTGGCGGTGTCGCGGCACGACGGGTGGGTGGCGGTCCGGGTCGACGATGCCGGCCCCGGCATCGACGACCCGGACCAGGCCCTCAAGCGCGGCGCCAGCAGCCGCGGTTCGACCGGGCTCGGGCTGGACATCGCCCGCCGGGTCGCCCAGGCCGGTGGCGGGTCGGTGAGCGTCGGCCGCGGCCAGCTCGGCGGCGCCAGCGTGGTGATGCTGTTCGCCGACCCGGAGGCGCCACCGCCGCCGCAGCCGAGCCGGCTCGGTCTGATCGGCCGGCTGGCCCGGGAGCCGAAGGCGGTCCGGGCGCGCCGCGCGATGCGCCGAGCCCCGGCCGGTGGTGAACGCCGGTGGCCGCCCCGGCAGCGCCGCCCCAGCGACGGCTGACCCGGCCGACCGGTTGACCGGCGCCCGACCGAGCCAGCCCCTCACCCACGACCCACGCGCGAGGCCCGCAATAGCGCGGGATGCCCCGGAATCGCCGCCGATCCGCTATCGATCATCGACACAAACGATTGGCAATCGCCAACCTAACGGCAACCCGAAACTTTTCTTAGGTGACGATTAAGCCGGGCTCGAACCCCTTGAACCGCCGGCTGGGATCACTAATGTGGAGCCCGTCCCACCCGGTTGCGTCGAGCCACGTCACAATCGATCAGCCCACCCGGCGCGACGCGACCAGCGCAGGCAGCGGGCCGTGCCCGCCCCCATCTCGTGCACGCCCGCTGCCGCGCGCAAACTCTTCCCTATCCGGCCATCGCAAGTCCGCTGTGCACAAGAATTGTGTGCGGCGTGGACAGATGAGCGGACGACCTGAAAAGGTGGCGCGAAACGCGGTCAGATCACGCGGACCTTGTCCGCCTGCGGCCCCTTCGGGCCCTGAGTCACCTCGAACTCGACCCGCTGGTTCTCCTCAAGGCTCCGGTAGCCAGTGGCATCGATCGCGGAAAAGTGGACGAACACATCGGCGCCACCGCCATCGACCGAGATGAAACCAAAGCCCTTCTCGGCGTTGAACCACTTGACAGTGCCCTGTGCCATGCTCAAACTCCCTTTGACGTTGCAGTCCCCGTCCGGCGGTGGCGACCCTTCCGGGGGCACAGCACTGGACGCAGCTCCGGCTCAGCATACCGGATGAATCCGGTTCGTCACCGGCGATAACGCTCACCAGCGAAGACGTACGCCCAGACCGGTTACTCGCGCCCGCCGCGGCCCGGCCATTCCGCCCGCCGAAGCCCGCCTTACCCCGCCCGCCGCGGCCCGGTCATTCGGCCCGCCGCGGCAGCGCCAGGCTGACCAGCGCCGCGACCACACACAGCCCGGCGGTGATCGCGAAGATCTCGCCATATTCGGTGCGCAGCGCCGCCCGCAACGCCGCCTCGTAGGCCGCCAGCGCCCGGTCATACTCGGCCTCGGACATCCCGAACGGCAGCGGCAGCACCAGGTCCGCGGTGAGCTGGTTGAGCCGGTACAGCCCCCAGGCGGTCAGCGCGGTCACCCCCAGCAGCATCCCCATCATCCGGGCGACCACCACCGCCGCCGAGGCGAGCCCGTGCGAGCTGGCCGGCACCACCCGCAGCGCGGCCGCCGCCAGCGGCGCGATCACCAGCCCGAGCCCGAGCCCGGCGACCACCAGGTCGGTGTCGAGCCGGGGCACCGACACCGGCCCGAACGCGTGCCGGGCGGCGAGGATCCGGTCCGGCCAGGCGGCGATCAGGGCGTACCCGGCGGCGGCCAGCAGCAGGCCGATCACCGCCACCCACCGCTCCCCCAGCCGGCGGACCAGCAGCCCGCCCAGCACGGCCCCGATCGGCAGCGCGATCAGGAACCGGGTCAGCAGCAGCGCCCCACCCACCGAATCCCGGCCCAGCACGGTCTGCGCGTACAGCTGGATGTCGACCAGCGTCACCAGCAGCGCGGCACCGGCGAGCAGGCTGGCGCCGAGTGCCGCCAGCAGCGGCCACCAGGTCACCCCGGCCGGGTCGAACAGCCGGACCCGGCCGAACAGCTGGTGCACCACGAACGCCACCGCCAGCACGCCGGCACCGACCAGCGCCGGCACCCCCCACGGCGGCAGCAGCCCCCGCTCCGGCTCCTGCTGGTAGAGCCCGACCACCGCGAGCGCCAGCGCGCCGGCGAGCAATGTGCCGCCGAGCACCGGTACGGCCGGCCGCCCGGCCTCGGTCGCCGGCCGGTCCGGCACCGCCCGGTAGATCACCACCGCCGCGATCGCCGCCAGCGGAATGTTCACCCAGAACACGCCGCGCCAGCCGACCAGCGCCGCCAGCCCGGCCCCGTACAGCGGGCCGAGCACCGCGCCCAGCTCTTGCGCCGCGTTGACCGCCCCCAGGGCGGCCGCCCGGCGCGCCTGCGCGAACAGGTCGGCGGCGAGCGCCAGCGTGACCGGCAACAGCGCGCCGCCGGCCAGCCCCTGCAGCAGCCGGCCGGCCACCACCACCGGGACCGCGGTGCCGAGCGCGGTCACCACCGAGCCGACCGCGAACCCGGCCAGGCAGGCGACGATCACCGGCCGCCGGCCGTACCGGTCGGACAGGCTGCCCAGCAGCGGCATCCCGGCCACGTAGCCGAGCAGGAAGCCGGTCACCAGCCAGGTCGCCCGCTCCAGCCGGTTGGGCGGGATGCCGAGATCGGACATCATCTCGGTCAGCAGCGTGACCACCACGTAGGCGTCGAGCGCGGCCAGCAACACCGCCGCTCCGCCCACGCCGACCAGCCAGGAGCGGGCCGGCGCGGTCGCCGGCTCAGGGCGCAACGATGGTCACCGGTTCGTCGAACTTGGACAGCGTCACCGTGACCGTGCCCTCCTCAACCGGGAACTGGGCCCGGTGCAGCAGCGGCCGGTCCACGCCGATCCAGACCGTCCCCCGGGTCTCCTGCGCTCCGGGCAGCACCACGTCCAGCTGTTCGGCCGGGAAGGTGGCGGTCACTTCGTACTGGTCGCCGTCGCGGCGCTCGACCTGCGGGTCGGTGGCGCTGCGCAGCAGCTGGGCGATCCCCCGGTCCGGGTCGAGGATCGCCGACGGATCGTAGTAGTCGGCCGCCTCGGCCAGCGGCTGCTGCTGCCAGCCGCCGATCAACTGGTAGTAGAACGTCTCGCCGACCACCCGGAACTTCAGCTCCACCTGGGTGCCGAGCTGCTCGACCAGCGCAACGCCGTCGGCGTCGCCGGCCTGGGTGAGCACCCCGTCGACCCGGCGGACCGCCAACCCACCCAGGTCGGTGTCCGACTCCAGCAGCATCGCGACGGTCTCCACCTGCGCCATTTCGTCGGCCGCCGCGGTCATCAGCCCGGCCGCGTCGGGCAGGTCGCCATCGTCGTCACCGCCGCCACGGCTGCAGCCGGCGGCGAGCAGGACCGCCACCGCGGCGGCAGCGGACCAGGTGACCGTCACGCTTCTACGCATACGCCGGATCGTAGTTCGCGGCGTCCACCCGGCACCGGCCGCTCTCAGCGGTCACTCAGCGCCGCACTAGGGTCATGGTCACGATGGAGATCCGAGCCTTCCGGCCGGCCGACGAACCGGCGCTGTACGAGATCTGCCTGCGCACCGGGGACGCCGGCGAGGACGCCACCGGCAAGTACGCCGACCCGAAGCTGCTCGGGCACCTGTACGTCGGCCCGTACCTGGCGCTCGAACCGGAGCTCGCGTTCGTGCTCGACGACGGTGGCGGGACGCCGGTCGGATACGTCCTCGGGGCGCTGGACACCGAGCGGTTCGAGGCGGCCTGCGAGCTGTCCTGGTGGCCGGAGCTGCGCCGCCGCTACCCGGCCCCGGCCCGGCCCCGGACCGCCGACGACCAGCTGATCCTCCAGCTGCACCACCCGTTCCGGCAGTCCCGCGAGATCACTGCCCGCTACCCGTCCCACCTGCACATCGACCTGCTGCCGGCAGCACAGGGTCGGGGGTACGGCCGGGCGCTGCTGGAGCGGCTGTTCGAGGCGCTGCGCGCCGGCGGCTCGCCCGGCGTCCACCTCGGAGTCAGCAGCCGCAACCAGCGTGCGATCGGGTTCTACCGGCGGGTCGGGTTCGAGGAGCTGGCGAGCTTCCCGACCCACCTGCTCATGGGTCGTTCGCTCTGACCGGCGGCGGCTCCGGCGCCGGCACCCCTTCGCCGGCCCGCTCGGTCAGCAGCCGGTCGACGGTGGCCAGGTCCCGCGGCGAGCTGCGGGAGGCGAGGTAGTACATCACCCCGGTCGGGATGAAGCAGAGCTGGAACGCGGCCAGCCCGACCGCGTAGTTCAGCGGCAGCGGCAGCGGCCGGGCCAGCGCCTCGAAGGTCCGCACCACCAGGTCCGCACCGGCCGCCCGGCCGACCCCGTTGACCAGGTTGCCGGCACTGAACACGGTGCCTCGGTGCTCCGGCGGGTTGACCTCCGCGACCAGTGCGTACCAGTTCGGCGACTGGGCCGAGATCAGCCCCATCGCCACCAGTGCGGTCAGGAAGGTGGCGGTCATCACCGGCTCGGTGACCAGGCTGCGGGCCACCCCGGCGACGATCGCGCTCCGGTCGGTCTCGTCGACCGGCAGGTCCAGCCGCAGCGGGACGAAGATCAGCACCAGGAACAGCGGCACCGCCGCGAACACCCCGACCGAGGCGACCAATGCCCGGCCGCGCGGGGTGCGCCGTTGCAGCCGGTCGCCGATCAGCCCGCCGGGCAGCGACAGCACCCCGCCGATCAGCACCAGGATGGTGAAGACGCTGCCGACCACGATCGCCGGGTCCTCGGCGTACCCCAGGTCCTCGGCTTTCGCCTGGAACAGCCGCGGCAGCCACACCAGTGACCCGAACGCCAGCTGCGCGGTGAACCCCTGCAGCACCAGCCAGACGTTGGTCCGCCGGGCGACGATCGCCGGCAGGTCGGCCCGGCTGATCCGGTGGTCGTACTCCCCGCCCGCCTCGTACAGCGCCCGCAGCTGCGGTTCGCTCTCGCCGCGCCGGATCCGGTAGGTGAACAGGTAGGCGATGGTGGCGGCGAACCCGACCACGGTCAGCACCCGGAACGGCGCCCGCCAGTCGGCCGACCCGAGCAGCCCGGCCAGGCCGATCCCGGCCAGCGTGCCGACCCCTTGGGACAGTCCCCACAGGCCCATCACCAGCCCGCGCCGGCGCGGCGAGATCAGGTCGCTGACCACGCTGAACCCGACCGAGGCGACCGCCCCGAGCCCGATCCCGGCCACCGCCAGTGCGGCCAGGAACACCGGGTAGTTCGGGGCGTAGCTGGTGATCCCGATCCCCGCCGCCCAGATCAGGGTGCCGAGCATGAGCAGCCGCTTGCGGTCGGCCCGGTCCCCCGCGTACCCCCAGGCGACCGCGGCCACCGCGGTGAGCAGCAGGTTGACCGAGACCGCTCCGGCCACCGCCGGCTCGCTCACCCCGTACGCCCTGCTGATCTTGCTGAGCAGCGGCGGCGGCAGCGCGAGCGCTACGTTGTCGAGGGCGGCGAGCACGACGAAGACGGTGACGCTGTAGACCCGCCGGCCGGTGCTCACGCAGGCACGATATCGGTACGGCCGGCCGCCGGCGGAGCAGAGGAGGGTTCGCGATGCGGGTGCTGGTTACCGGGGCGCGCGGCAAGGTGGGGCGGGCGGTGGTGCCGGCGCTGCAGGCGGCCGGTCACGAGGTGGTCGCGACCGACCTCGGCGAGCCCCGGTTCGGCCTGCCGCCCGAGGGCGAGCCGCCGTACGTGAAGGCCGACCTGACCGACGCCGGCGAGGTGTACGCACTGGTGGGCGGGGCCGCCGACGGCGAGGGGGTGAAGGCCGGCCGGTTCGACGCGGTGGTACACGCCGCCGCCATCCCGGCACCCGGTCGGCATGCGCCGCACGTGATCTTCAGCAACAACCTGACCGCCACCTTCAACGTGGTGGAGGCGTGCGTGCGGTGGGGTGTGCCGCGGCTGGTCAACCTCTCCAGCGAGTCGATCGTCGGGTTCCTGTTCGCCGAAAGGCCGTTCTATCCGGCGTACCTGCCGATCGACGAGGCCCACCCGATCACCCCGCAGGACCCGTACGCATTGGCGAAGCACTTCGGGGAGCAGATCTGCGACGCCGCGGTCCGCCGGTCCGACCTGCGCTGCGTGTCGCTGCGGCCGAGTTGGGTGCAGGACCCCGAGTCGTACCGGACGCAACTGGCCCGGTTCGTCGCCGACCGGTCGATGGTGGTGGCGAACGGCTGGTCCTACATCGACGCCGCCGACCTGGCCGAGGCGGTCCGGCTGGCGGTGGAGTGCGATTTGCCCGGGCACGAGGTGTTCTTCGTCGCCGCTGCGGACACGATGGGCGGCCGGGATCTGTACGAGGCGTGGCGGGCGGCGTTCCCGGACGCGCCGACCGAGCTGCGGCCGCTGCCTCGGCCGGACGCCTCAGCCCTGGACTGCCGGCGGGCCGCCGAGCTGCTGGGTTGGCGACCCACTCGCAGCTGGCGCGACTACCTCACCCCGGACGGCCGCCCGCTGGACGTATCGGCTGACTGACCTGGGCGCATCGGCTGGCCGACTGACCGAGTGCGGGGGGTGCGGATGCCAACGAGCTGACGCGCCCGGCTGGACTGAGCGCCGGGTCTCCCCGGCGCTCGAGTCTTTGATTCGGCGGCTGGCGGTTGATCTCAGCGGCCGGCGAGCAGCCGGGTGACGGTGGCGTCCACGTCGAGGTGCTCGGGCTCGCGGCCGCGCGGCACGACCACGTAGGTCCGGCGCAGGAACCGCACCAGCACGCTGCGCGGGACCTCGAACAGGGCGTTACCGTCCGGTGAGGACAGCGCCAGCGCGACGAAGTCGCCACGCGGGTTGCTCCACGGCCACACCCGGACGTCGCCGATGCCGGCCGGCTCGTCCAGCCCGGTGACGAGCAGCTCCCGGGCGAACGACCAGCCGACCGCCTCACCACCGGCGGACTCGGCGTGGAAGAGGACGTGGACCGCGTACGGGTCCACTGGGTCATAGCGAAGGCTGGCCCGCACTGGAAGAGCAGTGGCGTCCGGCGTGATGAGCCGTAGCGACGTCTCGACCTCGACGGCCGTCGGTTTGATGACACTCATCGACTTACTCCCCCCGGCACCGCTGCGGGATTACCGATACCCCGCCTCTCCATAGTCAGGCGACAGAAGCCGTTACACTCCGCCATGAGCCTATCTCACCCTGTAGTGGGAAAAGTCGCGACAAATACGTCATCGCCCTGCCTGTACCAGGTAGAGTGTCCGGTTTGAGTGGTATTGGTGGTTGGCTCGATGGGTGCGGACGTCGACTTCATCCCGCTAACGTCGCGCCCGGCGGTTGAGTGACGGCTGCCGTCCCGCCAACTTTCACACGCCCAGCTCCCGCGATCATGGACCTTCTGCGCGTGTCGTTCCGGCGTGTCGTGCAAAAGGTCCATGATCGGGCACGACGGCTAGCCACAACGCCGGTTGTTCATACACTTGGCGGGTGGAGCCCGACAACAGCCTCGAAGCCGTCGGCCTGCTGGTCGAGCCGGTACGCCGGGCGGTGTACGAGTACGTCGCCGGCGCGGCCGTCGAACGTGGACGCGACGAGGTCGCCGAAGCGGTCGGGATATCGCGTTCGCTCGCCGCCTTCCACCTCGACAAGCTGGTCGAGGCTGGACTGCTGGCGGTGACCTACCGCCGGCGGACCGGGCGGGCCGGCCCCGGCGCCGGCCGGCCGGCGAAGCTCTACCGGCGAGCCGAGGCCGAGCACGCGGTCAGCGTGCCACCGCGCACCTACGAGACCGCCGCCGCCCTGCTGGCCGAGGTGGTGGATGGGGCGGGCCTGGAGCCGCAGCTGCACGACGCGGCGCGGCGGGCCGGCGAGAAGGCCGGAGCCAGCCTGGGCGATGACCTCCTGGCAGGGCTCGCCGACCGGGGCTACCAGCCGTATCGGGACGGCGAGCAGATCCGGCTCCGCAACTGCCCGTTCCACCACCTGGCCCGCGACTACCCACCGCTGGTGTGCGGCATGAACCTGGCACTGCTGGACGGGCTGCTGGCGGCGGCGCCGTCCGGCGAGCAATGGACGGCCCGGCTGGACCCCCGGCCGGGCGAGTGCTGCGTGGCGCTGCTCTCTAAAACTAGTTCTGATTGACAGTAGAAGCCGGACCATGGTTTGCTGCCAGGCATGACGGGTTACCACATCGCACAGCTCAACGTGGGTCGCATCGTCGCGCCCCTCGACAGTCCGCAGCTCGAAGGCTTCACCTCCCAGCTGGCGCCGATCAACGCGCTCGCCGACCGCGCGCCGGGCTTCGTGTGGCGGCTGCAGGACGAGGCCGGGGACGCCACCAGCTACCACCCACTCGATGACGAGAACTTCCTCATCAACCTCTCGGTCTGGGAGTCCATCGAGGCGCTGTGGGACTTCGTCTACCGGAGCGCTCACCTCGACGTGATGCGGAACCGCCGGCAGTGGTTCGAGCGGCTGGCGGAGGCACACATGGTGCTGTGGTGGGTCCCGGCCGGCCACATCCCTACCATCGAGGAGGCGATGGACCGGCTGGAGCGGCTGCGGGCCCACGGCCCCAGCCCGGAGGCGTTCACGTTCAAGGACCGCTACCCGGCACCGCAGCTCAGCGAGGCTCATTAGCGGTACGCAGGGCTGGGCGGCCCGGCGTCGCCGGTGCCCCCGGCGCACCGGGCCCCCAGCCCAGCCCTTGATCGACTCCCCCGCGGCTACCCCAGCGCGACGCGCCCCCATCTCGGATGCAGCGGCGCCCCGGCGTGCGGTAGAGTACGGAGTCGACCCCGGGCGGTTGGCGCAGAGGGAGCGCGCTTCGTTCACACCGAAGAGGTCACTGGTTCGATCCCAGTACCGCCCACCGTAGTTGCCATTCCCACGAGCCTGTCGCGGACGAGCACCCGGGCCGCGGTCTGCGGCCATTCGATCGGACAGACGCCGCTACCGGCCGACTGGACGGGTCGGTCCGGAAGTTGCTGGAGCCAGCTGGGCTACTCAACCGGCGAGGTCTGCCCTGCCCTAGCCTTCGCAGACGACCCCGTCGCTATCGGCGTCCCGGTACCAGCTGTACTCCGGATCCTGACCGCGGTAGTAGGGGCCGTAGCCGGCCGCCTTCGCCTCGGCGCAGGTGCCGAACCGCGGGTCGGTGCCACCAGAACCACCGCCCGACGAGCCGCCACCGGATGAGCTGCCGCCGCCGGACGAAGCCGGCCGTTCGCAGGCTTCTCCGTCATCGTCGTCGTCCAGGCCGAACGGGTCCACCCCCGGCTGCCGCACCTCGATGTTCCGCGGTGCGTAGTTCGGCCCGTTGCCAGAGCCGCCCTCGCAGTCGTAGTCGCCGATCCCGTCCCGGCACCAGCCGTTCGAGTCGACGTACGCAGCGCAATCCCCCGGCGCTGCTGGGGCCTCCTGCCCGCCCGACCTTCCTTCCTCGCCTGAGCTGCCTTCCTCGCCTGAGCTGCCTTCCTCGCGGTTGCTGATGGTGTCCTCGTCCTCATCGGACTCTGGGGAAGGCGCGGTGACGCGGCTGGGGGTCGGGCTTGCCGACGGCGTGGAAAGGGCCCCGTCTCCGACCTGGGCATCAGGCTCAACCTCCACACCACATGCGGCAGTGGCGGCGGTGAGCAGGATCAGTAGCGGCAGTGCCAACTTGCGAGACAGCACGGGGTCCCCTCTCTGTGGTCGATGCCCCGTTCCCCGCATGACGTTCGGGAACGCTACTCCGCGTAGGCCAATGTGGCACTCGATCGTCCATGATCTGACAGGCCAGCAGCCTCGGACGCGCCCTGCGCCGCGTCACGAGCGGCCTCGATGAGCGTGAACCCGGCGTCGGTCAGCTCACCGAGCTCGATGGGGGTTCACGCGATTCGAGCCGGTCGGCGACCTGGGCGACGAACTGGATGGCTTCCGGTGTCGCGGGGCGGACGTGGTGGCCGCTGGCTTGCTGCGTCAGCGCCTCAGTAATGACCGCTTCCTCCGGATACCGAGCACGTGCCCACTCGCCTGCAGCCAGCTTCGACGACAGCACATTCTCGACGACGTAACGCTCTGCGCGGCAAGCGTTGAGCACCGCGTACGCCACGCTGCCGTTGCCCGCGCCCCAGCGGAGTTCCGCGGTAATGGCGGCCAGCACCCGCTCACGCGGCACCGGGCCGAACACCTCGGCCGGCGGCGGCCCGTACACGGGGTACCCGGCCCGTCGGCACACCTCGACGTGTAGCACCAGGTCCGGGTCACCACCGTGGTCCGCGCCGGGCACCACCTTCTGGTCGTCGCCCGTGGTGACGTGCACCTCGAACTGGCAGTCGCCCAGTTCGGCAGCGGTCGCGGCGGTGATGACGCTCATCTCCAGCCCGCTGCCCGGAGGTGTGCCAGCCGCCGCGAGCCGGGCACCCAGCCGAGCCTGCGCCGCAGCGTCAATGGGCTCGGCGATCACCGCCAGGACGTCGACGTCACTGGCGACCGGATGCCACCCGCCGAGCATCGCCGACCCATGCACGTACCCGCCGACCAGGCCATCACGGAGCTCCGCCTGCAGCACCGCGGTCAGCTCCTTGGCGTACGCCACCACCGCTGCCGGTGGGGCCACCAGCGCGTCACCGTCACCTGGCACATCCGCACGATACCGGCCGCTGCTAGCCGGCCTCAGCGATACACACGACGGACGCGACCTGGCGGCGTGAGAGGGTGATCGCCAAAGGGAGGCGGAGATATGTCCAGCGGCATGTTGTATGACACCATCGGCGCGACGTACACCGTGACCCGCCGTACCGAGCCGCGGATCGTCGCCAGGATCTGGGACGCGCTCGGCGATGCGCGAACGGAGGTAGTTGCCCGGTGAGAGCGGTAGTGGTCGCGGCGGCGGTGGCCTTCCTAGTGTCGCTGCTCGGCACACCCGTGGCCATCCGAGCGTTCACCCGGCTGAAGTTCGGCCAGCCGATCCGGATCCACACTCCGGAGACCCACCTGGTCAAGCGCGGCACCCCCACCATGGGCGGGGTCGTGTTCGTCATGGCCACGCTGATCGCGTACGTCGCCGGACACCTCGCCCTCGCCACCCTGCCGACCGCGCAGATCGCCCCGGTCGGACCGACCGTCACCGCCGTCGTACTGCTCGGCGTGTTCGTGTTCAGTGGCGCGATCGGGTTCGTCGACGACTTCCTGAAGATCCGGGAACGCAACAGCAACGGTCTCAGCGAGCGCGCCAAGCTGCTCGGCCAGCTGCTGGTCGGGGTGGCGTTCGGGACCGTGGCGCTCAGCTTCGAGAACGCCGACGGGCAGGCCGTCGCCAGCACCGCCCTGTCGTTCGTTCGCAGCCTCGACTGGCTGAACCTCACCAAGTACGGCGCGATCGCGCTGTTCGTCTTGGTCGTGATGGCGACCACGAACGCGGTCAACCTCACTGACGGGCTCGACGGGCTCGCCACCGGTGTGTCCGTCATGGTGCTGACCGCATACGGCCTGATCGCGCTCTGGCAGTACCGGCACTGGTGTGCCGACAACGGGCCCGGCGGCTACAACGCCAGCGGCACGCAGTATTGCTACGAAGTACGGGATCCGCTCGAAATCGCGATGCTGGCGGCCGCCGCGGCCGGGGCGCTGGTCGGGTTCCTCTGGTGGAACGCCTCCCCTGCGAAAATCATCATGGGCGACACCGGTGCGATGGCGATCGGCGGCTTGGTCGCAGCGATGGCGATGGCCACCCGCACCGTGCTGCTGCTACCGATCATCGCCGGGCTGTTCGTCATCATCACGCTGTCGTTGGTCATCCAGCGGGTCTCGTACAAGACCACCGGCCGACGGGTGTTCCTGAACTCGCCGCTGCACCACCACTTCGAGCTCAAGGGCTGGAGCGAGGCCAACGTGGTGTTCCGGTTCTGGATCGTCGCGGGGATATTCGCCGGTGCCGGACTGAGCATCTTCTACGGCGACTACCTGGCCGGGACGGGCTGACACCCCTCGAACACAGCGCGGAACCGGCCCCCAGCAACGGGGGCCGGTTCCGATCAGCGACCTCCGCGGGCCTCCGCGACCTCCGCAGCCTCCCAGAGGTAGCCATCGGGATCCGCGAACGGACCGGCGTCACTGCCGATCGCCAGCCGCCGCGACCCGCTGCCCTCCGGCGCGACCCCGGCCACCTTGGCCAGGTTACGCCGCCGGTAGAGGGTCAGCCCGATCGGGCTCTCCGGCGGCGCGAACTCGACGTACCGCTTGCCGAAGCTCCTGGTCAGCGTGAGCCCGCGGGCAAGGTAGAACTGCTTGCTGACCGCCACGTCCGCCACGCCGAGCTGGAGCACCACCTGGTCGACCTTCCGGCTCGCCGGCTCCTTGTCCTTCTTGGATTGCGAGGCGATCGTCCAGATCGTCCCGTCCGGAGCCTGCAGCACGCCGCCGTAGCCCCACAGCGACTTCGCGGCCGGTTTTACTGGCTTGGCTCCCGCCTCGACCGCCGCCCCGAACAGCGCGTCCACATTGCCCGGCTGGGACACGACGAGCGACATGGTGAACCCCCGGAACCCGGTGGTCGGCGCGTGGGACGCCCGCACCCGCACCCGTTCACCTAGCCCGAACGCCGCGGTGTAGAACCGGTCAGCGGCCTCGACATCGTCCACTTCGATCGTAACGAACTCGATGGTAGTCATGATCTTGACCCTAAACGGGGTGTGGTCTCCGCACTTCTTGATTCCTGATCAGTTCGCCGGCGATTTGGTGTCGCGCAATCGCCTCAGCGGCGCGGCAACGACGGCACGGGCGCCGCCGGCCGCTTCGAGTCCGAAGTCGACGCAGTCGGCGATGCGTCATCGGCCGGGGCGGCCGATGTCCGGGCCGAGTGCGCCTGCGCCAGCGCCTCGCGGTAAGCGTCGATACACCGCATGGCGCTACCCCCGTTTCTCCACCTGCGAGATCCGGACCAGGTTCCCGGCCGGATCGCGGAAGGCGCAGTCGCGCACCCCGTAGGGCTGGTCGACCGGCTCCTGGACCACTTCGGCGCCGGCGGCCTGGATCTGCTCGAACGCCGCGTCCAGATCGGTCGAGCCCAGCATGATCCAGCCGTACGTGCCCTTCGCCATCATCTCGGCGATCATTCGGCGCTCCTCGTCGGTGACACCCGGATCGGCGGCCGGCGGCCCGAGCAGGATGGAGGTGCCGGGCTGGTTGCGCGGGCCGACTGTGATCCAGCGCAGCTTTCCCTTGCCCACGTCGCTGCGGACCTCGAACCCGAGGATGTCCCGCCAAAACGCCAGCGAGGCGTCCGGATCGTCGTGCGGCAGGAACGTCGTGTTGATCGTCAGCTCCATGCCGCTGACCTTATCCGCAGCTCAGAGCAGCGACTTCTCGAATCCTGACCAGTCCGGCGCGGCTCACACCGGGCGTCGCGTAGCCGGCCAGGCCACGCCGTCGATCGCCAGCCACGGGGCGGCCGCCACCCCGGCCGGGGTCAGCCCGGCGAACGCCTTGACCTCCCGGTGCAGGTGGGACTGGTCCACATACCCGCTGGCGGCGGCGACCCGGGCCGGCGCCTCCCCGGCCGCCAGCAGGTGCGCCGCATGGTCGAACCGCACCAGCTGGGCGGCCCGCTTCGGGGTGATTCCGACCTGCGACCGGAACCGGGACCACAGCCGCTTCCGGCTCCAGCCGACCTCACCGGCCAGCCCGTCCACCCGTACCCGGCCGTTGCTGGCGAGCGCCCGCCGCCAGGTGTGGGCGACCTCCGGGTCGACCGCCGGCCGGTCGGCCAGCCGGTGGTGCAGCTCCTCCGCGGCGATCGCGAACCGGTCGTCCCAGGACGGCGCGGCGCGCAGCCGGTCCGCGAGCCGCCCGGCGCCGCGACCCCAGGCCTGGTCCAGCGGCACCACCGCCGAGGTGAGGTCGGTCGGGGCACCGAGCAACGCGGCCGCCACCACCGGCGCCAGCCGGATCTGCAGGCACTCCCCGATCCCCCGGCCGGTCACCCGGACCTCGCCCGGCAGCAGCCCGATCACGACGCTGCCGCGCGCGGGCCCGCCCCGACCGCGGTACGCCACCAGATCGTCCGCTTCGCTCAGGTCGATGAGCACGGTCACCGCCGGATGGGCCACCATCGCGATGTCCACCGGCGCGGCGGCGCGGTGCTCGAACCCGGCCATCGCGACTCCGGGGAGCTGGTCGGAGCGGCGTGGGACCGCGATCCGCACCCGCGACCAGTCGGGCGGTGGGCCGGTCGGCAGCATCTGACCAGTATTTCTCAGTCTCCGGCCGACCACCGGTGCCCGGCCGGGGCCGTGAAGCCCAGCAGCAGGTTGCCGGTCGGCTCCGGCGCTTCGAGCATCGGGATGTGCCCGACCCCGGGCAGCAGCTCGATCCGCGCCCCGGGCACCGCTGCGTACTCCCGTGCCGACGCCGGGTTCCAGCGCGGGTCCGCCGCGCCGAAGATCACCAGCACTGGCAGGTCGAGACCGGCCAGCCGCTCCGGGACGCTCCGCTCCGCGATGTACGCGGTGTTCTGCCGCAGCACCTCCCGGAACACCCGATATGACGTACGCCGCATCGCCTCGACCTGGTCGTCGGGGATCTCGACTGGCCGGGCGAGGGTGGCGGCGATCCCCTTCCGCAGCATCCGGTCCGACCGTCGTGGCCACAGCAGCGGGCCGAACGGCGGGGCGAGCAGGAGGCGCAGGATGACCGGCTGCGGCAGCAGGGCACCGAGGCTCGGACCGGTGCTCACCAACGCGAGCGCCCGAACCAGGTCGGGCCGCGCCTCGGCGAGCGCGGTGGCGACGTAGCCGCCGCTGGAGTGCCCGACCACCGTGACCGCACCGATCCCCTGCTGGTCGAGCGCCGCCGCCACCCGCCGTGCCTGCGCCGGCACCTCATAGCCGTCGGCCGGCGGGGACTGGCCGCAGCCGGGCAGGTCGACCCGGATCACGTGGTGGTGTTCGGCGAGCGCACCGACCACCGGGTTCCACGACTCGCCCGAGGCGCCGGATCCGTGGATGAGCAGCAGCGGCGGGGTTTGCCGCGGGCCATCGTGCACCACGTGGAGGCCGGGCAACTGCGCAACTCCGTACTCACTCATGGCTGCGATGGTGCCCGCGCCGCTCCCGCCTGGTCTTGGACGAATGTTCCGGCCTGCCCCCGGGGAACGTGACATCCCGCCCATATTCTTGACTAGTTCCAGAAAACGGGGAACACTTCCGGGAGTGGCGTAAGAATCTTGGACAGCCTAGCGGCACGGGCCGGTCCGCGTAGGCGCGCCTCTCGCAGCGTCCGTGCGTACTCCGTGCACACCGATCGCTGACCAACGAGCCTGGAAGGAACCGAATGTCTGACAACCCCACCACCGAGAGCGGCGGCCGACCAGTGGCACCCACCCGGGCCCTGCACCCGACCCAAGGCGGCGGAAACCGCCAGTGGTGGCCGAACCAGCTCAACCTGAAGATCCTCGCGCAGAACCCGCCAGCGGCGAACCCGTACGGCGACAACTTCGACTACGCGGAGGCGTTCAAGTCGCTCGACCTGGCCGCGGTGAAGCGGGACATCCAGGAGGTGCTGACCACCTCGCAGGACTGGTGGCCGGCCGACTTTGGCCACTACGGCCCCCTTATCATCCGGATGGCCTGGCACGCCGCCGGCACCTACCGCATCAGCGACGGCCGCGGCGGCGCCGGCACCGGGCAGCAGCGGTTCGCCCCGACCAACAGCTGGCCCGACAACGCCAACCTGGACAAGGCCCGTCGCCTGCTCTGGCCCGTCAAGAAGAAGTACGGCCGGAAGCTCTCCTGGGCCGACCTGTTGATCCTCGCCGGCAACGTCGCCCTGGAGTCGATGGGCTTCAAGACGTTCGGGTTCGCCGGCGGCCGCGAGGACGTCTACCAGCCGGACGAGACCGTCTACTGGGGACCCGAGACGACCTGGCTCGGCGACCAGCGCTACTCCGGCGACCGAGAGCTGGAGAAGCCGTTCGCGGCGGTCCAGATGGGCCTGATCTACGTCAACCCGGAGGGCCCGAACGGCCAGCCGGACCCGATCGCCGCCGCCCGCGACATCCGGGAGACGTTCCGCCGGATGGCGATGAACGACGAGGAGACGGTGGCGCTGATCGCCGGCGGGCACACGTTCGGCAAGACCCACGGCGCCGGCCCGGCCAGCCACGTCGGCCCGGAGCCGGAGGCGGCCCCGATCGAGCAGCAGGGCCTGGGCTGGAAGAGCAGCTACGGCACCGGCAAGGGCGGCGACACCATCACCAGCGGGCTGGAGGGCATCTGGACGCCGACCCCGACCAAGTGGGACAACAGCTTCTTCGAGACGCTGTTCAAGTACGAGTGGGAGCTGACCAAGAGCCCGGCCGGGGCCTGGCAGTGGAAGCCGAAGGACGGTGCTGGTGAGGGCACCGTGCCGGACGCCCACGACCCGTCGAAACGGCACGCGCCGACCATGCTCACCACCGACCTGGCGCTGCGGATGGACCCGATCTACGAGCCGATCTCGCGCCGGTTCCTGGAGAACCCGGACGAGTTCGCGGACGCGTTCGCGCGGGCCTGGTTCAAGCTGACCCACCGCGACATGGGTCCGGTCGCCCGCTACCTCGGCCCGGAGGTGCCGTCCGAGCAGCTGATCTGGCAGGACCCGCTGCCGCCGCTGACCCACAAGCTGATCGAGCCGGCGGACATCGAGACCCTGAAGGCCCGGCTGCTCAGCTCCGGCCTGACCATCCCGCAGCTGGTGCTGACCGCCTGGGCGGCGGCCTCGTCGTTCCGTGGCAGCGACAAGCGGGGCGGCGCCAACGGCGCCCGGATCCGGCTGGAGCCGCAGAACGGCTGGGAGGCCAACGACCCGGACCAGCTCGCGCTGGTGCTGCGGAAGCTGGAGGAGATCCAGCAGGCGTTCAACGCCGAGCAGACCGACGGCAAGCAGGTATCGCTCGCCGACCTGATCGTGCTCGGTGGCTGCGCCGCGGTCGAGCAGGCGGCGAAGGCGGCCGGGTACGAGGTGACGGTGCCGTTCACGCCGGGCCGGGTCGACGCGACCCTGGAGCAGACCGATGTGGAGTCGTTCGCCGAGCTGGAGCCGCTCGCCGACGGGTTCCGTAACTACGTCGGCAAGGGCAGCCCGCTGCCGGCCGAGTACATGCTGATCGACAAGGCGAACCTGCTGACCCTCAGCGCGCCGCAGATGACCGTGCTGGTCGGCGGGATGCGGGCGCTCGGGGCGACCTACCGGCAGTCGCCGGTGGGCGTGTTTACCGACCGGCCCGGGCAGCTGACGAACGACTTCTTCGTCAACCTGCTCGACCTGGACACCACCTGGACCCCGGTGAACGAGGAGGCGGAGCTGTTCGAGGGCCGGGACGCCACCGGCAAGGTGAAGTGGACCGGCAGCCGGGTGGACCTGATCTTCGGGGCCAACTCGGAGCTGCGGGCGCTGGCCGAGGTCTACGCCAGCGACGACGCGCAGGAGCAGTTCGTGCACGACTTCATCGCCGCCTGGGACAAGGTGATGAACCTGGACCGGTTCGACCTGCACCGGTAACGCACGCCGCCACCACTCCCGCCGATCTGGGAGAAGGCCAGCCCGGTTCGCCCGATTCGGGCCTGGACAACTCCTGGATCGGCGGGAGTTGTCGGTGGTGGCGAGTACGATCGCCGCCATGCTTCAATCGCAGCTCGCGAAGGCGGAACGGTTCCGGGCGTTGCATGAGGACGGTGTCTTCCTGCTGCCGAACCCGTGGGACGCCGGCTCGGCGAAAGTCCTCGCCGCGCTCGGGTTCCCGGCGCTGGCGACCACCAGCTCCGGGTTCGCGTTCACGCTCGGCCGGCCGGACGGCGGCGCCACCCTCGACGAGGTGGTCGCCCACACCCGGACGCTGGACCAGGCCACCGACCTCCCGCTCACCGTCGACCTCGAGAACGGCTACGGTGCCAAGCCCGAGGACGCGGCGCTGGCCGTGACCCGGGTCGCCGGTGCCGGCGCGGTCGGTGCGTCGATCGAGGACTGGGACCCGGATGGCCACATCTACCCGGTGTCGCTGGCCGCCGAACGGGTCGCCGCGGCCGTGGAAGCGAAGCGCCGGCTCGGGTTCCCGTTCACGCTGACCGCCCGGGCGGAGAACCACATCCGCGGCAACCCCGACCTCGACGACACGATCGCCCGGCTGCTCGCCTACCAGGAAGCCGGTGCGGACGTGCTCTACGCACCGGGGCTCGCCACCGTCGACGAGATCCGGGCCGTCTGCCAGGCGGTGTCCCGGCCGGTGAACGTGCTCGCCCGGCCACACCTCACGGTCGCCCAGATCGCCGAGGCCGGCGCCCGGCGGATCAGCGTCGGCGGCGCGCTCGCCTGGACCGCGGTCGACGCGCTGGTCAAGGCCGCCGAGCGGATCCGCGACCACGGCGACCTGTCGGTGCTGGCGGCGCTCCCCCAGCCGGCCCGCTTCGAGCCGGACGGGCAACCATGACTGAGCCGGCAGCGGCGACCGAGCCGATGGCGGCGGTGATCGCCGCGCACGAGCGGCGGCTGCCGGCGCTGGACCGGTGGCTGCCGGCCAGCCACCCGCTGCCCGAGCCGGACCCGGCCGACCACCGGCTGCGGGTGGCCGGCGGGATCGGGCTGATCCGGCGCGACCGGCCCGACCCGGATACGTTCGCCGCCAGCTGGGGCTCGGCCGACCAGCACCGGCTGATCCTGCGGGTCGGCGACGCCGACCCGCCGGCCGCGCTGGACGCGCTGCTGGCCCAGGCCAACCACCACCTGCGCTCGCTGCCCGACCCGCTCGACCACGACTCCGAGGTGACGCTGACCTGGCCGAGCCGGGACACCGCGATGTCGCCGGTGCTGCTCGCCCACCAGCTGGTGCCGGCGGCGATCATCGCCGCCCGGCCAGCCGGCCGGCCCAGCCCGGAGCCGGCGGACGGGGTCCGGATCCGTCCACTTACTCCTGACGACATCGACGCCGCGACCGAGCTGTGGCTGCAGGAGCTGCGGTGGGACTCCCAGTTCGGGGCTGGCGTCGAGCGCCCGTCCAGCCCGCGGGCGTTCCGGAGCCACGTCGCCGGGATCGCCGCCCGCGAGCAGCCGTGGGCGTGGCTGGCCGAGGTCGACGGGCAGCCACAGGGCCTGCTGGTGGTCGACCCGCCGGAGCACGCCGCGTGGGTGGCGCCGATGACCTCGCTCGCGCCAGCCGCCTACCTCGCCTGCCTGGTGGTCGCCGCCGGCAAGCGCGGCGGCGGGACCGGCGCGGCGCTGGTGCGGCAGGCCCACGCGGTGCTGGACGCCGCCGGGGTCGCGGTGACGCTGCTGCATTACGCCGCCCTGAACCCGCTGTCCGTCCCGTTCTGGCACCGGTGCGGCTACCGGCCGCTGTGGACACTCTGGCACGCCCGGCCGGCGGCCACCCTGGCGTGAGCGGCATGCGGCGGATCAGCGTCGAGGAACGGCGGGCCCGGCTCGCGGTCCGGCACCACCTGGCGACCCCGGCCGCCGACCCGCTGGCCGCCGCCACCGGCGTGGTAGCGCTGCACGCCTCCGATCCGGCCTCGGTGTTCCTCTCGCTGCACGCCCGGACCGCACCGGCTTCGGTCGAGGCGATCGAGCAGGCGTTGTACGAGGACCGCACGCTGATCCGGATGCACGGGATGCGCCGCACCCTGTTCGTGGTGCCGGCCACCCTGGCACCGGTGGTGCAGGCCGCCTGCACGGCCGGCATCGCGGCTCAGCAACGCAGGCGGTACGGGAAGCTGCTCGCCGACGCCGGCGTCGGGGACGAGACCACGCTGGTCGAGGCCGGGGAGGCGACCCTGCGGGCGCTCGCCGCCCGGGGCGAGGCGACCGGCGCCCAGCTCTCGGCCGACGTGCCGGAGCTGCGCACCAAGCTGGTGCTCAACGCCGGCAAGCGCTACCAGCAGACCGCGAACATCACCAGCTGGGTGCTGTTCCTGCTCGCCGCCGAAGGCCGGGTCGTCCGCGGCCGGCCGCGCGGCAGCTGGGCCAGCGGCAGCTACACCTGGTCGCCGATCGAGCGGTGGCTGCCGGACGGGTTCCCGCCGATGCCGGTCGAGCGGGCGCGCGCCGAGCTGGTCCGGTCGTGGCTGGCGGCGTTCGGTCCGGGGACGGTCGCCGACCTGCGCTGGTGGACCGGCTTCACCGCCGCTCAGGTCAAGCAGGCGCTGGCGGTCATCGATCCGGTCGAAGTCGACCTGGACGGGGCCACCGGGCTGGTGCTGCCCGACGATCTCGACCCGCCGCCGGCGCCGGACCCGTGGGTGGCGCTGCTGCCGGCGCTGGACCCGACCCCGATGGGCTGGACCGAGCGGTCCTGGTTCCTCGGCGACCACAAGTCCGTCCTGTTCGACCGGAACGGCAACATCGGGCCGAGCATCTGGTGCGACGGCCGGATCGTCGGCGGTTGGGCGCAGCGCAAGGACGGCGAGGTGGTCTACCGGCTGCTGGAAGACATCGGCAGCGAGGCGAGCGCGGCGGTCGAGCAGGCGGCGGCCAGGCTGACCGCGTGGACCCAGCCGGTCCGCGTCATCCCCCGCTTCCGTACCCCGCTCGAGCGGGAACTCGCGGGCTCCTAGCCGGGGCGGTCGTCAGCTTCCGGCCTGCCGCTCGTGCAGGCTGAGGATCAGGTCGGCCACCAGCGCCGTCCAGCCGGTCTGGTGCCAGGCGCCCAGCCCGGCGCCGTTGTCCCCGTGGAAGTACTCCGGGAAGGCGAGCAGCTCCCGCCAGTCCGGGTGATTCTGGAACAGCTCCGCGATTCCGTACATCGGCCGCCAGCCGTGCCCGTTCGGCAGGAACAGGCTGATCAGCCGGCGGGACAGGTCGTCGGCGACCTCGGTGAGCGTGCACGGCTTGCCCGACCCGGTCGGGTAGTCGACCAGCAGATCGTCGCCGTAGAACCGGGCGTACTCCCGTAGCGCCTCGATCAGCAGGTAGTTGGTCGGGAACCAGATCGGCCCGCGCCAGTTGGAGTTGCCGCCGAACACCCCACTGCTCGATTCGGCCGGTTCGTAGCCGACGCTGAACTCCTGCCCGCCCAGCGTGATCGAGAACGGCTTCTCCAGGTGCCGGCGGGACAGCGTCCGCAACCCGTACGGCGACAGGAACTCCTGCTCGTCGAACATCCGGGCGAGCAGCTGCACCAGCTGCTCCGGACCGACCATCGACAGCAGCCGCCGCTGCCGGCCATTGTGGGCGAGCCGGCGCTCGCCGATCACCCCGGCGTACTCCGGCTTGTTGGTGAGGAACCACCGGAACCGGTTGCCGAGCTCCGGCAGCCGGTGCAGCGCCGCGGAGCTGACCGAGGTGGTGGCGGCCAGCGGCAGCAGCCCGACCACCGAGCGCACCTTCAGCGGCACCCGGTTGCCGTCCGGCAGCCGGAGCACGTCGTAGAAGAAGCCGTCGTCGTCGTCCCACAGCCCCTGGTCGTAGGCGGCCTTCGCGATGTACGCGAAGTGCTCGAAGAACTTGGTCGCCAGCTCGTCGTACGACGGGTCCTGCTCGGCCAGCTTCAGCGACATGACGAGCAGGTTCAGCGCGTACATCGCCATCCAGCCGGTGCCGTCGGACTGCTCCAGCACCCCGGCCACCGGCAGCGCCGCCGACCGGTCGAACGGGCCCACATTGTCCAGTCCGAGAAACCCGCCCTCGAACACGTTGTTGCCGGTGACGTCCTTCTGGTTGACCCACCAGGTGAAGTTGAGCAGCAGCTTGTGCAGCACCCGGGTGAGGAAGTCGAAGTCCTTGCTGCCGTCGATCTCGAACACCCGCAGCGCCGCCCAGGCGTGGACCGGGGGGTTCACGTCGCTGAACGCCCATTCGTACGCGGGGATCTGCCCGTTCGGGTGCAGATACCAGTCCTTGAGCAGCAACAGCAGCTGGGACTTGGCGAAGCCCGGGTCGACCCGGGCGATCGTGACACAGTGGAACGCCAGGTCCCAGGCGGCGTACCAGGGATACTCCCACGGGTCCGGCATGGAGATGACGTCGAAGCTGTTCATGTGCCACCAGTGGGCGTTGCGGCGGCGCCGGAACCCGTCCGGTAGCGGTGGCGAGGCCGGGTCGCCGGAGAGCCAGCGGGCCACGTCCAAGTGGTAGAACTGCTTGCTCCACATCAGACCGGCGATCGCCTGCCGGACCACCGCCCGCTCGTGCTCCCCCACCGACGGCGGGATCAGCTGCGCGAAGAACGCGTCCGCCTCCGCCTTCCGGTCGGCCAGCACCCGGTCGAAGTCCTCCCCCAGGTCCGGGACCGGCCGCGGCCGGCCTGGCTCCTCGTGCTGCACCAGCCGGAGCCGGATCTGCGCCTGCCCGCCCGGCGGCACGGTCAGGACATAGTGGTACGCCGCCTTGGTCCCCTGCTTGCACGGGTTCACGGTGTCCTTGCCGTGCACCACGTGGTCGTTGATCCCGTCCTTCGGGTAGGGCGACCGGCCCGGCTGCCCCCACAGCCGGGGCGCGTTCGACTCGTTGTCGCAGAACAGCGTCGTCGGCTCGCCGTCGCCGCGCAGGATCAGCTTGCCCAGCACCCGGTGGCCGGCGACCAGGGAGCCATCCCGCTCGGCGATCACCGGCAGGTGGTCCTGGCCGGGCCAGCCCCAGGACCAGGTGTTGCGAAACCACAGCGTCGGCAGCACGTGCAGGGTGGCCTCCTCCGGGCCGCGGTTGGCCACGGTCACCAGCACGCACATGTCGGTCGGCGAGGCCTTGGCGTAGTCCGCGGTGATCGCCCAGTACCGGTCCTCGGCGAAGATCCCGGTGTCGACCAGCTCGAACTCGGGCTCGTCCCGGCTCCGCCGGCCGTTCTCGGCGACCAGCTGGTCATAGGGGAAGGCGCGCTGCGGATAGTGATAGCGCCAGCGCATGTACGAGTGGGTCGGGGTGGAGTCCAGGTACCACCAGTACTCCTTGGCGTCCTCGCCGTGGTTGCCGCCGTCCGCGCCGAGCCCGAAGATCCGCTCCTTCAGGATCGGGTCCTGGCCGTTCCAGAACGCGAGCGCGAAGCAGAACGTCTGCCACTCGTCGCAGATCCCGGCCATCCCGTCCTCGCTCCACCGGTAGGCCCGGGAGCGGGCGTGATCATGCGGGAAGTAGTCCCAGGCGGTGCCGTGCTCGCTGTAGTCCTCCCGTACCGTGCCCCAGGCACGCTCGGCCAGGTAGGGCCCCCAGGCCCGCCACGGCTCCTGCCCGGCGTCGGCCGCGGCCAGCCGGGCCCGCTCGGCTCCGGTCACTCCCCGTTCGGTCACCCTCCGATTGTCCCAGGCGGGGGGTGCTTGCCCCAGGCTGATGGTGCACCGGGGGTCACGCGGGCAGGATGGACTCCGTGATCACGGGTGAGATCCAGTTCGGTACCCAGGTCTGCGGTGACCTGGCCGCCGGCACCGCGCGGGAGTGGCTGCTCACCGACGGGCGGGGCGGGTACGCCATGGGCACCGTCAGCGGGCTGCGGACCCGCCGCTATCACGGCCTGCTGGTGGTGGCCGGTGACCCGCCGGCTCGGCGGCACCTGGCCTTGGCCGCGCTGGACCCGGGGCTGCGGTTGCCCTCGGGCACGACGGTGCGGCTGGCCACGCACGAGTGGGCCTCCGGTGCCGTGGACCCGCGCGGCCACGCGTACCTGGAGCGGTTCGACCTGGCCGACGGGTTGCCACGCTGGCGGTGGCGGGTGGGGCAGGTGGTACTGCAGCGGGAGCTGGCCATGGTCGCCGGCCAGCCGGCAGTGGCCGTGGTACACCGGCTGCTCGCCGGCGGCCCGGTCACCCTGCTGCTGGACGCGCTGGTCACCTGGCGCGACAGCCACGGCGAACGCACCGCCGCCGGCCCGCCCCCGCGGGTGGTGCACACCACCGACGGGGCGGTGGTGGAGGACGCCTACCGGCTGGCCGGGCCCGGGTGGGAGCCGGGCGGTGACTGGTGGTACGGGGTGCACCACCGGGAGGAGGCCGCCCGCGGGCTGGCCGCGCAGGAGGACCTGTGGCACGCCGGCCGGTTCACCGCCACCCTGGCCCACCCGGGCGACACCGTCGAGGTGACCTGCTGGGCCGGTGACCTGGAACGTCCCCCGGCACCGGCGGTGGCGACCGTCGCCGCGGCCCGGGCCCGCGGGCG
>DATCKZ010000020.1:0-49801 GCA_036564175.1 Natronosporangium sp.
ATCCTCGGGTCGAGCACGGCGTAGAGCAGGTCGGCGATCAGGTTGAACACCACCACGATGACGCCGGTGAGCATGACGAACGCCATAACCGCGTAGAGGTCGTCGCGGCGGACGGCGTCCGCGAAGAAGACCCCCAGCCCGCGCCACTGGAAGACCGTCTCCGTGAGCACCGCGCCGTCCAGCGTACCGGCGATCACCAGCAGCGAAACCGTGGTGAGGGGGATGAGCGCGGTCCGCAGCGCGTGCCGGCGCATCACCACCCGGTTGCGCAGGCCCTTGGCCCGCGCCAACCGGACGTAGTCGCTGTTGAGCACCTCCAGCATCGACGCGCGCTGGAACCGGCTCAGCGTGGCGAATGAAATCAACATCAAGGTCAGGGTGGGCAACACCAGGTGGCCCAGGATGTCGGTGACCTTCTCCAGGGTGGTGAAACTTCGGGTGTCCGGGGAGGTGGCGCCGATCGTGTAGAAGATCCGGGCGCCGGTCTGGTCGTTGATGAACACCCCGGCTTCCTTGATCAGCGCCCCGATCCAGAACACCGGCATCGACAGCGCCAGGAAGCCGATGAACGTGAGGCTGTAGTCAAGCTTGGAGTACTGCCGGATCGCGCTGATCACCCCGGCGAGCACCGCCAGCACGACCGCCAGGATCATCGCGGCGGAGATCAGCCGGAGGGTGGTCATGAACCGGTCCCCGATCTCCGCACCGAGGTCCTTGGCGGCGTCGACCGACGGGCCGAACTTGCCCTGGAGCAGCCCGATGTCGCCGTGCCCACCGATCCCGGTCAGCCAGGTCCAGTACCGCTGCAGGAACGGCTGGTCCATGTAGAGCCGGTTGGTCTCGTTGATGATCGTCGACTCGGGCGGGGGCGGGTTCCGCAACAGCAGCGGTTCCAGCGGGTTGCCGGAGAGGCTGGCTAGCCAGAAGACGAAGAACGACGCCACCAGGAGGATGGGGATGGTGGCGAGGATGCGCCTAACGCTGTAGACGAGCATGGGTTGGACCTCCGCGCTGATGCGGGCACCCCACCTTGGGGATCGTACTCCGGGACCCCGGACGCCGGAGGCGCCCGGGGTCCCGGCTCTTACTTCATTTGTGACGCGTTAGCAGTGGTGCCAGGTTGTCATTCTGCCGCAGCAGTGGCAGCCAGACCCCACTCTTCAGCGTTGTACGGAACACCCGAGTTCGTGAAGTTCGGCCGGATGTTCAGGTAATCGGCGTTCGCGAACGCGTAGACGGGCTTGTCCGAGATCGGCAGCACGTACGCTTCGTTCACCACGATCTCCATCGCCTGGTTCAGCAGATCGGCGACGTCCGCCAGGTCGATCTGGTTCAGCGCCTCGTTGACCAGCCGGTCAACCTCTTCGTTGCAGTAGTGGCCGTAGTTGCCGCCACCTTCGCAGGCCCAGAACTGATTACCCGAGGTCTGGAACGCCGGGCTACCGACCCACGCGAAGATCATGATGTCGAAGTCACCCTCCGCCAGCGTGAGCCCGAGGTCGGCGGTGGTCTCGATGGTCACCGGGATGCCGATCTCAGCCAGGTCCTCCTGCACCAGCTGGGCGGTGGTCGCCCGGAGCTGGTTGCCCTCGGTGTGCACGAACCGCAGCGGCCCGACCGGGTCACCGTCCGGCGTCATCAGCTGATCGCCCTCCAGGGTGTAGCCAGCCGCGGTCAGGATGTCCATCGCCGCCTGGACGTCGCCACTACCCTGACCGGTCCCGCTGATGTGGTCCACGTAGTACGGGTCGGTCTTGAGGAACAGGTGGTTCATCTTCTGTTCCACGTCCGGGAAGAAGCTGGCGAACGTCCGCTGGTTGATGTTGTTGATGTCGATCGCCGTGAAGATCGCCCGGCGGAGCTCCACGTCCGCGAGGAACTCGTTCTCCAGGTTCAGGTCGAGGTGCTCCCACTGGTAGCCGGCGCCGACGTGCGAGAGCACGTTCGGCATCTGGCTGATCTGGGTCACCATGTCCTGGTTGGGCTGCGGCCCGGCGCCGTCGATCTCACCACTGGACATCGCGGTCACCAGCGCGTCCTGCTCGGTGATGATCCGGAAGGTGATCTGGTCCAGCGGAGCCGGGTCACCGTAGTAGTTCGGGTTGCGCTCCAGGATGATCTGCTGACGGAGGTCGGCCTGGGCAACCTGGAACGGGCCACCCGAGTAGGTCGGCTGGGTCTCGGCGAAGTAGTCCGAGGACTGCTTCATGCCCTCCGGGGTGTCCAGGTCGAAGCCCTGCGCAGCCGCGATGTGTGCCGGGTACATCTGAGTGAACAGGAACTGCCACTCGGCGAACTTCTGGCCTTCCTTCAGCGTGACCGTGACGGTCTTGCCGTTGTCCGAGCCGACGACGCTCTCCATCGCGTCGTAACCGCCGCTGCCGGCCGGGTCACAGCCGTCGCAGAGGTCCGGATCGGCGGCGTTGTGCTTCCAGAGCCAGATGAAGTCGTCGGCAGTGATGTCCGTGCCGTCGTTCCACTTGGCCTCCGGCCGGATCTGGTAGACCCAGGTCTGCGGCTCCTCGCTGGTCAGCTGGGGTTCGGCCGCCAGCAGGTCGAGGTTCCACTCCCAGGTGCCGTCCGGCAGGAACCGGCCGGTGCTGGGCAGGAACCGGTCCACGATCTGCGCGAGCACGAACGTGTTACCGGTCGCGGTCTGCTGGTTCCAGCTTGCCTGCTCCTGCTCGAATGCCCAGACGATCTGGCCGCCTTGCGCGGTCTCGCCGGAGTTGCAGTTGTTCGGGTCGTCGGCGCAGTCGTCCCACGATGGGGTCGCGCCGTCGTCGCCGCCGTCTCCGCCTTCATCGGCGCAAGCGGCCAGGGCGAGCGCCGCGGCCAGCCCCACCGCCGCGAAGCCGGCCAGCCTCCTCGTTATGTGCATTTTTCCTCCAGGAACTCAGGGGTTGCCGAACCCGGGAGCAGGGGGTCGACGTCTGCCCCGGCACAGGCTTGACGACCAGGAAACCGGATCACGGGCGGTATGCCTAGAGGGGCGCAAGTTTCGTGACACACCCGTTACCAAGCCGCGCCCACACCGTCACAGCGGGCCAACCCCTGACCGGCGTTCCTGTCTGCGTGAGTCGCCCTGGAGGATGCTCCTAGGTCAGTCTGGAGGGCCGATCGGCCGGAGTGCTGAGCCTGGCCCGGCCACACGGGCCAGGCCCAGCACCCGAACGGCTACTCAGCGCTAGCCGCTAGGCCCCACTCGTGGATGTTGTACGGGACCCCCTCGTTGGTGAAGTTCGGCCGGACGTTCACGTAGTCGTCCCGCACGAACGCGTAGACCGGGCGGTCCAGCAGCGGCAGCGAGTACGCCTCCGACGCCACGATCGCCTGCGCCTGGTTCAGCAGATCGGCGACGGCCGCCAGGTCGCTCTGGTTCAGCGCCTCCCGGACCAGCCGGTCGACCTCCGGGTTGCTGTAGTGACCGAAGTTGCTGTCCGACTCGCTGTCCCAGAACTGCTGACCCGAGGCCTGGAACGCCGGGCTACCGACCCACGCGAAGATCATGATGTCGAAGTCACCGGAGGCCAGGGTCGCACCGAGATCCGCGGTGGTCTCGATGGTCACCGGGATGCCGATCTCCGCGAGATTCTCCTGCACCAGCTGGGCGGTGGTCGCCCGGAGCTGGTTGCCCTCGGTGTGCACGAACCGCAGCGGCCCGACCGGCTCACCCTCCGGCGTCATCAGCTGATCGCCCTCCAGGGTGTAGCCAGCCGCGGTCAGGATGTCCATCGCCGCCTGGACGTCACCGGAGCCGTGGCCGGTGCCGGTGATGTGGTCCTGGTGGTACTCCGAGTTCGGCAGGAACAGGTAGTTGGTCTTCGGCTCCGCGTCCGGGTAGAAGCTGGCGACGGTCCGGTTGAGAACGTTGTTCACATCAATCGCCGTGAAGATGGCGCGGCGCAGTTCCACGTCCCGCAGCCACTGGTTCTCCAGGTTCAGGTCGATGTGCTCCCACTCGTACCCGGCGTCGACATAGGACAGCATGCCTTCCATCGCGTCGATCTGCTGCACCATGTCCGGGTTCGGCTGCGGCCGGGACCCGTCGATCTCACCGCTGTTCAGGGCGGTCACCAGCGCGTCCTGCTCGGTGATGATCCGGTACGTGACCGTCTCCAGCACCGGCCCCTCGCCGTACCAGTTGGGGTTCGGCTCCAGGATGATCTGCTGCCGAAGGTCCGCCTGCGCCACCTGGTACGGCCCGCCGGACCAGGTCGGCTGGGTCTCGGCGAAGTACTGCGACGCCTGGGTCATGCCCTCCGGGGTGTCCAGGTCGAACCCCTGCGCCTCGGCGACGTGCGCCGGATACATATCGGTGAACAGGAACTGCCACTCGGCGAACTTCTCGCCCGGCTTCAGCGTGACCGTGACGGTCTTACCGTTGTCGGTCCCTTCGATGCTCTCGATCTGGCTGAACCCGGCGCTGCTGGCCGGGTTGCACTCGGTGCAGTGCTCCGGGTCCCCGGAGTTGTGCCGCCAGAGGAAGATGAAGTCGTCCACCGTGATGTCGGTGCCGTCGCTCCACTTCGCTTCCGGCCGGATCCGGTAGGTCCAGCTCTGCGGATCCTCGCTGACGAGCTGCGGCTCCTCCTGCAGCAGGTCCAGATCCCACGCCCAGCTGCCGTCCGGCAGGAACTCGCCGGTGTCGACCAGGATCTTGTCCAGCATCTGCGACAGCGCGAACGTGTTCCCGCTCGAGGTGAGGTTGTTCCAGCTCGCTTGCTCCTGCTCGAACGCCCAGACGATCTCACCGCCCGGGGCGGGCTCGCCACTGTTGCAGCCGTTCGGATCGTCGGCGCAGGCGTCCCAGGACGGCGCGCCGTCGCCGGAGGAGCCACCCTCCTCCCCCGCGCATGCGGTGAGCGCGAGGGTGGCCGACAGCCCGACCGCTGCGAAGCTGGCCAGCCGCTTCGTAATCCGCATTTATCTCCTCCACTGTGGTGGTTCACGGTTGAGCCCGGCGCGGGGCGCGGGACCGTGGTCGATCCCCGCCCCGCCCGGGCTCATATCCCAGAAAAGCCGGATCACGCTGGAGCGCCCAAGGTTGCCCCGTATTGTGACGAATTTGTTATCGTCTCGCGGCCGGCTTGTCATCTTTTAGCCTGATTCTGTGGCCACTACCACACACCGATCACTCCACGGCGGCCACCTGGCCCCATTCGTGAAGGTTGTACGGCACGCCCGAGTTGGTGAAGTTCGGCCGGACGTTGACGTAGTCGTCGCGGACGAACGCGTACACCGGCTTGTCGGCCAGCGGCAGCGAGTACGCGTCCGCGGCCATGATCGCCTGCGCCTGGTTGAGCAGGTCGGCCACGTCCGCCAGGTCGATCTGGTTGAGCGCCTCGGTCACCAGCCGGTCCACCTCCGAATTGCTGTAGTGGCCAAAGTTGCTGTCCGACTCGCTGTGCCAGAACTGCCAGCCCGCACCCTGGAAGGCGGGGCTACCGACCCACGCGAAGACGATCAGGTCGAAGTCGCCACCGGTGAGGGTCCCGGTGAGGTCCGCCGTACTCTCGATCGTCACCTGGAGGCCGATCTCGGCCAGGTTCTGCTGGACCAGCTGTGCGGTGGTCTCCCGAAGCTGGTTGCCCTCGGTGAACACGAACCGCAGCGGCCCGACCGCCTCGCCGTCGGGCGACATCAGCTGATCGCCGTCCAGCACGTAGCCGGCCGCGGTCAGGATGTCCAGCGCGGCGGTCACGTTGCCGGAGCCGAACCCGGTGCCGGACAGGTGGTCCTCGAAGTAGCTGTCACCCTCCCGGAACAGGTAGTTCGTCTTCTGCGAGACGTCCGGGAAGAAGCTCGCGAACGTCCGGTCGTTGATGTTGTTGACATCAATCGCCGTGAAGATCGCCTTCCGCAGGGCCGGGTCGGCGAGCCACTGGTTCTCCAGGTTGAGGTCGATGTGCTCCCACTGGAAGCCGGGACCGACCTGGGAGAGGACGCCCGGCATCGCGCCGATCTGGGACACCATGTCCGGGTTGGGCTGGGGTGAAGAGCCGTCGATCTCGCCGCTGTTCATCGCGGTCACCAGCGCGTCCTGCTCGGTGATGATCCGGAAGACCACCCGGTCCAGGTATGGCCCGTCGCCGTACCAGCTCGGGTTCGGCTCCAGGATGATCTGCTCCCGGAGGTCCGCCTCGGCCACCTGGTACGGCCCGCCCGAGTAGGTCGGCTGGGTCTCGGCGAAGTACTCCGAGGCCTGGGTCATCCCCTCCGGCGTGTCCAGGTCGAACCCCTGCGCCTCGGCGACGTGTGCCGGATAGATGTTGGTGAACAGGAACTGCCATTCGGCGAACTTCTCGCCCGGCCGCAGCGTCACCGTCACGGTCTTGCCGTTGTCGGTGCCCTCGATGCTCTCGATCGCGTCGAAGCCGGCGGTGCTCGGCGGGTTGCACGCGGTGCAGTGCTCCGGGTCACCGGAGTTGTGCCGCCACAGGAAGATGAAGTCGTCGACGGTGATGTCGGTGCCGTCGTTCCACTTCGCCTCCGGCCGGATCTTGTAGGTCCAGCTCTGCGGGTCCTCGCTCACCAACTGCGGCTCCTCCTGGAGCAGGTCGAGATCCCACACCCAGGTGCCGTCCGGTAGGAATTGGCCGGTGTCGACCAGGATCTTGTCCATGATCTGCCCGAGGACAAACGAGTTGCCGGCCGATGTGTTGTTGTTCCAGTTCGCCTGCTCCTGCTCGAACGCCCAGGTGATCTCGCCGCCTTGGGTCGGCTCGCCACCGTTGCAACCGTTCGGGTCCTCGACGCAGGCGTCCCACGACGGGGCGCCGCCGGGGTCGTCAGTCCCCTCGCCGGCACAGGCCGCCAGGGCGACCGTTGCGGTGAGTACCGCCAGCCCGGCCAGACCCTTAGATTTCCGCATTTCTCCTCCACATTGGTGGTTGGATGGCCGAAGCCCGGCGCGCGACAGAGATCGATCATGATCTCTGCCACGCGCCGGGCTTCTATTCCAGAGAAACCGGACCCTGCCGGGGCGCCCAGAGCGCCCCGGCAGTTGTGATGGATCTGTTACCGGCTCGCGGCCGGGCCGTCACACATCCTGGCCAAGAGCGGCCAGAACCGGGTCAGTAGCGGTAGTGGTCCGCCTTGTACGGCCCCTCCACCGGTACGCCGAGGTAGTCCGCCTGATCCTTGGTGAGCGTGGTCAGCTTCACCCCGAGCGCGCCCAGGTGCAGCCGAGCCACCTTCTCGTCCAGGTGCTTCGGGAGCACATGTACGCCGAGCGGGTAGGACTCGGGCGAGGTGTAGAGCGAGATCTGGGCGATCACCTGGTTGGTGAACGAGTTCGACATGACGAAGCTCGGGTGCCCGGTCGCGTTGCCGAGGTTCAGCAGCCGACCCTCGGACAACACGATGATCGAGTGCCCGTCCGGGAAGATCCACTCGTCGACCTGCGGCTTGATGTTGACCTTGCGTATCCCGTCCACCTTCGCCAGCCCGGCCATGTCGATCTCGTTGTCGAAGTGGCCGATATTGCCGACGATCGCCTGGTGCTTCATCGCCGCCATGTGGTCGGCGGTGATCACGTCCCGGCAGCCGGTGGCGGTGACGAAGATGTCGGCGGTGCCGACCACGTCCTCGAGGGTGGTCACCTGGTAGCCGTCCATCGCCGCCTGTAGCGCGCAGATCGGGTCCACCTCGGTGACGATCACCCGGGCGCCCTGGCCGCGCAGCGCCTCGGCGCAGCCCTTGCCGACGTCCCCGTAGCCGCAGACCACCGCAACCTTGCCGCCGATCAGCACGTCGGTGGCCCGGTTGATGCCGTCGACCAGCGAGTGCCGGCAGCCGTACTTGTTGTCGAACTTGGACTTGGTCACCGAGTCGTTGACGTTGATCGCCGGGAACCGGAGCGTGCCCGCCCGCTGCATCTCGTACAGCCGGTGCACGCCGGTGGTGGTCTCCTCGGTGACGCCGATGACGCCGTTGGCCAGCCGGGTCCACCGCTGGTTGTCCTCGGCTAGCGACCGGTGCAGCAGCTCGAGCACCACCGCGTACTCCTCGCTGTCCGCGGTCTCGACCGCCGGCACCGCCCCGAGCTGCTCGAACTCGGCGCCCTTGTGGACCAGCAGGGTGGCGTCACCACCGTCGTCCAGGATCATGTTCGGCCCGGTCTCGCCCGGCCACGTGAGCGCCTGCTCGGTGCACCACCAGTACTCCTGCAGCGTCTCGCCCTTCCAGGCGAAGACCGGGACGCCGGCCGGCGCCTCGGGCGTGCCGTTCGGCCCCACCACCACGGCCGCCGCCGCGTGGTCCTGTGTGGAGAAAATGTTGCAGGAGGCCCACCGCACCTGCGCACCGAGCGCCACCAGGGTCTCGATCAGCACGGCGGTCTGGACGGTCATGTGCAGCGAGCCGGTGATCCGGGCGCCGCGCAACGGTTGCTGCTCGGCATATTCGGCGCGGACCGCCATCAGCCCAGGCATCTCGTGTTCGGCGAGCTGGATCTCCTTACGACCGAAGCTCGCGAGCGAAAGGTCGGCAACCTTGTAGTCGTTGTCCTGCAGCAGGCGCGGCGAAGCGCTGGTCATCCGGTGATCTCCCATTCGGTTTCCGCGACATCTCGTACCCACCGTACCGACAAGCTACCGATCGTCGCGGTCCGGGAGCTGGCGGCAGTGACCAGCACGACCGGGAATCGCACGGTCGGCGGCGCTGGCTGGCTGTCTGGCGGGGTCAGGGGCGCGCGACCGCAACGGCCCGGCGGACCTGCGAAACCGGGCCGACATATTGTGCGGGGCGGCTGGCCTCCCGGCCATCCGCCCCGCACTATCCCCCCGGTTTGGTTCCCCCGCGCGTAGCTCGGACCTGCCACCCGCGAACCGCATTCGCGTCTCCGCGGGACTTCGACTTGGTCGAGTAACGCTGCGTGGCTACTACGCTACACGGCGCGTAGGATATGTCAAGCAAATATCCGAAATTTCATTTCTTTGGCCTGGGCCCGGTATGCCCCGCTCGCACCGACCGATGACGCCGCCCCGCACAGGCTGGCTGCGCCGCCCGCGCGACTGGCTGCGCCGCCCGCGTTGAACCCGGCGTGGCTACGCCTCGCCGACCGAGGCGAGGTACACCTCACCCTCACCGATCACCATTACCGGCCCATCTACCTGCCCAAACGCGGCTTCGCCCGGAGAGAGTGTGACGCTGGCCACAGCGTCGGCAACGGTCACCTGGCCGGTCAGGCACAGCGCCAGCCGCGGGCCCGGCAGGTCCAGCGCCACCCGGTCGGCGTCGGCCTCCGCCGGCCGGACCAGGTGCAGCGCGAAGTCGGGCACCGGCACCGGCCAGGTCACCACCCCGGGCGCGACCGGCTCCGGCCGGCGCACCGGCTCGGTCAGCGGCTCGAACCGCAGCACCCGCAGCAGCTCCGGCACGTCCACATACTTCGGGGTCAGCCCACCCCGCAGCACGTTGTCGCTGGCCGCCATGATCTCCACCCCGGTGCCCCCGAGGTAGGCGTGCAGGTTGCCGGCCGGCATGAAGATTGCCTCGCCTGGGGCGAGCGTCAGCTCGTTGAGCAGCAGCGCCACCACCACCCCGACATCCCCGGGGTACCTGGCCGCGAGCTCGCGGGCCAGCGGCGGTGGCTCGGCGGCGAGCACCGCCGCCACCAGCGACGCCGGCTCCGGGTGGGTCAGCAGCCACCGGACCGCGGCTTCCAGGTCGCGCTCGCGCAGCGCCGCCACCACCGGGTCAAGCGCCGGTACGCCGAGCCTGGCGAACAGCTCCGCCGAGGCGCTCGGCTCCCGGAAGCCGCACAGCGCCCGGAAGTCGGTCACCGCCACCAGCAGCTCGGGTTTGTGGTACGGGTCGACGTACCGGCGGTGCCGGGCGTCCCGCGGCACCCCGGCCGCCTCCTCCGCCGCGTACCCGGCCGCCGCCTGCGCCGGATCGGGGTGCGCCTGCAGCGACAGCGGCTCGGCCGCCGCCAGCAGCTTCAACAGGTACGGCAACCGGGGGCCGAACCGGTCGACCACCGGCCCGCCGAGCACCGCCGCGGGCGCCTTCGCGATCAGCTCGGTGAGCGGGGTGCCGTCCGCCGCCAGCGTGGACGGGCTGGCCGGATGGGCACCGATCCACAGTTCCGCCTCGGGCTCGGCGGTCGGGGCCGGCCGGCCCTGCAACTCCGCGATCACCGTCCGGGAGCCCCAGGCGTACGGCTTGATCGGGTTCCGCAGCCGCTGCAACCGGCCTCCCCCCCGGTCAGCCCGCGCGCTCGCCAGCGGGCTCGGCCGCGGCCGCCTCGGCGGCCGCCCGCCCGCTCGCGTAGATGTCCGGCTCGAGGTAGATCACCCGGGCGATCGGCACCGCCTCGCGCACCTTCGCCTCCGCCGCGTCGATCGCCCGCGCCACCTCAGCCGCGGTGGCGTTCGGGGTGACCGCGATCTTCGCCGCCACCAGCAGCTCCTCCGGGCCGAGGTGGAGGGTCCTCATGTGGATGATCCGATCGACCCCGTCGGTGCCGGTCAGCGCCTGCTCGATCCGGGCGGCCGTCTCCGGGGTGGCCGCCTCGCCGAGCAGCAGGCTCTTGGTCTCGATCGCCAGCACCACCGCGATCGCGACCAGCAACAGCCCGATCATGGCGGTGCCGACCGCGTCCCAGACCCCATCCCCGGTCACCAGCGTGAGCACCACGCCGAACAGCGCGAACACCAGGCCGAGCAGCGCCCCGAAGTCCTCCAGCAGCACCACCGGCAGCTCCGGCGCCCGCGAGTGCCGGACGAACTCGACCCACGAGCTGCGGCCCCGGACGTGGTTCGACTCCTTGATCGCGGTGCGGAACGACATCGACTCCAGCCCGATCGCGACGATCAGCACGGTCACCGGCACCCAGTGCCAGCTGTCGATCCCGTGCGGGTCCTCGAACTTGTGCCAGGCCTCGTAGAGCGCGAACAGGCCGCCGACCGAGAACAGCACGATCGAGACGATGAAGGCGTAGATGTAGCGCTCCCGGCCGTAGCCGAACGGGTGCAGCGGGGTCGCCCGCCGCCGCGCCCGGCGGCCACCGACCAGCAGCAGCGCCTGGTTGCCGGAGTCGGCCACCGAGTGCACCGACTCGGCCAGCATCGACGACGACCCGGTCAGCAAAAAGGCCAGGAACTTCGTAACCGCGATCCCCAAGTTCGCCAGCAGGGCGGCGATCACCGCCTTGGTGCCACTGCCCGCGCTCATGTGCCCATCGCCACCTTCAGCTCGGTCACCGCCGGCACCGCCATCGGGTCCAGGCCGTGTGCCAGCGCCAGATAGACGGATGCGAAGTCAGGTACCGCGACCAGCGAGGCGAGCCGCTCCAGGGCGGAGCCCCCCTCGGCGGTGAGTACCGTGCAGCGGATGCCGCGGCGGCGGGCCATCGCCTCCACCGCTTCGGCCCGGCGGTCCTCCACCGCGGCCGGCTCGCCGGTGTCCTCGCCATCGGCCAGGCCACCGTCGCGGAGCAGCACCAGGTGGAGCCGGGTGGGCTCGCTGCCACCCGGGTCGGCGAAGATGTCGCGCTCCTGCTCCGCGAGGCCACCGAACACCCCGTCGAGCAGCCCGACCCGGCCCCGGCCAACCTCCCCGAGGCTGCCCGAGACCACCGGGTAGCGGGCGTTCGCGGACAGCATGTCCGCGAATCTACGAGCCGCCACCGAGGCCAGCGGCGACGACCCCCAGATCACCGGCACCGAGCCGGCCAGGTCGAGCGCGAGCGACTTGGCCGGGTTGACGAACGACTCGGCTGACTCGCGGCACGCCTCGGCGTCGGTGTCGAGCCGGGCCGCCGTCTCCGCCAGATCCGCCTCGGTCACCCGTACCAGCTTCAAGGCCCGGCCGGCGAGCAGCACCGGTACGGTCAGCCCCCACAGCGTCGCCCGGGCCGGCGCCCGCCGTGGCACCGGCACGAACGTGGCCTTGGCGGTCTCGGCCACCGACTGCAGCGGCGTGCCGGGCGCGCCGACCGCCACCAGCCGGGCCCCGCGCCGGGCCGCCGCCTCGGCGGCGGCCAGCGCCTCCGGGCTGTGACCGCTCGCCGACACCGAGATCACCACGTCCGCGGCGCCCACCCAGCCGGGGACGCCGGCACTGCGGTGCGCCACCACCGGGACCGGCGCCCGCGGGCCGGCGACCGTCGCGAGGATGTCACCGGTACGCGCGGCGGTGCCGACACCGGCCACCACCACCGCCCGAGGTCGGCCCTCGTCGCCGAGCTCGGCCAGGTTGGTCTCGGCGACCAGCTGCATCGCCTCCCGGATCTGCGGGCCGGCCGAGGCGATCGCGCGCAACATCCCGCCCGGGTCGTTGGCGGCGATCGCCTCCGCGTTGTCCAGCAGCGCCTCGTCGGCCTGCCGGCTCCCGCGCAGCCCGTTCGCACCCTCGATCACTGGCCGCTCGCCGGGGTGGGGGCGGAGTCGCCGTCGGCCGGCAGCGTCGCCTCGTCGAGCAGCAGCACCGGGATGCCGTCCCGGATCGGGAAGACCCGCTTGCACTCGGTGCAAGTCAGGGTCTGCGCCGCCGGGTCGTACGTGAGCGGGGCGTGATGCGTGTCCGGACAGGCCAGGATCTCCAGCAGGGCCGGATCCAGGGTCGAATCGACGGAAGGCTCAGCCATGGCGGCTAGCTTAGTCGCGGATCATCGCGAGCACCGCGTCGCGTACCTCCGCCATCCGCTCGCCGGTCGCGGCCTCCACATTGAGCCGCAGCAGCGGCTCGGTGTTCGAGGGCCGGAGGTTGAACCAGGCCCGATCGCCGAACCGGACCGTCAGCCCGTCGGTGTAGTCCAGCTCCTCGCTCGCGTACGCGTCGGCCACCCGCTTGATCGCCTCGGTCTGGTCGGAGACCCGCGAGTTGATCTCGCCGGACGCGACATACCGCTGGTACTTCGCGACCAGTTCGGACAGCGGCCGGTCCTGCTCGCCGAGCGCGGCGAGCACGTGCATCGCCGCCAGCATCCCGGTGTCGGCGTACCAGAAATCCCGGAAGTAGTAGTGGGCGGAGTGCTCGCCGCCGAACACCGCCCCGGTCTTGGCCATCTGGTCCTTGATGAACGAGTGCCCGACCCGGGACCGGACCGGGGTGCCGCCGTGCTCGGTCACGATCTCCGGTACCGCCGCGGAGACGATCAGGTTGTGGATGATCGTGGCGCCGGGGTGCTTGGCGAGCTCGCGAGTGGCGACCAGCGCGGTGATCGCCGACGCGGACACCGGCTCGCCCCGCTCGTCGACCACGAAGCACCGGTCGGCGTCCCCGTCGAAGGCGAGCCCCAGGTCGGCGCCCCGCTCCCGGACCGCCTGCTGCAGGTCGACCAGGTTCTCCGGCTTCAGCGGGTTCGCCTCGTGGTTGGGGAAGGTGCCGTCCAGCTCGAAGTAGAGCGGGACGATCGTGAGTGGCAGCGGCGGCAGCTTCGCGTCGCCGAGCACCGCCGGGACGGTGTGGCCGGCCATCCCGTTGCCGGCGTCGACCACCACCGTCAGCGGCCGGATCCCGGACAGGTCGACCAGCGTCCGCAGGTGGGCGGCGTAGTCGGCGAGGATGTCGCGGCGGATGATGCCGGACTCGGTGCCGGCCGGGGTGGGGGCCGGAATGCTGCCGGCCAGCAGCCCGCTGGCGAGCTCCCGGATCCGGGCCAGCCCGGTGTCCTGGCCGATCGGCCGGGCGCCGGCCCGGCACAGCTTGATCCCGTTGTACTCGGCCGGGTTGTGGCTGGCGGTGAACATCGCGCCGGGCAGGTCCAGGCTGCCGGCGGCGTAGTAGAGCAGGTCGGTGGAGCCGAGCCCGGCGTCGATCACCCCGGCCCCGGCGGCGCGCGCCCCCTCGGTGAACGCGGCGGCGAGCCCGGGCGAGGACTCGCGCATGTCGTACGCGACCACGATGGTGCCGGCGGCGTCGCCGGCCTCCCGCAGCATCTGGATGAACGCGGTCCCGATCGCCCGGGCCACCTGTTCGTTGAGCTGGTCCGGCACGGTGCCGCGGATGTCGTAGGCCTTGACGATGTCGTTGAGTCCGCTCACCCGGCGAGCCTATCGACCATCGGGCGCCGGTCGGTGGCGATCCCGGGCAGATCCGCCGGCCGAGTCGCGGCCGGCCGGCGCCGGTGGTGGCGCCAGGGCGGGGTGGGCCCGGGCACCGGCCGCGGGCGCGTCCGGGGCGACGCCGTCCCCGACCCGCTCATCGCACCACCCTCCCGGCCACGGGCCGCGCACCGTGCCGAGCACCGCCGCCACCTGCGCGAACGGCCGGTAGCCGGAGGTTGTCCCGATGATCGAGAAGCGGTCAACAGCCGGCGCCGCCGGTCACGGGAGCTGGATCTGGTCGCCGTCGACGGTGATCCCGGCCTCCGGGAGCGGGTCCTGCTGGTCGGGGCTCAGCCCGGCCGCCGCCTGGACCACCGAGCCGTCCTCGATCGAGAACCGGCTGCCGTGGCAGTTGCAGTTGATCGTGCCGTCGCTGATCTCGGTGATCGTGCAGCCCTGGTGGGTGCAGGTCGCGCTGAACGCCCGGAACTCCCCCTCGGTCGGCTGGGTGATGACGATCCCGTGCTCGCCGACCAGCAGGCCGCCACCCACCGCCACCTGGTCGGTGGTCGCCACCACGGTGCCGCCGCCGGACTCGCCGCTGCCGCCGGCCGGCTGAGCCGGTGGCGGCGCCGCGGACTCGTCGCCGTACACCTCGCAACCGGCCAGCGCCCCGACCGCCCCGGCCCCGGCCGCCAGCACCGCCCGCCGCGAGGCGGACGGCTTCGGCCCGGCCGGCGTCTGCTCAGCCATCACCGCACCACTCCGAACGTGCTGAAGAACCACAGCGACGAGGTTAGCCAGAGCCCGATCAGCAGCGTGAACACCAGCCCGCCGAGCACCGGCAGCACCCAGCCGGCCAGCCCGTCCTTCCGCAGGCCCAGCATCTTCACCACGAACCCGCCGAAGAACAGGCAGCCGGCGAGCGAGTGGGCCAGCGCCCGCGGCTCACCGGTCTGGAACCCGACCGCGTAGAGGCAGTGCACCGCGACCGGGATCGCGAGCAGGAACGCGATCCGGCCGGACCAGCGATGGACCCGGCCGACCCAGGCCGGCGCCCAGCGCCGGTACATGACCACCGCCGAGCCGAGCTGAACCACCGCGAAGGCCGCGGCCCCGGTGGCGAGCCAGGACTTCGCGTGCAACGGCCCGGAGAACCCGGCCAGGCTGACCGCGATGCCGGTCGGCTCGTGGAGCGCCGAGTACACCCCGAGGGTCACCGCCACCAGCGCGCCGAACAGCAGCGGCACCAGCAGCATCCGGCCGACGCCGCGCGGCACCACCTCCCAGTCGGCCAGTGCCGACACCGGCTGCGGGGCCACCCGGAACTCCTCGCCCGGCGGCGCCGATCCGTACCCCGGCTGCTCCTGCGCCGGCGACCGGTGCGGCGGCGGCCCGTACGCCGGGTCGTAGCGCGGGTACTCCTGACCGTAGACCGCCATGGTGGCCGCCTCAGCCGACCCGGTCGGCGGTCACCGGGTCATCGCCGACGGTGACCCGCCCGGTCCGGGGGTCGAGCCGCGGCGCCGGCCCGGCCTCGCCGTCGACCGTCGCCACCCCGATCTGCCGGCCGTCCGGCAGCACGATCAGGCCGCCCGCCACCTCGGCGCCGCCGAGGATGGTGTCGGCGATCCGGTACAGCCCCTCCGGCGGGTCCACCTGCTCGATGGTGAACGTCCAGCTCACCCCGCCGGCGGTCGCCGCACCCTCGGCCGAGTCCTGGTCGTAGCTGCCGACCAGCTCGGCGTCGCTGCCGTCGTTGCCGGTCAGCCGCAGCTCGCCGTCGGCGGCCACCCCGGACAGCCACGCCTCGTTCACCCCGTCGCAGACGTACGCGACCGCCTCCTCGCCCTCGATCACGATCGCCACCGAGGCACCGCCGCCGTCGACCTCCCCGACGTACGTCAGCGGCTCCGCCTGCTCGGTCGGGGTGGCGGTCGGTTCCGGGCTCGGGGACGGTTCGGCGGTCGCCGGCGGTGGCTCGGTCTGGGTCGCACCGGCCGCGACCTGCTCGCCACCGTCGCCGGGACCCTCGGCCGCCGCGGTCACGCTCGCGATCAACAGCCCGCCCGCGAGCACGCCGCCGCCCAGCAGCGTCAGCAGCGGTCCCTTGCTGGCCATCGTGCCTCCCTCGTCACACCCGTCACTCGCATCCGGTAGGTAGTACGGGCGGGAGGGCGGATCGGGTCAGCCGGAGTGCCCGCTCATTGGGCCGGTCATTGCGCCGGCGGGATCAGCCGCAGCCGGGGCCGGCCCGGTGCTTGCCCGGAACCGGGCTCCCCGACCGCCGGGACCGGCGCGTCCTCACGTACCGCCTCCACCAGCGCCAGCAGATCGTCCGGGGGCGGTGGCGGCAGCTCCCCGTCCTGCCGTACCAGTTCCCAGCCGCGCGGCGCGGTCAAGCTCCGGGCGTGCGGCTCACACAGGTCATAGGTATGCGGCTCGGGGTGCGCCGCGAGTGGCCCGACCACCGCGGTGGACGCGGCGTAGACGTACGTGAGTGTCGCCACAGCCGGCTCCGTACACCCGTTCCGACTGCACCGCCGACCGCGCTCTTGTCCTCCCGAAGACCTCACGGCGGCACATTAGCTTGTCGCCGGACGATCATGAGGGAAGCTACGGACACCCCAGGCGTGTCTCACGCATATCGTCATGATCGTTGCGGGACTACTACGCTGACCTCGTGACCGTGACGCACGACGACCAGCCCGGAAGCCGCCGGGATCAGCCCGCCCGCCGGCCGGTGGGGCAGCGGCCGCGCCGCCGGGCCAGCCGGGACCGGCGAGGTCGTGGCCTGCGGGGCCGGCTGGTGCCGGCGACGGTGCCGGCCGCCCGGACCAAGGCGGAGGTCTTCGACGACCTGGTGTTGGACACCGTCGAGAAGCTGGAGCGCGCCCACGCCAAGGAGCTGGCCGGGGTGGAGTTCGCAGTCGAGGATGTCCCGGGTGAGCTGGACGGTTACGACTCAGACGTACTCGAGGATCGGCGGGTCCCGCTCGCCCGGCTGTTGCCCGGCCGGCCGGGCCGCAACGGCGTCCCGCCCCGGATCGTGCTCTATCGGCGCCCGCTGGAGCTGCGGGCCGACGACCGCGACGGCCTGGCCGAGCTGGTGCAGGACGTGATTGTGGAGCAGGTCGCCAACCTGCTCGGCATCGACCCGGACGACCTCGCCTGACCGCGTCGGTCACCCGGTCTCGCCCGCCCGGCGGACCGGGCCGGGTCGCGGCACCCCGGTCCGGTGGTCGCGGCCGCCCCGCACGGCCGCCCCGGCGCGGCCGGCTGACCGCCGGACCGTCCGGTGTAGACGGCGACGGTCGCCGGCCTAGACGGCGACCTTTCGCTTGAGCCGGCGCCGTTCGCGCTCCGACAGCCCGCCCCAGATGCCGAACCGCTCATCGTGACCGAGTGCGTACTCCAGGCACTCGGCCTTGACCTCGCACCGGTTGCAGATCCGCTTCGCCTCGCGGGTCGAACCCCCCTTTTCCGGGAAGAATGCCTCCGGATCGGTCTGCGCGCACAGTGCTCGCTCCTGCCACTCCGGCAGGCTGCCGAGCAGATCCACCCCAACCATCCGACCGTCCATCTGCGTGCCTCCTTCTGACGCGCCGACGGGAACATCGGCGCAACCCCCCACGCGGAAGGCGTGTCTTTCGACTGATACGCGACGGTTCGTCCCGCCTCGTTCAAACAACCCCAGTGAAATTACACGCGTGTAATGCGTGCGTCGTCAAGCGGAACCTGGTAAATAGGGCCACCCGGATGAGGTAACTTGAGCGGCTCCGCACGCGGCGCCCGCAACCTGCCCTACCGATCCAGACCCGTCCGGGGTAACGCTCTGCCGGCGAGTCGCCCAAATTTCTTGGCAAACCAGCCGTTCGCGCCGGTCAGCTCGGGGTCAGCGCCGAGCCACCCGGGTCGTCGCGGACCGCGCCGTCGACCGCTGGCACGGCCACCCGGCCATAGGTGGTGGTCCGTTGCCGGGCCGGCCGACCGGCGGCCGCCGCGATCCGTGCCAACTCGGCGATGGTCCGGGCGGATCCGTGGCTGGAGCCCGCCATCCGGGAGATGGTCTCCTCCATCAGCGTGCCGCCGAGGTCGTTGCAGCCACTCTGGAGCATCTGGACCGTGCCCTGGTCGCCGAGTTTCACCCACGAACACTGGATGTTCGGGATCCGGCCGTGCAGCAGCACCCGTGCCATCGCGTGGACGGCCCGGTTCTCGCGCCAGGTCGGTCCGGGCCGGGCCACCCCGGCGAGATAGATCGGCGCATTTGTATGCACGAACGGTAGCGCCACGAACTCGGTGAACCCACCGGTTCGGTCCTGCACCTGGGCGAGCACCCGGAAGTGGCCGAGCCAATGGCGCGGGTGGTCGACGTGCCCGTACATCATCGTGGCGCTGGACCGCAGCCCCAGTTCATGGGCGGTGGTCACCACCTCGACCCAGGTCGCGGTCGGCAGCTTCCCCTTGGTCAGCACCCACCGCACCTCGTCGTCGAGGATCTCGGCGGCGGTGCCGGGGATGGTGTCCAGCCCAGCCTCGCGCAGCTCCGCCAGCCAGTCCCGGATCGACACCCCGGCCTTGGCCGCGCCGGTCGCGATCTCCATCGGCGAGAACGCGTGCACATGGATGCCGGGCACCCGGGCCTTGATCGCCCGGACGATCTCGGCGTAGCCACCCACCGGCAGCTTCGGGTCGATCCCGCCCTGCAGGCAGACCTCGGTCGCGCCGGCCGCCCAGGCTTCCGCGGCCCGGTCGGCGACCTGCGCCACCGAGAGCCGGTACGCATCGGCGTCACGTTCACGCTGAGCGAACGCACAGAACCGGCAGCCGACATAACAGACATTCGTGAAGTTGATGTTCCGGTTGACGACGTACGTGACATCGTCGCCGACCGCGTCGGCGCGAAGTTGGTCGGCGAGCCGGCAAAGCTCGTCCAGCGCCGGACCGTCCGCCTCGAACAGCGCCAGTGCGGCGGCCTCGTGGCGCGGCTCCAGCAGCGCTGCCGGGTCGCGCTCAGCGAGCCGCAGCGCCGCCGCCCACTCGCGCCGATCGAGGAGTGGTGCGGCCCGGTTTGCCGGGGTCTCGCCGGAACTACTCCTGGATCGGCGGGAAATGGCGGACCAGTCACCGTAGACGGAGTCGAAGTCGCCGCGCCGGTCGGCGGTCCGGCCGGTGGTGTCGATGGTGGCGTGCAGGTCCACCCGGCCGGTGCCGGTCGGGGCCGCGTCCGGCTCCTGCCACGGCAGCCCGGCCGGGGTGGCCGCCTCGTTCGCCAGCCCGGTCGCCGGGTCGGCGAGCGCGGCGACGTGCCGGGCCAGCCGGGGATCGAGCCAGGGCTCGGGCGCGCGCACGTACGGCGGGTAGATGGTGAGCCGCTCCCGCAACGTGAACCCGGCCGCGGCGGTCCGCCGGGCCAGCTCCTCGATCTGCGGCCACGGCCGCTCCGGGTTGACGTGGTCCGGGGTGACCGGCGAAACCCCGCCCCAGTCGTCGATGCCGGCCCGCAGCAGCAGGTCGTACTCGTCGTCGATCAGGTTGGGCGGGGCCTGGATCCGGATCCGGGGACCGAGCACCAGCCGGGCGACCGCCACGGTCGCGGCGAGATCGGCCAACTCGGCATCCGGCATCCCGCGCATCGCGGTGTCCGGCTTGGCCCGGAAGTTCTGGACGATCACTTCCTGGATGTGGCCGTACTCGCGGGCCACCCGGCGGATCGCGAACAGCGACTCGGCCCGCTCCAGCAGCGTCTCGCCGATGCCGATCAGGATGCCGGTGGTGAACGGCACGCCGACCCGACCGGCGTCCTCGAGCACCCGCAGCCGGACCGCCGGATCCTTGTCGGGCGAACCGTAGTGCGGGCCGCCGGGCTGTGTGAACAGCCGCTCGGCGGTGGTCTCCAGCATCATGCCCATGCTCGGCGCGACCGGCCGCAGCCGCTGCAGCTCGTCCCAGCTCAGTACGCCGGGGTTGAGGTGCGGCAACAGCCCGGTCTCCTCCAGCACCGCGATCGCGCTCGCCCGGACGTAGTCCAAAGTGGAGTTATAGCCGCGGGCCTCCAACCACTCCCGAGCCTGCGACCAGCGATCCTCCGGCCGATCACCGAGCGTGAACAGCGCCTCCTTGCAGCCGGCGGCGGCGCCGGCCCGGGCGATCGCGAGCACCTCGTCCCGGTCCAGGTACGCGGCGGGGAGCCGGCCCGGGACGGTGGCGAACGTGCAGTAGTGGCAGCGGTCGCGGCAGAGCCGGGTCAGCGGGATGAAGACCTTCTTGGAGTAGGTGATGACGCCGGGCCGGCCAGCGTCGAGCAGCCCGGCGTCGCGGACCTCACCGGCGGCCGACAGCAGTGCGTCGAGCGCGTCGCCGCGGGCGGTGAGCAGGGTGGCCGCTTCGGTGGCGTCGAGCGTACGGCCGTCGGAGGCGCGCCGCAGCACCCGCCGGAGCGAAGGGTCGGTGATCAGCACACCCTGCAGCGTAGGCGCCCGCTAGGACGGCGCCCGCCACCGCTCCTCGCCGGAGTCGCGCTGGTCACCGCTGGCCGGCGGCGGGTTGACAATCGAGGTGCGGTCGGGATCGTTGTCCTCGGCGGCGTGCGCACCCGACTGCTGCCCGCCCGACTGCTGGGCGGCCGGCTGCTGCTGCGGGGTGGCCGGCTGCTGCGGCGTCGCCGGTTGCTGGGCCGGCTGCTGCGCAGCGGGCTGCTGCTGGGCCTGGTGCTGGGCGGGCTGCTGCCCGTACGCCTGCTGAGTCGGCTGACCGTACTGCTGCTGCCCGTACGCCTGCTGAGTCGGCTGCCCGTACTGCTGCTGCTGTCCATACTGGCCCTGCTGGTAGCCCTGCTGCCCGTACGCCTGCTGGTAGCCGTAGCCGGCCCAGGCGGCCTGCTGTGGCGCGGCCGGCTTCGGGACGTAGAACATGCCCTGCCAGATCCGGAACACCACCAGCAACGCCACCGCGGCCAGCAGCAGCAGCACCAGCTTCGGCATCGCGCTCGTCTTGAGACCGTCCAAAAACGACACTTCCTGGGTGACCCCGATGAACCCGAGCAACACCTCGAAGATCAGTCCGAAGAAGATGGCCACCGCGAGCAGGATCCCCGCAATGATCGTGACCACCTTCGCCCGCGGCGCCGGGTCGCCGATCGCGCTCACCAGCAGCACCGCGACCACCGGGGCACCGATGGTGATGAGACTCAGGAAGCCCGGTGGGTAGGCGCCGAGGTAGTACAGGTACGGGAAGAAGTCGGGTTGCTGGTTCTCGGTCGGCAGCAGGTTGGTCAGCGCCGTCAGCAGCTGCAGCGCGACGGCGACCAGCAGGCCGAGCGCGGCGATCTCCCGGACCGGTCCGACGACTTCGCGGAGTGACTTCGGGCTCGAGGTGGTCATGCCCCGCAGCGTAGTACCTACCCGCCAGCGATGCTGACCGGGCCATGGGTGAAGATACGCGAATGCACCTGGTCGTACTCGCCGGCGGGATCGGTGGGGCTCGGTTTCTGCGGGGCGTGCGGGCATACGCCCGCCGGACCGGCGGGCGGGTGACCGCGATCGTCAACACCGGTGACGACATCAGCCTGCACGGGTTGCGGATCTGCCCCGATCTGGACAGCGTGATGTACACGCTGGGCGGCGGCGCCGATCCCGAGCGCGGTTGGGGTCGGGCCGGCGAAACCTGGACGGTCCGCGAAGAACTGGCGGCCTACGGTGCCCAGCCGGACTGGTTCGGCCTGGGCGACCGGGACCTCGCCACCCATCTGGTGCGCACCACCATGCTCACCGCCGGCTATCCGCTCTCGGCGGTCACCGAAGCGCTGTGCCAGCGGTGGCAGCCGGGGGTACGGCTGCTGCCGGCGACCGACGACCGGCTGGAGACCCACGTGGTGGTCGGCGAGGCGGACCGGACCGAGGCGATTCACTTTCAAGAGTGGTGGGTCCGGCACCGGGCCAAGCTACCGGCAAACCGGTTCGTGTTCGTCGGGGCGGAGTCGGCCAAGCCGGCGCCCGGGGTGACCGAGGCGATCGCGAGCGCGGACGCGATCCTGCTCGCCCCGAGCAACCCGGTGGTGTCGATCGCGCCGATCCTCGCCGTGCCCGGGCTGCGGGAGGCGCTGCTCGCCGCCCCCGCCCCGATCGCCGGGATCTCACCGATCATCGGCGGCGCCCCGGTGCGCGGGATGGCTGACGCCTGCCTCGCCGCGATCAACGTCGAGTGCAGCGCGGCCGGGGTGGGCCGGATGTACGGCGCCCGCAGCGCCGACGGGCTGCTGGACCGGTGGCTGGTCGACGCCGAGTCGGACGCTGACGTCGAAGTCCCCGGGGTGACCGTCCGCGCCGTACCACTGTGGATGACCGACGACGACGCGACGGCCGCCATGGTCGCCGCCGCGCTGGAGGCACCGTGATCGAGATCCGGCCGGTCCGCGGGATCGGCGAGGTACGGCCCGGCGACGACCTCGCCGACCTGATCGCCGGCGCCGCGCCGTGGCTGCGCGACGGTGACGTGCTGGTCGTGACCAGCAAGATCGTGTCCAAAGCGGAAGGCCGGCTGGTGGAGGTGCCGCCGGACGGGCCGGAGCGGGATCGGGCCCGGGCCGAGGTGATCGCCGCCGAGACCGGCCGGACCGTCGCCACCCGCGGCGAGACCCGGATCGTCGCCACCCACCACGGGTTCGTGATGGCCTCCGCCGGCGTGGATGCATCCAATGTAGACCGGTCGCGGCTGGTGCTGCTGCCGAAGGACCCGGACGGCTCGGCTCGAGCGCTGCGGGCCGCACTCGCCGAGCGGCACGGCGTCCGGGTCGCGGTCATCATCTCGGACACGATGGGCCGGCCGTGGCGCAACGGGCTCACCGATGTGGCGCTCGGCGCCGCCGGGATCGCCCCGCTGCGCGACTACCGGGGTGAGACCGACCCGTACGGCAACCAGCTGCAGCTGACCCAGATGGCCATCGTGGACGAGCTGGCGGCCGCCGGCGAGCTGGTGAAGGGCAAGCACGACCAGGTGCCGGTGGCGGTGGTACGGGGGTTGCCGGTGGTTCGGGACGACGACGGCCCCGGGGTCGTGGCCACGCTGGTGCGGGACGCGGCGCAGGACCTGTTCGCGCTCGGCACCGCGGAGGCCCGCGCCGCCGGGCTGCGGGACGCCGCCGCCGACCGGTGGACCGCCGGCCCGGCCGCACCGGCGCCGGACGCGGTGGACCGGGCGCTCGCGACGGCCGGGCAACTGGCCACCCGGGTCAGTCGGCTCGACGGCGGCGGGATCCGGTGCGAGGCGGCCGACCCGGCGGACCCGGCGGCGCTGGTGCGGCTCGGCGCCGACGCGCATCGGCTGCAGGCGGCGCTCGCCGCCGAGGGGGTCGAGTCGACCGCCCGGTTCGAACCGCCCGGCACGGTCCTCATTGGTCCGAGCCGATAGCAGCTAGCACGGACCGCCGCGGCGGCGCACCTCGGCCGCCAGCTGCTTGACGTCCTGGGCCCGATCCCGAGCGCAGACCAGCAGGGCGTCCGGAGTATCGACGATCACGACATCCTTCAGCCCCAGCGTCGCCACCAGCCGGCCGGTGTTCGATACCACCACCGCACCGGCACTGTCGTGCGCCAGCACCTGCGCGTCCTCGCCGGGCAGCACCACGTTGCCGCGCTCGTCGGCCGGCAGCAGCTCACCGAGGTTGTGGAAGTCGCCGACGTCGCTCCAGCCGAAGTCGGCCGGGACGGTCGCCACCTTGCCCTGCTCGGCGGCGCCCTCCATGACCGCGTAGTCGACCGCGATCTTCGGCAGCGTCGGCCACACCTCGGCCAGCACCGCCGCCCGGTCCGGCCCGTCCCACGCCGCCGCGATCCGCATCAGTCCATCGTGGAGCTCCGGCTGCTGCCGCGCCAGCTCGGTCAGGAACACCTCCACCCGCCAGACGAACATGCTGGCGTTCCACAGGTAGTCCCCGGAGCTGACCAGCCGCACCGCCTCGGCGTGGTCCGGCTTCTCCTTGAACCGCCGCACCCGCCGGATCGAGCCGGTGCCCAACTCGTCGCCACAGTGCAGGTAGCCGAACCCGGTCTCCGGGCGGGTCGGCTTCATGCCGACGGTCATCAGCAGGCCCTGCTCGGCGCCGACGACCGCCTCCCGGATCGCCGCCTCGAACCGGTCCGGCCGCTCGACCAGGTGGTCGGCGGCGAACGAGCCCATCACCGCGTCCGGATCGCGTCGGGCGATCAGCGCCGCGGCCAGCCCGATCGCGGCGCACGAGTCCCGGGGCGACGGCTCGGCGAGCAGGTTCTCGGCCGGCAGCCCGGGCAGCTGTGCCGCCACCGCGGCGGTGTGCGGCTCGCCGGTGACCACCAGGATCCGCTCCGGCGGCACCAGCCTGGCCAGCCGCTCGACGGTGGCCTGCAACAGCGACAGCGTGGAGCCGGTCAGCGGGAGCAGGAACTTCGGGTAGTCGGCGCGCGAGAGCGGCCACAACCGAGTGCCGCTGCCCCCCGCGGGAATCACAGCATGCAGCATCCGCCCATCATCCCGTACCGCCGATCAGCCGACGGCTCGGCGCCAGGCGGCGACGTGCACCTCGGCGCTGGACTCCCAGGTGAACTCCTTGGCCCGATCCAGGCCGGCCTTCGCCAGCGCCAGCCGGCGCGGCTCGTCGTCGAGCAGCGCCGCCAGGTCGGCGGCGATCTGCTCCGGGTCCTCGCTGGTGTAGGCCACCGCGTCGCCACCCACCTCCGGCAGCGACAGCCGCGGGGTGGTCAGCACCGGTGTCCCGCACGCCATCGCCTCCAGGATCGGCAGGCCGAACCCTTCGCCATAGGAGGGGTACGCGGCGAGCAGTGCTCCGCCGAGGAAGCCGGGCAGGTCGGCGGCGCGCAGATAACCCGGGCGGAGCAGCCGCAGGTGCACCGGCACCTCGGCCGCGGCCGAGTCGATCTCGTCGTCGTGACCCTGCCCGCCGGCCACCACCAGCGCCGGCGGCTCCGGCCGCGACTGCACCGCGGCCACCCAGCCGCGGATCAGGTTGGGCACGTTCTTGCGGGGCTCCTTGGCGCCCAGGAAGGCGATGTAGCTCTGGCTCCCGAGCCCGAGCCGGGCGCGTACCCGCGCCTTCTCCTCGTCGCTCGGCGGGTGGAACGCGGCATGGTCGACGCCGTGGTAGGCCACGTCGATGCGGGTGGGGTCGGCCTCCAGCAGCCGGATCAGCTCGTCCCGGGTGGCCTTGCTCGGCACGATCACCCGGGCGGCGCGGCGCAGCGAGGTCTTGATGGCGCTCCGGAAGAAGGTGCGGCGGGATTTGTCGTAGTGCTCCGGCTCGGTGAAGAAGGTCGCATCGTGCACTGTCACCGTTACCGGACAGGCGGCCCGCAGCGGACAGGTGTAGTACGGCGAGTGCAGCACATCGGCGCCCACCTGCTGGGCCAGCAGCGGCAGGCCGGTCTGCTCCCAAGCCAGCCGGGCTGGCCGGTGCGCGACCGCGGCCGGCGCGGCGACCACCTCCACCCCCGGCAGCATCCGGGAGTAGCGCTCGACGTCGGTCCGCAGCGCCGCCACCACCAGCTCCACGTCGCCAGCCGACCCTTCGGGCCGCTTGCCCGCCGTACGCCGAGCTGACAGCGCGCCGAGCAGGCCGTCAACATATCTTCCGACGCCACCGCGATCAGCCGGGACGCTTGTGGCGTCAACCAGCACACGGGGCAGACGACCGGCGGTCACGGGGTGACTCCTTGCTGAGCTCGTGGGGATGATGCAACCGCTTTCAAGCCTACGCCTGCGGGTCACCTCGTCGTGGTCCGCGACGCGGCCATAGTAACTCGCACCGGCGGTGCTCTCCTGCCCTCGCTCGGCAATTTTTCTTCTGGCCCTTCGATAATTTCGCTCGCAAGCGGCGCGATGCCGGGCACACCTTATCGTTTCCGGGTGCGCGATGACGAGACCCTGCCAGAGACAATCCCGGCCGCGTTCGCCGCGGCGACCGCCACCGACCCGGCCCGGCCGCTGCTCACCTGGTATGACGACGGCACCGGCGAGCGGACCGAGCTGTCCGGCCTGACCTGCGCGAACTGGCTGGCGAAGACGGCGAACCTGCTGGTCGACGGGCTCGGGCTGGGCACCGGCGACCCGGCGGTGGTGGCCGCGCCGCCGCACTGGCAGACCGCGGCGATCCAGCTCGGCTGCTGGGCGGCCGGGCTGCGGCTGGTCACCCCGGACTCGGCCGCGGAGGTCGTGTTCGCTACCCCCGATCGGGCGACCCGGTACGCCGGCGGGCCCGGCCTGACCGTGTTCGGGTTGGCGCTGGCGCCGCTCGCGGCGCCGATGCGGGACGCGCCGCCGGGAGTGCTCGACTACGTGGTCGAGGTCCGGGCGCACGGTGACCGGTTCGACCCGGTGGCGGCGCCGGACGACCCGGCCGTCGACGACCGGTCCCACCGCCAGTTGTGCCGGGACGCGGCCGCGCGCGCCTCGGCGCTCGGGATCTTCCCCGGCGCCCGGGTCCTGATCGACGTCGACGCCCACCCGGACCCGCTGGACTGGCTGCTCGCCCCGCTGGTGGTCGGCGCCTCGACGGTGTTGTGCGGCCGGCTCGATCCGGCCGCCCTCGGCGGCCGGATCGAAGCCGAACGGGTCGACCACGTGCTCGTGCCGCGGCGGTAGCACCGCCGCGGCACGAGCAACCGCGAAGCTAGCCGGCTAGCTCGCGCAGGCGACCCCATTGACCGAGAAGTTGCTGAACGACACCGTGCCACCGTGGGTGCCCTGGTGGCCGACCGTCACCGAACCACCGGTGCCCACCGAGCCGTTCCAGCTCTCGTTCCGGGCCGTGATGGTGGTGCCCTGCTGGCTCCAGATGCCGCTCCAGCCGTTGCTGTGAGTCACCCCGGACGGCACCGTGAAGGTCAGCTCCCAGCCGTTCCACGGCGCGCCGTTGTTGGTGATCGTGTAGTTCGCGACGAACCCGTCGTTCCAGACGTTCGGGTCGACCGTCACCTGGCAGGCCGGGTCCGGGTTCGGGTCCGGCGACGGCGACTCGGACTGCGGCGGCGGCGACGACGTTGGCGGCACCGACGGCGAGGCGGTCTCGGACGGGTCCGGGGACGGCTCCTCGGGGGCGTTGCTCGCCAGCTCGAACGCGAGGTCCGGGAGGAACTGGCCGGCAGCGCCGCGGCAGCCGTCGGCCTCACCCGGCAGCTTCACCCACAGGAACGCGTCGATCCGGTCAGCGCCGGTCTGGGTGGTCGGCCTGGTGCCGACCGCCCGGCCCGGCGGGTCGCACCAGTCGTCGGGCTGCGGCGGGAACAGCGGTCCGTTCCCGTTCCGGCTGGTGTCGATCACGGCACCCAGGCCCGGATCGCCGACCGCGTTGAGCACCGCCTGCGCGAACGCGATCTCGTCCTCGGTGGTGCGGTAGTTCGACACGTTGGTGGCGATCCCGTCGGCGCTGCTGGTCACCTGGGCACCCAGCAGCCGGTTCGCCGCCTCACCCGGGGTGAGCCAGGCCGAGTGTCCGATGTCGAAGTACACCCGGGTCTGCGCCGACCCACCCTTGAGCGCCTGGCCGGCGTACGCCATCGACGCCTGCACCTCGGCCTGCTCGCTGGGGCTCATGCAGCTGCTCATGATCGGCAGCACGTCCGGCTCCAGCACCACGTACGCCGGCCGGCCGGCGATCCCGGCCGCGACCTGGTCGATCCAGGCCCGGTAGGCGCCGTGGTTCGGGGCGCCGCCACTGCTGGCGCCGCCGCAGTCGCGGTTGGGCACGTTGTAGACCACCAGGATCGGCACCTGGCCGGCCGCGGCGGCGGCGCTGACCACCGCGTCGACCTCCGCCTGCACGGTGTCCGGGTTGTGGTGGGTGAACCAGGTCCCGGCCGGCACGGTCGCGATCCGGTCCCGGATCAGCGGTGCCCGCGAGTCGGACGGGTTCTGCGCCACCCATTGGGCGGCCTGGGTGTTCGGATTGGTCCAGAACGTCACGTCCTGGGCCTGCGCCGGGGCTGGCGAGGTGAGCATCGCGGCCACCATCGCCAGGGCGCCGGCAGCGCTAGCCGAGGCGAGCGCGGTTCTTCTGCGCATGAGGGGAACTCCTTCGGGACAGGTCGATGCAAAGGATGCCCTGATTTGCGAACCCGCGCGTGGCTGGAAGCGCTCCCACGCACACCCTAACCGCCCGGCCGGTGCTCGTGCAACGGGCGCCGGTCTGCGCGCGGATGCTGGCCAGCCCTCGATTGACCCTCAACTTCGCTGCTAGCCGGTGCTTTGCCGGCCGCTGCCCGGCTAGACTCCGGCGCCAGCACGAGCAACGGGAGGCAACGGGTGCGAAGGGCTGGTCGGCTGCTGGTGGCGGCGCTGCTGACGGTGGCGGTTACCGGCTGCGGCGGCGGCGAGCCGGCGACCACCGCCCGGCCGGCCGAGCCGGTCGCGCCGGCCGACCTGGTCGCGATCGGGGCGGTGGCCGACCCGGCCCGGCTGGCCGAGCCGGGTCTCGACCTGGCGTCGCTACCGGCCGAGGCGGAGCTGGTGGGCCCGAACTACGCGATCGCGCTGGCCGGAGTGGCGGTCACCGACCAGCTCAGCTACGACCAGCTCCGGGAGATCAACCTGCATCGGCTGTTTCCGGAGGCCGAGGCCCTGCCGCTGGTCGCCGGCGACGGTCGGGAGTTCCTGATCGTGCCGCTGACCGCGCCCGAAGACGCCGCCACGCTCGGCGGTGGTGACCTGGCCGAGGTCACCGTGGCCGGTGAGGTGCGGCCGCTCGACCGGGTGCCGCACGAGCTGGAAGTGCTGGTGGTCAACGTGCCGGCCGGTGCGGACGCGATCCTGTCGATCACCGACGCGGGTGAGACGAAGTCGATCAGCCTGCGCACCGGCGAGCGGGCCGACGGCGGCAGCGACCGGCCGGCCGAGACCCTCACCGGCGGCAGTGTGCAGCTGGAAGAGGGCGTCGTCATCAACGGGGTCACCCAGTCCGGTTACTACGACGGGCTGACGATCCGGGTCGCGCTGGCGGCCACCAGCCATACCGACGAGCTGGGCACGGCACCGGACGGATCGATGTGGCTGGAGATCGAGCTCGGGCTCAGCTACGCCGGGCTGGTCGCCCAGCAGGCCCGGCTGGAGCTGGCCATCGCCGAGAGCCTGACCATCACCGGGTCGGACGGGACCGAGGTGGAGCTCCCGGCCGACACCGCCGAGGCGACCATCTCGCAGGACGGCACGCTCGCGACCATCGACTGGTCCGGTGTCGCCGAGGTGCCGGACGACCTGCGCAGCTTCTCGGTCGCCTACACCACCCGGGGGAGGTTCGTCGGGCCGGACGGGCAGGCGATCGACTACACCCGCACCCCGGTCACCCCAACCGGCACGATCGAGCTCGCCGAGCGCTAGGCAGCCGCCGAGCGCGCTCAGGCGTGGTCGCCGAGCAGGTCGTTCACCTCGATTGACAGCCACGGCAGAGTCGGGTCCTTGACCAGCCCGCCGCGGGTGTAGACGCCCTCGTCCCGGTAGACCTCGTCGATCAACCGATAGACATGTACGGAGATCGCGGGCTCCAGTTCGATCCGCCAGAATGCCGGGATCCCGGCCCGCGCGTACGCCCCCGGCTTCTCGTACCGATCCGCGGTCTGCGAAGCCGGACTCACTACCTCGACCACCAGCAGCACGTCCCGAGCGTGGGTGGAGTTGGATTCGCCGGTCGGGTCAGCGTCGCGCCTGAACACCACCACGTCCGGGATCCGGGAAGTTGCCGGGTCCGCCTGAAGGACCACCACCTCTTCAATTTCCACCTGCAGCCCACGCGGCAGCTGCTGTTCGAGCAAGCCGGCCAGCCGCCGTTGCACTCGGCGGCTCTTCTTGTTCGATCGGACCATTGGTCGCAGGACTCCATCGACGACCTCGGCGCGGGTGTCCTCGGGCAAGGCGAGGTACTCGTCGAGGGTCAGCTGGCGACCGGGCTGGTCCGTCCCGTTCCTGGTCTGCATCAGCAGCGCCATCCCCCTACTCCTCCCCAGGCTAGCCCGCACGCTGGGCGAGGGCGGCGAAGGCGGCCAACGACTCGGGGTTGGCCAGCGCGCCTTCGGCGGCCGCCTGCTCGACCGGCGTACCAGTGAGGATCTTCTTCACCGGCACCTCGAGCTTCTTGCCGGACAAGGTGCGTGGCACCGCCCGGACCGCCATGATCTGGTCCGGCACATGTCGCGGCGACAGGGCGGTACGGAGTTGCGTGGCGATTCGCTGCCGGAGCGGCTCGTCGAGTTCGTGGCCTTCGGCGAGCACCACGAACAGCAACAGCTCGTCGCGGTCGGCGTCGGCGAGGTGGATCACCAGCGAGTCGACCACCTCCGGCAGCCCTTCCACCACCGAGTAGAACTCGGCGGTGCCGAGCCGGACTCCGCCCCGGTTCAGGGTGGCGTCCGACCGGCCGGTGATCATGCAGCTGCCGCGGTCGGTGATGGTGATCCAGTCGCCGTGCCGCCAGACCCCCGGGTAGTGGCCGAAGTACGCCTCCCGGTAGCGCTCGCCGGTCGGGTCGTTCCAGAAACCGACCGGCATCGACGGCATCGGCTCGGTGATCACCAGCTCGCCGCGCTCGCCGATCACCGGGCGCCCGGCCGGGTCGTACGCCTCGACCTTGGCGCCCAGGCACCGGCAGCTGATCTCGCCGCGCCAGACCGGCAGCAGCGGGACCCCGCCGACGAACCCGGTGCACAGGTCGGTGCCACCGGACAGCGACTGCAGCAGCACGGTCGGCGACACCTGCTCGTACACCCAACTGAAGCCCTCGCCCGGCAGCGGCGCGCCGGTGGAGCCGACCCCGCGCAGCCGGCGCAGATCGGCCTGCTCGCGCGGCACCACGCCGGCCTTGCGGCAGGCCAGCAGGAACGGCGCGGAGGTCCCGAAGAAGGTCATGCCGGACTCGCCGGCGAGCCGCCACAGCGCGCCCAGGTCGGGGTGGCCCGGGTTGCCGTCGAACAGCACCACCGCCGCGCCCACCGCCGGCCCGGAGACCAGGTAGTTCCACATCATCCAGCCGGTGGTAGAGAACCAGAAGAACCGGTCGGCCGGACCGAGGTCGGTGTGCAGCGCGAGCATCTTCAGGTGCTCCAGCAGGATCCCGCCGTGGCCGTGCACGATCGGCTTGGGCAGCCCGGTGGTGCCGGAGGAGTACAGCACGTAGAGCGGGTGGTCGAACGGCACCGGCGTGAACCGGAGCGGCTCGTCGGTCGGGGCGGCCAGCTCCGACCAGCCGTCCTCGGCCGCCGGATCGAGGTAGGGCAGCTGGATGGTGTGGCGCACCGACGGCAGCGCGGCCCGGATCGCGGCCACCTCGCCGCGCCGGTCGACCGGCTTGTCGCCGTACCGGTAGCCGTCGACCGCGACCAGCACCGACGGCTCGATCTGCTGCCACCGGTCGGTGACGCTGCGGGTGCCGAACTCGGGGGCGCACGACGAGAACACCGCCCCGAGGCTGGCGGTGGCCAGCATCAGCACCATCGTCTCCGGGATGTTCGGCAGGTACGCCGCCACCCGGTCGCCCTCGCCCACCCCGAGCCGGCGCAGGCCGGCCGCCACCCGGCGGACCTGTTCGCGCAGCTCGGCGCCGGTCAGGCTGGTCGGCTCCCGGGTCTGCGACCAGCTCAGCACCACCGGGTCGGCGGGCGACCGGCCGGGCATCCGGAGCACGTGCTCGGCGTAGTTGAGGGTGGCGCCGGGGAACCAGCGGGCACCGGGCAGCCGGCGATCGGCCAGCACCTCGGTGGGCTCGGAATGCGGGATCACTTGGAAGTAGTCCCAGATTGAGGACCAGAATCCGGGCAGGTCGGTGACCGACCACCGCCACAACGCGTCGTAGTCGTCGAACGACAGTCCGCGTTCCCGCGCAAGCCAGCCCAGGTAGTCCCCGATCCGGGTGACCGCCCGGACGTCCGCCGGCGGAGTCCACAACGTCGTGGGTTCGCTCATAGCGCCATCCTGCCGCACCGGCGCGCCCGCGCACGGGGCTGCCCAATCAGGCCGAAACCGGTACGGTGCTCGCTATGCGTCATCTATGGAGCCTGCTCGCCGGCGTTGTCGCAGCACCGCTGGCGTGGCTATGCCTTTCGACCGGCCAGTACCGGTCGTCACAGACGGTAGCCGAATGGAATCAGGAGAACTTCTTCGACACCGCCGAGCTGATCGCGCCCGCCGCCTTCCTGGTGGCCGCCGGCATTGTGCTCGGGCTGATCGGCACCCTCCGCTGGTCACCAGTTGGGCCACTGGTCGCCGGCCTGCTCCTGGTCGTCCCGACGGTGTTCATGTTCATCGACCCGTTCCGGACCCTGGACGCGTTCTCGCTTGACCAGCCGCGCCGACTGTTCGAACAGGACTACCAGCCCTGGTTGCCGGTGGAGAACGGCACCCTGCTGGTGCTCGGCTCGCTGCTGTTGATGGCGGTGTTCAGCGCCCAGCGGTGGCGGCGGTGGCCGGCCAGCGCCACGGCTGCCTCGGCGACCGCGGCCCCGGTGGCCGGCACCGACTCGACCGGCCAGCAGCCGGCGTCGATGACCGACGAGGAGATTCTCGCCGCCGCGGCCGCGCTCGAGGAGGAGGAACGCGCCACCGCCGGGCAGCCGAACGCCACCGAGGAGCCGCCGGCCGAGCCCGCGACGGAGTCCGAACCGGCCAGCGAGCCGGCCCCGGCTACCGCCAGCGAGACCGAGTCGGAGTCGGGTGGCGACTCGGAGCGGTCGGAGCCGGACAACGACGAGGCCAGTGCCAAGTCAGGAACCTCCGCAAAGTAGGAGCCAGCGGTGCGGCACCTGGGGTCGGTCGCGCTGGCCCTGCTGCTCGCGCCGCTGGCGTTCGTGCTGATCGGACGCGGCCTCGGCGGGTTGGTCGAGGTCGCGTCCGAGGCACCCGAGGCGGAGCAGACCGACTACTTCGCGATCGTCACGGCGAGCGCCGCGACCGGCCTCGCCGGGCTGATCCTCGCGCTGCTCACGATGGCCCGGTTCTCCCCGTTGGGGCCGACCCTCGCCGGCGCCGGCCTGCTCACGATCGGAGTCTGGTTCCTGCTGGACCGGGAACGAGTGCTGGACGCGATCCCGCATACCCAGCTCGGGCTCTCCGACGACCGGTTCGACTTGGCGGCGACCGTCGCGCCGCTGATCGCCGTACCGATGCTCGTGACCTTGTTCATCCCGCGGCGCTGGCGGGGCCGCGGCCGGCTGGCGCTGGTCGCAGCCCCCACCGCCGACTCGCCCCCGCCGCCGGCCGTCTGGCCGGGCACCGAGCCGCCCACCTTAACCGACGGTAAACCCGCGGCAACCGATTACTGACGGAAAAGTGGCCTAACCATCGATGGTGACCGGTGTCGTTGATCAGACAGAGGGGGCGTGCGAAGATACCCGCCGGCCCACCGGCCGCTGCGCGTACGCTGACAATTGTGCCCCTGACTGAGCGGAGATTGCTGTGACGATCGCGTATCCGTCGAGCCCGTCGCCATACCCGAATGCCGTCCTGCCGGAGGCGGTGACCCCGCCGTCCGGGGCACCGAAGCCGCGGCTGGTGTTCATCGGCACCGGCTACCTCGGCGCCACCTACGCGATCTGCTTCGCCGAGCTCGGCTACGAGGTGCTCGGTGTGGACGTCGACGCCGACAAGATCGCGAAGCTGTCGGCCGGCGAGGCGCCGTTCCACGAGCCCGGCCTGGACGAGCTGCTCCGGCAGAACCTGGCCGCCGGCCGGCTCCGGTTCGGCACCTCCTACGAGGAGGCGGCGGAGTTCGGCGACGTGCACTTCATCTGCGTCGGCACGCCGCAGCGCGACGACGGGATGAGCGCCGATCTTTCCTATGTGGAGCAGGCGGTGATCTCGCTCGCCAGTGCGTTGCCGCGCAAGGCGCTGATCGTCGGCAAGTCGACCGTGCCGGCCGGCACCGCGGCCTGGGTGCAGCAGTTGGTCGGCAAGCACGCCAAGCCGGAGCTTGAGGTGGAGGTGGCCTGGAGCCCGGAGTTCCTGCAGGAGGGGCACGCGGTCGAGGACGTGCTGCGGCCCAACCGGCTGGTGTTCGCCTACCAGAGCTCGTGGGCCGGCGGCATGCTCTACGCCGCCCACAAGGGCGTGTTCGACCTGGCCAGCGCCGAGGACCGCGAGGTGCCGGTGGTGACCTGCGACTTCGCCACCGCCGAGCTGGTGAAGGTGGCGGCGAACTCGTTCCTCGCCACGAAGATCTCGTTCATCAACGCGATGTCCGAGGTGTGCGAGGTGACCGGCGCGGACGTGACGCTGCTCGCCAAGGCGATCGGCTACGACCCCCGGATCGGCCAGCGGTATCTGCAGGCCGGGGTCGGGTTCGGCGGCGGCTGCCTGCCGAAGGACATCCGGGCGTTCCAGGCCCGGGCGCAGGAGCTCGGGGCGGGCGAGTCGGTGCGGTTCCTGCACGAGGTGGATTTGATCAACCAGCGCCGCCGCACCCGGGTGCTGAAGCTCGCCGCGCAGCTGCTCGACCGGCCGTTCGGGCCGGCCGGCCCGGACCTGTCCGGCACCCGGATCTGCGTGCTGGGCGTCACCTTCAAGCCCAACACCGATGACGTACGGGATGCGCCGGCGCTCGCGGTCACCACACTGCTGCACAAGGCCGGGGCGGATGTCCACGTCTACGACCCGGCGGGGATGGACAACGCCCGGAAGGTGCTGCCGGACGTGACCTACGAGCAGACGATGCCGGCGGCGGTCGCCGACGCCGACCTGGTCTGCGTGCTCACCGAGTGGACCGAGTTCCGCACCGCGGATCCGATCGCGCTCGGGCACCTCGCCAAGTCGAAGGTGGTCATCGACGGCCGCAACTGCCTGGACCCGGCGCTGTGGACCGCCGCCGGCTGGGAATACCACGGCATGGGCCGCCCGTAGCCAGTCGCGCGGTTCGCCGCTGTTCGGCACCCCCGTGGCACCGCAAGCCGCCCCAGTTGCGCCGCGACCGGGGCGTCCTTGACGGGGATACCCCGGTTTCGGCGCAGTTGCGATCGGTCGTCCGGCAGCGTGCCGGATAGCGCCGCACCGGTGGTTCGCGGGATGATTGACGGGACGCCGATCCCGGCCCGGCGTCGCCGCTGGAGGTCTGATGGCGGACAACCCGCAGGGCACACCGCCCGGTACGCCGCCGGGCGGACCGCGGCGCGAGCCGGCCGGTACGCCGGAGCGGGGCCCGACCGGTGGCGCGGGCGCCGGCCCGCCGGCCGGGCTCTCCGCCGAACTGGCACGGCTGGAGCGGCAGCTGGCCGAGCTCACCGCCGAGCAGCCCGAGCGGGAGCCGGACCGGGAGCGGCTCGCTGGCCGGATCCGGGTGATCAGGCACCGGCGGGACGTGGTCGCCCGCGCGCTCGCTGAGCGGAGTCGGGCAGCCGGCGAGCCACCCGCTGCGGCCGAGCGGGCCACCGTCGCGACCGCCGAGCGGCCGACTGCCGCAGCCGCTGACCGGCCGAGTACCGCTGATCGGCCGGCCGCCGCAGCCGCTGACCGGCCCGGCCGGCCGGCGGCTGGCCCGGTCGGGGAAGCCGCGGGCGGCGCCCGGCCCGGTGGGGCGCGCGGGCGACCCGGCGAGGCCCGCCGGACCGCCCCCAGGCAGCTGCCCCCGGTGCGGCCGGCGGCGCTCGGCGACCCGGACGGGCCGCCGCGGAGCCGGCCCGGGCCGCATGTGGCGCCGCTGCCCGAGACCTCCGCCAGCTCGATCCAGACGATCATGCTGGGGCTGGGCGCGCTGCTGCTCGGGATCGCCTCGATCGTGTTCGTCGGGGTCGCGATCACCGAGCTCGAACCCGGCAGCCAGGTGGCGATCCTGCTGGCGGCGGCGGTGCTGTTCCTGTCGGCCGCACCGGCGGTGGCCAGCCGCGGCCTGACCGCCACCGCCGAGACGCTCGCCGCGGTCGGGCTGCTCGTGTTCGCGGTCGCCGGATATCCACTGTGGAATAGCGGGGCGATCGACGGGATCCCGGGCACGGTCTACGGCGCGCTGGTCGCCGCGAGCACCGCCGCGGTCGGGTACGGCTACCACTACCTGAGCCGGCTGGCCGTCCCGGCCTGGGCCGCGTTGCTGGCGCTGCAACCGGTGCTGCCGCTGCTCGCCGCCGACCTGGTCACCGGGCCGGCCGGCTGGACGCTGGTGTTCACGCTGGTCGCCGCGCACAACGTCGGGCTCAGCGCGATCGCCCGGCAACGGTTGCTGCAGCTGCTCGGCCTGATCCTGCACGGGTTGGCGGTGGCGGTGGCGGTCGGCTGCGCGCTCGCCGGGCTGTTCCTCGCCGCCAGCCTGCCGGTGGCCGCGCCGGCGGCGCTGATGCTGGTGCTCGCCACCGGGCTGGGGGTGATCGGCGCGATCGGGTCTAGCCGGCCGGCGCTGATCGACCTGGCCGCCGCGGTGCTCACGCTCGCGATCATCACCGCCGGCTCCCGGCTGGTGGCGATGGCCCTGCCCGGCCGGGCGCTGCTGCCGATCGCCCTGATCGCGACCGCGACCACGCTCGCCGGCCTGCTGCTTCCGAAGCCATACCGGCGCGGCCCGCAACGCGCCTCGATCTACGCGCTGGCCGCGATCGGCGTGGTGGTCGCCGCGCTGGCACTGCGGGCCGGCGCCGCCGCCGTGGTCTGGCCACCCTGGCCCGACCACCTCGCCGGCTACCAGCGCGACCTCGCCGCCGCCGTCGGCACCACCGGCTGGCAGCTGGCGGTCACCGCCGCGGCGGCGACGGTCGGGGTCGGGTTCAGCCTGCCGCGGTCGTTCCGGCGGGAGGTGACCGCCGCCGGCGCCGCGCTGGCCGCGCTGTCCGCCCCCGCCTCGCTCGGGCTGCCGCCCGTGGTCGGCGCCTGGCTGCTGGTGCTGACCGCGGCCGGGCTGGCGATCACCGGGCTCAGCGCCGAGGCCAACCGCGGCGCGGTCTGCCACCTCGCCGCCGCCGGGCTGACCGGGCTGACCGGGGTCGGGGTGTCGCTGGCGAGCCCGAGCCTGACCGCCGCGATCCTCGCCGCGCTGACCGTGCTCGGGATCTTCGTCGCCAGCCTCCGGCTGCCTGGCGAACCGGCCGCGCTGGTATCCGACTGGGCGGCGGGCACCGCCACCGTCACCCTCCCGGCGGCCGCCGCTACCGCCGGGTACGCCGGCGGCTACGCAACCGCCGAGGTGCTCGCCGCCACCTTCGCGGCGGTCTGCGCCTCGCTCGGGTACGCGGCGATCGGGCAGCTCCGGGACCGGGCGGCCCCGGCGCAGGTCCGGGCCGGGGCCGGGCTGGCGGCGTTCGGGACCGCGATCGGCGCGCTCGCCACCGGCGCCGAGGCGATCGACCTCGGGATCGCGCTGCTGCTGGTGGCCGCCGCGCTGGCGGTGCTGGCGGCACCGCGGGTGGACGCGATCCGGCACCCGGGCCGGGCCTACGACGGCGCCGAACTCGCGGCGGCCGCGGTCACCGCGGCGGTGGTGGCGACGCTCGCCCGGATCACCGCACTGCTGCTGCCGATCAGCGGCAGCAACGCCGGCCTCGCCACCGCCGCCATCCTGGTACTGGTGGTGGCGCTCGGCACGCAGCTGCTGCCGGGGCCGCTGCGGCGCGGCCCGCACCTCGGGATCGCGGTGGTCGGCGGGCTGGTCGGGGTGGTGGCGGCCGCCGCCGCGCTGGTGAGCGCCGGCCAGACGCTGGTCGTGATGAGCCCGGTCTGGCACGCCGAGCTCACCGACTGGCCGCCGACCGGCACGGTCGCCGGCCTCACCTGGGCGGCCCCGCTGGCGCTGGGGTTGCTGGCGATCACCGGCGCGCTGGTGCTGCCGGCGCCGCTGAACCACCACGTGAGCGCCGGGCTGGCGGTGCTCGCCACGGTCGGCGCCCCGGTCCCGCTCGGCCTTGACTGGTGGGCGCCGGCGCTGCTCAGCGTCGCGGTCGCGAGCGGGTACGCAGTGGCCGCGGCGGGCCTGAGCGCGCGGGCGGCGGCCGCGCGCGGGCTGGCGGCGGCCACGCTGGCGCTGTACGCGACGTTCGCGAGCCTCGGCCGGCCGTGGCTCACCGCCGCCGTGGCCGGGGTCGGGGTGCTGGTCGGGTCGGTGACCGCCGCCGCCGCGCTGGGCCGGACCGCGCCCGACCCGCGGCTGCGGGTGGGCGGGACGGCGGTCACCGCCACCCTGCTCGCGCTGCCCGGTGGGCTCGGCGCGCTCGCCGTGACCAACGGCGAAGACCGCGGGGTGGCGCTGCTCGCCGCGCTCGCCGGCACCAGCCTCGGACTGGCCCTGCTCGCCGTGCTGCGCCGGCCGTTCGCCGACTACCTGCCGTACGGGACGGTCGGGATCACCGCGGGTGCGACCGGCACCGCGCTCGCCACGCTTGCCAGCCCCGCCCACCCGACCGGGGTCTACGCGGCCGCGGCGGTGCTGCTCGCGGTCCTCGCCGAGCTGGTCCGGGCCGAGGAGCGGCGCAGCCGGGCGGCCAGGATCGGCCGGGCGGCGATGCCCCGGACCACCGTGACCCCGCCGATGGGCGCGCTGCTCGCCGCGACCACGCCGGCGGTGCTGGCCCTGCTGGCGATCGCCCCGGCGCTGACCGCCGCGCTGGTCACTCCGTACCAGACCCTCGGCCAGATCTGGCAGGGGCCGCCACCGGCACTCGTCAACACCGCGACCGTGCCGGCCACCAGCGTGCTCGCGGCGCTGCTGCTGACCCTGGCGGCGGCGCTCGCGGCGGTCGGGTTCGGTGGTGCGGTCACCCGGCAGGCGGTGCCGCTGGTCGCACCCGGGCTGGCGGTGACCGTGCTGATCGCGCCGGCCGCGTTCGGCGCGCCGTTCCCGGTCGGCACGGTGGCGGCGCTGGCCGTGTTCACGATCTCCATGCTCGGGGTCGCGCTCACCCCGCCCCCGCCACCGACCCGGGACGCCCGGGCGTTGCGGGCCGCCCGGCTGGTCGTACTCGGGATCGGGCTCGCCGCCGGCGGGGCTGGCCTCGCCGGCAGCCTCGCCGACCCGCAGCTGACCTGGGGTACGTTCGGCGGCGCGATCGCGGTCGGCGCCACCGCCGCGCTCGGTGGCAGGACCCGGTCCGGCCGGCTGCTGGGCTGGCTCGGCGCGACCGCCGCCGCCCAGGCGTTCGCACTCACCACCGCCTGCCTGGTCGGCGCCACTCGGCCGCAGGCCGGGTTCGCGCTGCTCGCGGTCGCCGCGGTGGCGCTGCTGGTGGCGGCCCGGCTGAACCGGTTGCGGCGGCCGGCGGCGGCGCCGGAGCTGGCCGCCATCGAGTGGCTGGGCGGGTACGTGTCGCTGACGTTCGCGGTGGTGCTGGCGGTCGGCTCGCTGGCAGACGTGGCGGCGATGCTGATCGGCGCCGGGACGGTGCTCGGCGTCGCCGCGCTCCGGCCCGGCCGGGCCGAGCTGGAGCGCCGGATCCACTGGTGGATCGCGGCGATCGCCGAGGTGGTCGCGGCCTGGATCATCATGGCCCAGTTCGAGGTCGGGCTGCTGGAGGCGTACACGCTGCCGTTCGCGGCGTTCGCGCTGATCGTCGGCGGGCTGGAGCTGCGCTACCGGCCGGAGCTGAGCAGCTGGATGACCTACGGGCCGGGGCTGATCGCCGCGCTCGGCCCGAGCCTGTTGCTGGTCATCACCACCACCTCGCCCTCGCCCGGCCGGCAGATCTGGGTGATCCTCGGCGGGGTGGCGGCGCTGCTGATCGGCTCCCGGCTCGGCCAGCGGGCGCCGCTGATCATCGGGTCGGTGGTGACCGCGGTCGCCGCGCTGCACCTGCTCAGCCTGGCCGGGCCGTGGCTGCTGCTGATCCCGATCGGGTTGCTGCTGCTGTTCCTCGGCGCCAACCGGGAGAAGCACCAGCGCGACCTGGAGCGGCTCCGCGGCGCCTACTCCCGGATGCGCTGACCGAGCTGGGTCTGCAGAGCGGCGTCCTTCTCGGCCACCAGGTCGACCAGCCGGGCCTGGAAGCCGGCCATCGCCTCGCGCAGCTTTGGGTCGGTGGCGGCGAGGATCCGGACCGCGAGCAGCCCTGCGTTGCGCGCCCCGCCGATCGACACGGTCGCGACCGGCACGCCCGCCGGCATCTGTACGATCGACAGCAGTGAATCCATGCCGTCGAGGTGCTTGAGCGGCACCGGCACCCCGATCACCGGCAGCGGGGTAACCGAGGCGACCATCCCGGGCAGGTGCGCGGCGCCACCCGCCCCGGCGATGATCACCTTCAGGCCCCGGCCGGCGGCGGTCCGCGCGTACTCCAGCATCGCGGCCGGCGTCCGGTGCGCCGACACCACCCGGACCTCGTGCGCCACCCCGAACTCGGCCAGCGCCTCGGCGGCCGGCTGCATGGTCGGCCAGTCCGAGTCGCTGCCCATGATGACCCCGACGTCGGTCATTCGGTCCGCCCTTCTCGCAGCAGCTGCGCGGCCCGGGCGGCCCGCGCCCGCACCTCCCCCGGCTCGTCACCGAGCGCGGTCACATGGCCGATCTTCCGGCCGGGGCGCGCCCGCTTGCCGTACAGGTGCACCTTCACGTCCGGCTCGGCCGCGAACAGGTAGTGCAGCCGCTCGTCCAGCGGCTGCCGCGGCGACTCGATCGCGATCACGTTCGCCATCACCACCGCCGGCGCGGTCAGCTCGCAGGTGCCGAGCGGGTAGTCCAGCACCGCCCGCAGGTGCTGCTCGAACTGGGAGGTCCGGGCCCCCTCGATGGTCCAGTGCCCGGAGTTGTGCGGGCGCATCGCCAGCTCGTTGACGAGGATCCCGTACTCGGTCTCGAACAACTCGACCGCCAGCATGCCGACCACGTCCAGCTCGGTGGCGAGCCGGATCGCCAGCTGCTGGATCTCGACCGCGGTGTCGGGCGACAGGTCGGGCGCGGGCGCGAGCACCTCGACGCAGATCCCGTTTGACTGCACGGTCTCGACCACCGGGTAGATCGCGACCTGGCCGAACGGCGACCGAGCCACCTGCACGGCGAGTTCGCGCCGCAGCGCCAGCCGCTCCTCGACCAGCAGTGGCTTCCCGGTGGCGACCACGGTGGCCGCCTCGTCCGGGCTCCCGACCAGCCAGACGCCGCGCCCGTCGTACCCGCCGCGGACCGCCTTCACGATCACTGGCCAGCCGGCCGCGGTCTGCTCGGCGAACGCCTGGACGTCCTCGACCGACCCGACCGGCCGCCACAGCGGCACCGGGATGTCCAGCTCGGTGAGCCGCTCCCGCATCGCCCGCTTGTCCTGCGCGTACCGCAGCGCGTCGGCGCTCGGGTAGACGTGCTCGCCAGCGGCGGCGAGCGCCCGGATGTGCTCGGCCGGCACGTGCTCGTGGTCGAACGTGACCACGTCGCAGCCCTTGGCGAAGCGTTGCAGCGCCGCCAGGTCGGTCGGCTCGCCGATGTGCACGTCGGCGGCGACCATCGCGGCCCCGTCGTCCGGGTCGGTGGCGAGGATCCGCAGCGACTGACCGAGCGCGATCGCCGCCTGATGCGTCATCCGGGCCAGCTGCCCCCCGCCCACCATGCCGACCACCGGCAGCCCGGTCCGCGTATCCACAGGTCGCAAGCTTACTGAAACCCGGTTGACCGGCTCGGCGTGGCGTACCTACCGTGAGCGCCATGAGCTTCCTGCGGTGACCTGAGCGACTGCCCGCCCATCCCGGCCCGCCCGATCGCGGCCGGGTCGCCGCCGTCATCTCGCGAGGAAGCCGTGGAAACCGCCATTCCCGCCGCAGCGACCGCTGCGCTCCGCTTGCCCCAGATCGGCCTGCAGCACCCGCGGGTCAAGCAGGTCCGGGCGGTGTTGCACCACCGTGGACCGCAGCACCGGCAACTGCTGGTTGCCGAAGGGCTGTGGGCGCACAACCTGCTGCTGCGGCAGGACGCGGCGATCGAGTTGTTCCTGTGGGCGCCGGGGGCGGCGTACGGCAGTGAGGCGCACGTCCGCGCCCGCGAGCTCGCCGGCCGGGCCCGGTCGGCGTACCAGATCTCGGCGAAGGTGCTCGCCCGGCTCACCGAACGCGACCGGCCGGATGGCCTGCTGTCGCTGGTCCGGCTGCCCGAATGGCGGCCGGACGCGGTGCCGCTGCGGCCCCGGGCGGTGGTGCTGGTCGCCGACGGGATCGAGATACCGGGGAACCTGGGTACGGTGTTGCGCACGCTCGACGCCTGTGGCGGCGCAGGTCTACTGTTGACGAACCGGCGGACCCGGCTCACGCATCCGAAGGTGTTTCGCGGCAGCCGGGGCATGAACTTGCGGGTTCCGGTGCTCGAGTTCGAGCAGCCGGCGGAGGCGGCAGACTGGTTGCTGGACAACGGGTTCACCGTCTACCTCGCGACCACCGGGCCGGCCGCGGTTCCGTACTGGGACGTCGATTATCCAGACCGGACGGCCATTGTGGTCGGTAACGAGCGGTACGGGATTTCCCGGCCCTGGCTGGAGCTGGGGTTCCCGGAGGTGACCGTGCCGATGCGGGGCGTGGCCGACTCGCTGAACGTGTCGGTGAGCGCGTCGATCCTGCTCTACCAGGCGGTCAGCCGATCGTGATGGTGATCGGTGCCTGCTCCTCGGCGCCGAACGGGTCCCCGTCGATCGCCGGCGGCTCGCCACCGGCCGGGCCGGCCGCCCAGCCCAGCACGTCACCCCGGGCCGAGACGACGCCGACGCCGCCGAGCAGCCGGTACGCCGGGTCGGGCAGGACCGTCCGCAAGGCGGCGACCACCTCGGCGGCAACCCGGTCCGGCTCGGCCGGCGCCGGCACCACCGCGACGTGGCTGGGCGGCACCGCATCCTCCCTCGGCTCCCGCAGCGCGCAGACCGCCGGGCCGGCGATCCGGGCGTACCAGCCGCCGTGGCCGAGCGCGGCGCCGACCGCCGCCGCGGCGATCCGCCCCGCCCCGCCCTCGTCGATCGCCACCTGCATCGCCCAGCTGGTGCGGGGCGCCCCGCCCCGGCCCCGGACCAGCCAGTTGAGCGCCCGGGCCAGCAACCCCGGCTCGATCTCCCACAGCGGCCGGGCCCGGTCCTGCATGACCGCCACCGGCTTCGCCGCCAGCAGCACCGACCACGGCCCGGCCGGCGGCTCGACGGTCGCCTCTCCGACGTACCAGGCCAGCTTCTCCGGCAACTTGTCGCCCGCCGCCAGCACCTCGGTCCGGACCGGCATTCGCCCCCGTCCGCGTCGATCATGGGGGTCTTTGGCGTGTCGCTCGGCGTGCCGCAGCAAAACTCCATGGTCGACACGCGGGGACGGGGCCGACCGCGGGGACCCGGCCGGCCGGTCAAGCGCAGTCGGACGGTCGAGCCCGGCCGAGCTCGTGGCAGGACGGACCAGCGCGGCCGGCCGGGCGATCGTGCGCAGCCACCGCTCGACCAGGTACCGCCGCCACAACGACCGCACGTCCACCCGGTCGCCGGCGAACAGCTTCAGCGCGTCCGCCAGCCCGCCCGCCGTGCCGCGCGGCTGCAGGAACGTGGTCACCAGCTCCGCCCGCATCCGCCGCAGCAGCCCGATCAGCAGCGCGTCCGGCCCCCGCTCCGCCTCCGCCGCGACCGCCAGCCCGGCCGCCGACGACGGCAGCCGTCGCTGCACGAACTCGGTGAGCTGCTCCCGCCGCCCGGGCTCCGGCACGTGCCGCAGCGGCACCCGCAGCCCGACCCCGAACCGGGTCGCGATCCGGTCCGCGAGCCGGCTCAGGTGGCTGCCCGCCGCCGCGTCGACCAGCGCGTCCACCTCACCGGCGACCCGCCGGGCGATCGCCCAGCACAGCCAGTCATCCAGCTCCGGGGTCGGTTCGCCGAGGTCGGCCAGGTACGCGTCGACGTCCACCTCGTCGGCGAAGAACGGCAGCGCCCGGTGCCGCGCCGCCCCGAGCGCGTACGGGCCGAGCAGCGCCGCGGCACAGTAGGCGCTGCTGTCGGCCGCCGCGAGCTCCGGGAAGGTGGTCGAGTAGACCGGCAACGGCCGGGGCCGCTCCCCCAGTGACAGCGCGGCGCCGAGCACCGCCGCCGAGCCGATGTCGCAGCCCAGCCGTACCCCGATCTGGCCGGTCAGATCCGCGACGGCGAGCGCGGCTGCGGCGGTGACCACCGGCGGCGACGGCGGCTCGTACACCCGGATCCCGTCCCGGGTCACCTCGACCACCTCGCCCGGCTGCACCCGCCGTACCCCCGCGAAGAAGGTCTCCGGCCGGTCGTCGCAGGCGCCGGTGGCGATGAACCGCTCGATGACGGCCGGGTCCGGCACGGCCGGCACACCGGCCGCGAGCAGCGCCAGCGGCTCGGAGGCCGCCACCACCGCGTGGCCGAGCCGCGCCCAGTAGAGCGGCGGGCCGTCGCCGTTGCGGGCGAGCAGCAGCGCGTCCCGGTGCAGGTCGGCAAGGATCACCGCGTACGGCTGGCGGCCCGAGACCAGCCCGCGCCAGCCCCGGTGCTCGTACGCGGTGGCGAGCGTGCTCGGCGAGGCGTCACCGTCGAGCAGCAGCGCGCCGCCCGGCAGCTCGTGGACCACCGGCATCGCCGCCCGCACCACCAGCGTGGATCGGCCGGCGCTCCAGCTCGCGACGTCGGGGCCGCGGGCCGCCAGGGCGTCGGCGATCGCACTGGCGCTCGCGGGCGATGCCGCGCCGATGCTTGCCGCTAACCCGGTCACCCGGCGATCGTATCCGGGTATATGCCTTATGCCCGGTTAGCGGTGAGTTGTGTCGCGAGTTCTGATTCGTCAGTCACGGGGCGATCGCAGACGAAGTTGCGGCAGACGTACGCCGTGCTGGCGCCGTTGCGCCGCGGCCGGTCGGCCAGCAGCGGTACGCCGGGCTGGTCCGACCCGCCGGCGACGATCACCGCGCCGGGCGGGGCCAGCCGCCGGGCGGTCCGGACCAGCGGGTCGCCGACCGGGTCGTCGGTGACGATCGCGATCTCGTACGGCCCCGACTGCAGCGCCTCGCCGACCGCACACGCGTACCCGGTGAACCGGGCGTGGCTCGCGACGATCGGGGCAACGGTAGCGAGTGCCTCTGCCGCCGCCTCCCGGTAGCGGGTCTCGCCGGTGAGCGCGGCGTAGCTGACCAGCGCGGCGGCGACCGACGACAGGCCGGACGGGGTGGCGTTGTCGGTCGGGTCGGCCGGCCGGGTGACCAGCCGCTCGGCGTCGTCGGCGGTGTCAAAGAACCCGCCGGCCGGGCTGCGGAACCGGTCGAGCGCGGTGTCCAGCAGCTGCCCGGCCAGCGTCAGCCACTCCCCCTCGCCGGTGAGCTGGTGCATCGCGCAGAACGCCTCGGCCACGCAGCCGTAGTCGTCGAGCACGCCGGCCGGCTCGCCGACCTGGCCCCGGTAGGAGACCCGTCGCAGCCGGCCGTTCACAATGTGCCGCTTGAGCTGGTCGGCGGCGGCGCGGACCACGCCGGTCAGCCGGTCCAGGCGCGCGGCCAGGTCCGGGTCGGGCGAGCTGGCGGTGAGGGTACGGGTGAACGCGAGGTGCTCGGCGAGCGCGGTGACCGCGAGCCCGTTCCACGCGGCCACCACCTTGTCATCGCGGGCCGGCTGCGGCCGGTCGGCGCGGGCCTGGGCGAGCCGGCGGCGGACCTCGGCCCACCGCTCGACCACTGACTGGTCGGCGTCGTCGATGTCCCGGGCGAGCCGCAGCACGCTCGTACCGTGCTCGAAGTTGCCCTGCTCGGTGACGCCGAACAGGTCGGCGACGAAGGCACCGTCCTGCTCGCCCAACGCATCGCGCAACTGGGCCGGGGTCCACACGTAGGTCGCGCCCTCGACCCCGTCGGTGTCCGCGTCCAGCGCCGAGGCGAACCCGCCCTCCGGGAGCAGCAGGTCGCGCAGCAGGAACCCGGCGGTCTCGCGGGCGATCCGGCCCGGCAGGCCGCCGCCCGGGTCGCCGCTGCGCCGCCACAGGTGCGTGTAGACCCGCAGCAGCAGCGCGTTGTCGTAGAGCATCTTCTCGAAGTGCGGCACCGTCCAGGTAGCGTCCACACTGTAGCGAGCGAAGCCGCCGGCGAGTTGGTCGTAGATGCCGCCCCTCGCCATCTGCTCGGACGTGTGCAACACAATCTCGAGCGACCGCGGGTCGCCGGTACGTTCGTGCTGGCGGAGCAGGAACAGCAGGTTCATGTGCGGCGGGAACTTCGGGGCGCCGCCGAACCCGCCGTGCTGCTCGTCATGCTCGCCGGCGAGCTGGGCCGCAGCGCGGTCGAGCAGCTCGGCGGTGAGCGGGGTACCCGGGCCGGCGCCGACGCTGAACTTGGTCAGCGCGCCGACCACCGCCTCGCCCTGCCGGAGCAGGTCGGTCCGCCGCTCCCGCCAGGCGGTGGCGATCGCCCCGAGCAGCCGCAGGAAATCCTGGCGCGGGAAGTAGGTGCCGCAGAAGAACGGCTGCCCGTCCGGGGTGGCGAACACGGTCATCGGCCAGCCGCCCTGGCCGGTCATCGCCTGGGTGGCGGTCATGTAGACCGCGTCGACGTCGGGCCGCTCCTCCCGGTCGACCTTGATCGACACGAACTGCTCATTGAGCACCCGGGCGACCTCCGGGTCTTCGAACGACTCGTGCGCCATCACGTGGCACCAGTGGCAGGCGCTGTAGCCGACCGAGATCATCACCGGTACGTCGCGGCGCCGGGCCTCGGCGAAGGCCGGCTCACCCCACTCCCACCAGTCGACCGGGTTGTCCGCGTGCTGGAGCAGGTACGGCGACTTTGCGCTGGCCAGCCGGTTCACCCCTCCACCCTCTCACAACCGACCAGACCACCGACCGGCCAGCTCCAAGCAGCGGCAAATCATGAACTCGGCCAGCCCGGGACTGCCACGGCCAGCGGATGACCGAGCCAGTGAAGAGCTGGACTACCCCACCGATGACGATGAGCACGCCGACGACCATGAACCCGCCCCGGCCAAGTACCGGCCCACCTTCATTCCAGGGTCCTGCTTGGGGTCGTACACCGCGGGGTCGTCACCGTACCAGCGCGCAACGAAGCTGCGAAAAGGACTCTCCGCGATCCGGCGGGCGTGCTCATCCACCACACCGAAGAGGTTGGCGACCAACACACCGAAGGGGTTGACCGTACGCGGCCGCTCGCAGCGCCTCGCTATCGGTGAGCTTTGTGGACTTCGGTGGCTTGCTCATCCCCGTACTGGGGCACAATCGGCAGACTCACCCCCGCCCAGGACCGCCGGCCACGCGGCATCGCAGGTCGGGGCGACCACCAGGGGCGACAGCTCTCCTCGGTTGCCCTCCCCGGTTGCCACCAAACTGATGTAGATGTAACTTTGACTCATGGTGCGGACGCAGGTGCAGCTTCCCGATGATCTCTACCGGGACGCGAAGCGAATCGCCGAGGAGCAGGAGCTCACCCTGGCCGAGGTGGTGCGTCGCGGGCTGGAGTACATGGTCCGGATCTACCCACCCCGGGAGACCGCCGGGACCGAATGGCGACCTCCCCAGCCTCGGCGGTTGGGCGCGTTCCTGGCGCCGGAGGACCAGTGGCGGACGCTTGCCAACGAAAGCTAGCCGAGCATGCTCTCCATCGATACGAACATCCTGCTGTACGCCAGTAACCAGGACTGCGCTGAGAACGCCGCCGCGACCGCCTTTCTAGCCGAATGCGCCCACCGCAATGACGTGGCGATCTGCGAGCTGGTGTTGGTGGAGCTGTACCAGCTGCTGCGAAACCCGGCTGTGCTGGAGCGGCCGCTCAGCGCGCCGGATGCCGTCGAGATCTGCCAGGCATATCGCCGCAACCCGCGCTGGGCTCTGATCGAGAACGCTCCCGTGATGGACAAGGTGTGGGACTTCGCTGGCGAGCCAGGGGTGGCGCGTCGTCGGCTGTTCGACGTCCGGCTCGCACTCACGTTGCGCCACCATGGAGTCGACGAGTTCGCCACCAGAAACACAAAGGACTTCGATGGGCTCGGCTTTCGCCGGGTCTGGGACCCGATCGCCCAGGGCACCGCCGTTGCTTGAGCCGGGCGAGTCATGGGCTATTACAGGCGTCGGTCCGGAGCTGGCGAGCCCTCGCCGTGGCTGCAATGCTGAGCGGATGTGCGCCGCTTCCGCTCCATCAGCCGAATACTTCGATCAGTGGTACGCGAACATGACCCAGTCGGCGGCCAAGGACGAGATCATGCAACGGCACCTCGGCCTGCCCGCCCACGTGTTGTCCACCAGCCTGCTCACCTGGGACGGGATCGCAGAGGTGGTCGCGAGACTACGGCTGTCGCCCGGCCAGACGCTACTGGACCTCGCCTGCGGCCGCGCCGGGTACGGCCTGGAAGTCGCGCACCGAACCGGGGCGCGGCTGGTAGGCGTGGACTTCTCACGCGAGGCACTAAGGCAGGCCGGGCAACTCGCACTGCGCCTGGGCCGGGAAGTCCGCTTCGAAGTCGGCGAGCTGGCTGCCACCGGGCTCGACGCCGAGTCGGTGGACGCCGTCATCTGCATCGACGCCATCCACTTCGCTGCCCCACAATCAGCCGCCTTCCACGAAATCCGCCGGATCCTGGCGCCCGGTGGTCGAGTCGTGCTGACCTGCTGGGAGCCGATCGACCCGTCCGACAACCGAGTCCCCGAGCGGCTTCGGACGGTCGACCTGCGAGCCGGGTTGACCGCGGCCGGCTTCGTCGAGATCGAGGTCGAGGAGCGGCCGGACTGGCACGCCGTCGAGCACGCGATGTGGCGGGAGGCCGCCGCCCTCGACCCGGGCGACGACGCGGCACTGCGGTCATTCCATGACGAAGGGGTACGGGTGCTGGAGTTCGGCCCGTTGACCCGGCGGGTGATCGCGTCCGCGACCGCGGAATAGCACCATGGTGCCATGACGATCTGCGTGTACGGCGCCGGCAGCATCGGCTGCTACGTGGGCGGCAGGCTCGCCGCGACCGGCAGCCAGGTGGTGTTCGTCGGCCGGGAGCGGCTGGCCCGGGAGATCGCCCAGCACGGGCTCACCCTCACCGACTGGCGCGGCACCGAGCTGCGGGTGCCGGCACCGCGGTACGAGACAACGCCCGACCCGGTCGTCGAGGCGGACCTGGTGCTGGTGACGGTGAAGTCGGCGGACACCGGCACGGTGGCCGAGCGGCTGGCGGGCCGGCTGAAGCCGGGCGCGGTCGTGGTCAGCTTCCAGAACGGTCTGCGCAACCCGGAGCTGCTCCGCGACCGGCTGCCCGGCGCTCCGGTGCTGCCCGGAGTGGTCGGGTTCAATGTGGTCCACCATGGTGCCGGCCGGTTCCACTGCGCCACCGGGGGTGCGCTCGAAGTGCAGCAGCATGCCGGCCTGTCGGAGGCCGCGGCGGCGTTCGAGCGGGCCGGGTTGCCGCTGGTGCAGCGCGCGGACATGGCCGGGTCGCAAGCGGCGAAGCTCCTGCTCAACCTCAACAATGCCGTCAACGCCCTGTCCGGCCGGCCGTTGAAGGAAGAGCTGTCGCAGCGGGCGTACCGGCGTTGCCTGGCGCTTGCGCAGCGGGAGGCGCTAGCCGCCTACGCGGCCGCCGGGATCACCCCGGTCAAGCTGACACCACTGCCGCCGCGCCGGATGCCGGCGCTGCTCAGCCTGCCCGATGCGGTGTTCACCCGGGTGGCCAGCCGGATGCTGGCGATCGACCCGCTGGCCCGCTCGTCGATGTGGGAGGACCTGGAAGCCGGGCGCGCTACGGAGGTGGACTACCTCAACGGCGAGATCGTGGCGCTGGCCCGGAAGCACGGCCGCCAGGCACCGGTCAACCAGCGGCTGGTGGACCTGGTCCACCAGGCCGAGCGGGGCGGCCGCCGCGACTGGTCCGGTGACGAACTGCTCGCCGAGCTCACCGCCGGCATCCGCCACCGCGGATGACCAACCGTGACCCACGGCCATCGCCGTCACC
>DATCKZ010000021.1:0-1948 GCA_036564175.1 Natronosporangium sp.
GCCGGGCGTACAGCGGTGGTCGGTGGGCGACCGGGTGACCGTGCCGTTCGCCTGTGGATGCGGCCGCTGCGAGTGGTGCCGCCGGGGTGACGCCCAGGTGTGCCCCGACCAGCAGCAGCCCGGGTTCACGTACTGGGGCTCGTTCGCCGAGTACGTCGCGGTGCCCGCGGCCGACACGAACCTCGTGGCGATCCCGGACGGCGTCAGCTTCACGGCGGCGGCGAGCCTGGGCTGCCGGTTCGCCACCGCCTACCGCGGCCTGGTCGGACGGGCCCGGGTCGTCGAAGGCGAGTGGGTGACGGTCATCGGCGCCGGCGGGGTCGGCCTCAGTGCCGTGATGATCGCCCGCGCATTGGGGGCGCGGGTGGTGGCGGTGGACCGCAACCGAGAGGCGCTGGCCGTGGCGACCCGGCTCGGCGCCGAACACGTGATTGTCGCCGACGGGACCGACGTCCCGGCGGCCGTGCACGAACTGACCGGCGGTAGCCACGTCGCCGTCGACGCGGTCGGCAGCGAACAGACGTGTGCCGATGCCATCCTCAGCCTGCGCCGCCGGGGCCGGCACGTCCAGATCGGCCTGCTCCCACCGGTGGACGGCCACCCCCGGGTGCCGATGGCCCGCGTCATCGCCTGGGAACTCGACCTGCTCGGCAGCCACGGCATGGCCGCCGCCGACTACCCCGCCATGCTCGCCCTGATCGAGCAGGGCCGGCTGCGGCCCCAGGAGCTAATCGAGCGCGTCATAGGCCTCGATGAAGCCGCCGCACTCCTGCCCCGCTTCGACCAGGCCACCGTCGCCGGCATGACGATGATCGATCCGCAGCGACCCTGACTCCGGTCGGCGGAGGACGGGTCGTGGGCTGTCAGGAACGGAGGGCGGCCCCGCCCGCTACGCGGTCCGGCCGATGACGCGATGGGTGACGGCGAGACCCGCGGTCGCCGCCGCGATGAGCCCGGCCGCCGGAACGGGCAGGGCATCGACGCCCTGGTGGGCGACCACCGCGGAGGCGAGGGCCGCACCCACGGCGATGCCACCGTTGAACAGGACCGGGATGAGCGCCCCGGCCGTCGCGCGGTGGTGCGGCCCGGCGAGCTGCAGGATCCGCGTCTGGGCGAGCGGGGGCAGCGCCCCGAAGGCCAGGCCCCACGCCAAGACCACCACTACCCCGGCGACGGCGTACGCGTTGGCGATGCTCAGTCCGAGCACGGCGACCGCGATCCCGGCCGTGCTGGCGACCAGCGCGGTGGGCAGCCGTTCGCCCGCTCGACCCGCGAGCGTCAGGCCGGCGGCCGAGGCGATGCCGAAGCCGAGGAGCAGCGTGGCCATTCCGCCCGGCAGGAGCGAGGCCGGCTGCTCGGCCAGCCGGGTGACGTAGGTGTACGCACCGAAGTGACCGGCCACCACGAGCGCGGCCAGCAGCGTCACCGCCACCACCGGGGTGAGTGGACTGTCTGAGCTGGCCCGGTGGTGTGACCCGGCGTTCGTCAGCGCCGCACCGGCCGGTACCACGGTCCGGACCAACCATGCCGTGACCAGGCCGGCCGCGGCCAGTAGCCAGAACGACGCCCGCCAACCGGCGTGGTCGGCGACGAACCGGCCGGCCGGCGTCCCCAGCACCGTGCCGAGCATGGCGCCGCCGAGCACCACCGCGGTGGCGCGGGCCAGCAGGTGGTCGGGCACCAGGTCGGCGGCGTACGCGTTGACGGTCGCCCACAGCAGTCCCACGGCGGCGGCCCCGAGCGTGCGGCCGGCCACCGCGACCGCGTAGTTCGGCGCCAGGGCCGTGACGGCGCTGGAGAACGCGAAGACGGCGAGGCTGCCGGCGATGACGGTGCGGCGGCCGAGGCGGCTGGTCAGTCGGACCAGGGGAAAGCTCGCGACGACCACCACCGCGGCCCAGAGGCTGACCAGCAGGCCAGTGCTGGCCTGGCTGACTCCGAGGCCGGC